>JBEKJJ010000001.1:0-136451 GCA_050011295.1 Bryobacteraceae bacterium
AACACGATCTCGGGATCGTTTGATAGCGCCTCGAGCTGCCGGGCGGGAACCGAGTAGTGGGCGCCACGGATAATATCCAGGTTGCGCTTGAGTTGCCCCCCGAGTGCCGAGACCGTGGCGTGGTGCAGAGCTGTAGGCGTTTGCTTGAATTGAATAATTACATCCACTGTCGCCTCCGGGCGGAGTCCTTGCAACTCGGGCGCGAGCTTGGCTGAATTGGTTTGACCAAAACTGGGTATCGAGAGTGCGATGAGGACAGTAAGTGTGAGACGCATTCCACAACCTTTCGCTCCTGCTTTTGCACCTCCTCCAGCCGAAGGGAAAAGGATACGTAAGCTGCTGAATCTAAAAACAAACACTGCTAGACCACGGGGAATATTCTGGGTAATGCTGTGAGACGATCCGTCACTCAGCTTGGACAGGGTGTCCTATCGACCTGGCGCGCAAGCCACGCCCCTCGCGGCAATCGTCAAAACCAAGCTGCAGGAGGCGGTAGCGTTGCTGCACAGGCCAACGTTCCAGAAACTGTAACAAGAGAATTGCTCGAACCACTGGAGCAGCTTGCCAGGGACCCGGACTTGTTGAGCGGATCTCACTGGGGCCGGGCGATTTTCCGGTCGCCGGATGCGTTTCGCCAGTTCGCCGTAACAGAATTCGCAAAACCTCGATTACACGTGGGAGGATGTTTCGAAATCAGGCCGATTCTTATGGAGCTACATTCGCCCGCAGAGTTCTTCCTCGTGAGGCATTCGAAAAAAGGTGTGGACGACCATGATCTCGAAACCCGCGCAGCTTCCGGTAGCTCCGCCCGAGCAATGCGCGGCGTGCGCCAGCTACTGGGAGCCGCGAGTGAGGCACCGCTGGTGCCGGCAGGCGTGGATGAAGATACGGTTCGATACCGGATGATCAACCGATACCCGAAATCTGCTGGCCCGCAGTATTCACGGCAGCCTGAGTTGCTCAGTGGAAACGGATACGTTGGCACAAGCCTATGCGATTGTGCGGTCCGACTGCGCGGAACGCGCGGTCCGCGCGTTGCAGGATTCCCAAGGAGCGCGTGGCACCCGCGCGATTCTCCCCGGGTTGAGCAGCATCCTGCGCGCCGCGGCGGGAAGGGCGCGTGGCGCGCCTCTATATCGATCCAGCCGCCAGGATGTCTGGAGTTCTCGAAGCAATTCGCAGAGCCGGACCCGGCCGCTGGGGCGAGGAAGATCTCTTGAATATAGCCGCCGTGGAAACCATGCTTCAGGGCGGACTGGCGTTCGTGTTGCCAACCGGCCGGATTCCCGACGGAGCCGCGGTTGCAGCGATTCTTCGCTTCTAGTCCCCTCGCTTACTTACGCGCGGGGCAAAGTCCCCGAATTGGAGCCGCGCGCGTCGTAAGCAAGGGGACAAGCGTCACTTCACCACGACACTTACAGATGCGGAAACGCATCCCAGTCCGGACTCGGTCTGCGGTCCGCAACTCAGCACGTAGGTAGCACTCGTTTTTGGCGATACGCTCACGGTTCCGTTAGCGGCGAAGTCTCCGATTGAGTGGAGGTACCGGTCCGAAAGGCTGCCGTCAGGTTCCAACGCCTCTTCGAGCATTACCCGCGACACGTTTCGGACACTCCAGGTGAGCACCGCCGTTTCGCCATGATGGATCACCTGAGGCGAAGCACTAAATCGCACCACTTGAGGAGAGGTCCAACTTTTGTCGATGGGCGCTTCGACCAGGGAAAAGCGCTTTACGCAACCTGTAGCAGCCGTCAGCAGCAACGCTATCCAAAGGAGTCGCATACTGGCCTCCTGCCTACGGAAGAGGCACGCGAATTACCACGATTTATCCAGCCTACATGCGTTGCCGGCTATGCGACAGACCCGTTCAAGTGGGTGAAATGAGACACCTTGATGGGTAACATCACGCATCGGGATCTGTAAACGCTAGGAGTCCCGAGAGGTCAATTGGTATCCAAAATGCCGCAAACTAATCACGGTGCTCGTACTAAGCCGATATAGGAGTATGCTTATGCCGCAACTGACTTACGCCCCGAAATACCTCGTTCCGCAATGTGCAGAAAAAAACGATGGCGTTGGACCGGTGATTGACCTGGGCACGCTGGGTGGCAAGCTGCTGGTGGTAACGCTTGGAATTAACGATGTCGTCGAGCAGGAAGGCTTGGCTGTTTCTATCTGGGGGTCGGCGTCGGGAGACGATTGGGGAACCAAACCGCTTCTGATGTTTCCGCAAAAATCTTATTGCGGCTTGTACGCCACAATTCTGAATCTCGCGAAGAAACCGGCCATACGATTCCTGCGCGTAAAATGGAACATGAGCCGGCGGGACAGTCGAACCGAGGATTTGATGTTCGGATTCTACGTTTCGCTCGAAGAAGTGCACTCCGAGGTCAGCACCGCAGTCGCGTAGAATTCCAAGGCTGTCTCGGCGCTCATTGGGTCGCGGAGGATTTGCTTATGCCTTATTTGCCGCTCCACTTAACTTGGCGCATCGCAGGAATTTTGTGCGGTTTTGTAGTCGTGATCGCGCCGGCCGGCGCTCAACCGGTAATTAACCCGAATGGGATCGTGAATTCCGCCAGCTACCTGGCGCCTGGTTTACCAGGATCGGGAATTGCACAAGGATCCCTTTTCATTATTTCCGGAAGAGGACTGGGGCCAGCCACTGCAACCGCTGCTCCTGGCGTATTCCCGCTTCCCACCGCGCTGGCGGGCACTTCTGTGATCATCACGGCCGGTGCCACACAAACGAAGGCCGTTATACTCTACACCAGCGATCAGCAGGTTGCCGCCATTCTGCCTTCCACAATCCCCGTGGGCAATGCAAACGTAACTGTGACTTTTGAGAGCCAGACCAGCGCGTCCGCCACGATTCAGGTTGCCGCCAGCGCGTTCGGAATCTACACCTTCAACCAGGCTGGCTTCGGGCAAGCCGTGGCTTCCGACACCGCCTATCGTGCCAACACCATCGTGCATACATTTCATCCGGGCGATCTGGTGGTGCTGTGGGGAACGGGAATGGGCGCCATTGCCTCAAGCGATAGCGGCCTACCTCCGACCGGCAATCTGGGTACAGCGCAAGTGTACGTTGGAACAACAACAGCGACGGTAAATTATCACGGGCGATCCGGATGCTGCGCGGGCGTGGATCAAATCGTCTTCGAGGTACCGGCGGGCGTGGAAGGTTGTTACGTACCGGTTGGCGTCCAGGCAGGCGATGCCATGAGTAACATCGCAACCATTGCTGTTTCTAGCACTGGAGAAACCTGCTCGGATTCCATCCTGGGAGCGGACCTGATCGCCAAACTCGCATCCGGACAGACAGTGAACTTCGGTTACCTCCGCCTCGAAGAGGGACTCGGAGGCGACGACGCCTTCGGAACCTTCAGCCAGTACACTCCCCAGACTGCAGGCTTGGCCGAGTATGGCGTGTCCTCGGGATATTGCATTTCCTGTCAAAGCGGGACGCTCGCGTGCGGATATGGACTCAGCGATTTCAGTCCCGGGCAAATCGATGCGGGGCCTACGCTCACAGTACAGGGATTTGGTCGAACAGTGACGGTTCCAAAATACGGCCCAGGATACTATTTCGGCACGCTAAACGGCAGCGACGGCTCACGCTATCTATGGGGCGGCCTCAACTATTCCATGAGTGGCCCCGGCGGCGCCCAAATAGGATCCTTCTCCGTCGCGGAAACATTGAATAGCGCCGCCGCGCTGATCGCAAGCCCTGCGTCGGGTCAAAGCGTTTCGTTAAAGGACGACCTTACAGTGCAATGGAGTGGAGGCAATCCAAACCAGCCGAACGGGTTCTTCACCATCGGTGGGCTTTCATTCGCGGATCAGGCTGAGACTCAATTCGTGGAGTTTCAGTGCACGGCTCCCGTTTCGGCAACCCAGTTCACCGTGCCTGCTTGGGTGCTTTCCACTCTGCCTCCCAGCGCCATAACGCACGATGGGACCGAGGCGATTCCATTAGGCTACATCTGGATCGGTGAATACGATACTCCGACCGAGTTTCAAGCGAAGGGGTTGGATCGCGGAATAATCACCGACATGTTCTATCTTCTGCGGGTTGTGCAATATCAGTGAGATTGGGCGATTCGCTGAGCACTCCAAGCAGGGCGCGATCCACGACAAGATCGAGCGAGCTTTCGGTCAGTTCGAATCCGTTCACAGGCGACGCACTACCAGCATCGCGCTCAGAGCGGGACATCAGTAAGAAAACAAGCATTCACAAGCAGCCAACAGTGGCGCTCGCATCATCGAGCGACTGGAGCAGGCGGTCACCTGGACGCGCGGCGAGAACGACAAGACCCAAGTGACTCTAGTACATGTGCCACTGATCAATGTGCGCAAGATCCGGACTAAGCCAGGCGCAGTTCGCGACCAAATTTGGTTTCCCACCGGCGACATTGCGCAATTGGGAACAAGGCCGGTCGCGTCCTGACGCGCCCACGCGTGCTCTTGCTGTAATCGCCAAGCACGCGGAAGCTGTAGAGGACGTGCGCGGAAAGCCGGTTGAATCTGGCGGAGAGGGGGGGATTCGAACCCCCGGTAGAGTTTTTGACCCTACGACGGTTTAGCAAACCGCTGCTTTCGACCACTCAGCCACCTCTCCGTTTTTAACTCACCTGATTTCAGCGGGTTCTGGTCGATGTCCACTGTCACTGTTTTTGTCACTACCCTTCAAGCGCTGCACCGCCCGACGCTTCGCCTCATCGTTTGAGTGAGCGTAGCGCATCGTGGTGCTGATATTGGAATGCCCGAGTAGCTCCTTGACGGTCACGATGTCTACTCCCTCGCGAGTGAGCCGCGAAGCAAAAGTATGGCGGAACATGTGCCAGGTGATTTTTCCAAGGCCCGACTGGCAGAAGCGGCGAATTAATGAGCTTTGGATCAAGAGCCGCGTCGGTGACGGGCAGGCTTTTGCGGCCCCCCGGAGTTCTTCGGCGCGAAGCTCGGAACCAGAAACCTTCACCCGATTATCGAACTTTCCGCAGAGAACTGCACGGAACAGATGGCAGTGCCCGGCCCTTGGCACGAGCGACTTCCCCACTTCCGATGGGGCTTCACTCCTAGCGCCGGGAAAGAACTTCAGTCGGAATACTTACTGCCTCGGCGAAACGCTGTCGGCGCGATTCTGGCAGTGGAGAGTTTGCGCGACCAGGTGACTCCTCACCTGCTGATCTCGGAGATCCGCACCATCGCTGCCGACGACCTTTGGATGAGCACCTGCTACCGGCAGCCAGCCACGCAGGGCAAAGTTGCCAATAGAGACGTAGGCGGCGGGGTTGGCGACGCGATTTCGGTAAGCACGACTGCAAATGACCGTGCTGGGGCCGGCGTATTTCGCGATGCGCGCGCAACGGTCGACAACCGGGCCGTAAGGATCGTCCGCAAGATGCTCGACAAATCGAAAGTGGTATGCGGACCCGAAGTCTACTGCGATCTTGTATTGGTAGGTCTGCAAGACCGTGTCCGTGACCGGTGAGTCGACAAAACACTCTGCCCCCGCTAGGTCTTTGAACGTCACCATGAGTTCATCGCCAATCCGCTTGACCACCGTACCATCGCCACCCCTTGGCAACCGGTCAACCCGCTGATGAACTCAAATACCTAAGCCAGTCCTCCGGCGCGCGATCTTGCTTCATCTGCGTCGATTCGGCCAAATCGACGAATGTCACGACTATCGGCGTTGCTGATGATGCGATCTTGTGGCCCATCGACTGGAGATCGGCGACTCTTTGATTCCGGGTTGCGACGACCTCATCGATGTTCTTTGTCGTTTCGTCCATTTCTCGGGTACGCCCAATTCTTAGACCGACCGCCTTAAACCGCAGCGCGGGGGTGTAAGAACAAGTATCATGATCGCGCTGCAGGCTGCGAGCCGTTTGTTGACGAATGTTGACGTTCGTGATCGAGTCTCTGAACTCCAAAAAGCAGCAGCTCGATCAACTGTCGAGGCTCTAATTCTTAATCGCGAGCGAGTTCTGCACCGGCCCAGTCTACTCAGCCACGAAGCCCAGCAGACGGGGCATTACTCGGCCGCAGCGCGCTGTGAGGAGCTGATCGAGAAAGAGATCGGGATGTTCGTTGATCGCAGCGCCGTGCTGTGGGAGATGGACCCCGACAAGATGACGCCAGCGCAGCTCGATAGGATCGCTGAGCACCTACTGAACAAGGCCTTAGGCGGAAATCAGCGGGCCGTGGCCGAGGCCCAGCGGCTGATCGAAGCTGACGAAACGCCGACGATCGAGGACTACATGAGGGTGGTGGAGCAGGAGCCGGGGAAATGAGCCCGCTGGTCGTATGGTCCGAAAAACCGATCCTGTTGAAGACGCTGGATACTTTCATTAAGGAGGGCAGCACTCTCATTCTGCTGCGGGCGGCGGCGCCGACGCCCGGCGGCTCGCGACTTGGCGAGGCGCCTGACAGGCCGCGACTGGTTGTGCCGTCGGTTTCGATTCGTCCGGCGTCTATTTTTCGGCCGGTGAATAAACGAACCGCAGACCCTGGTTGACGCCAGGGTAGAACCAGCTATGGATCGCTTCCGGCGAACCCGCGGGACGCTCCTCCAGAGTCACCACGGTGTCATCGGTCTGCTGGACACGATAGTCGGGGACAGCCACGATTGTTGCCAGTAACTGCTTGCGACCGTCCGTGAGAATCTGAACGATACCCCGGTTCGATACACTATCCTCCAATCTGAACACATACGTGCCCGCCGCTAAGACCCGTCCCGGCACTTCCACCGGTCTGCGGAAGGTTAAGATGGTCTCTTTGTTCCGGTCATCGGCTCTGGCCGCGGAAGGCAGTAGCATTGCACCTCCAGCCAGCAGAGTCAATAACGTCATTTGAATTCTCACAGTCATTCTGTTTCTCCTTTGTCTTTGTTTGCGCTCTTGATACGGTGCGCCGATGGAAGCCGTTCACTTTCGCCCGCCGCCATCCGCTCCGTCTACGGGAATGGATGGCTCGGCAGGGCGCCAAGTTACCGCGTGGAAGACAAAAGCTGTAATATCAGCTGAACTGAAACGCCCACCGCGGTGTGACGAGTCAGAGCGGATAGAAAGTTTCTATCGGGTCGATTCAGATCGGCGCTACTTCGCCGATTCAGTCCGGCTCGAGCTAGTTAGCACGAGCGGGTCCCAGCCTTCGCGCCGCAGGACTGGCGCACGATCAGACGGCATTCCACCAGAATGTCTCTGGCCGGCATACCAGGCCGTGCGATCCGGTCCAACATGGCCGCCATGGCCGCTTCGCCAATCTCCCGGCATGGTTGGTGGACCGTTGTTAGCGGCACTGGCAACAAACTCGCGTACTCCACATCATCGATGCCAACGATTCGCACATCGCGCGGGATTTCATATCCGAGCCGTTGCACAACTTGCATCAGATGCCCGGCTGTCCGGTCATTTGCACAGACGAACGCCCGCCCCGGTTTCTTCTTGGCCAGCACTGGCCGGATGCTAGACTCCGTGATCATGTCAAGCAGGTGAACTTGCTCTTGTTGGGGCGTCAGGGCATTCGCGAATACCGCTTCGCGAAAGCCCGCGGCTCGCGCCTCGACCGTCGGCGCACTCCCCGAGTAACCCAGAAATGAGAGACCAGGTACACCAAGTCTAAGCAGATGCTCGGCTGCTATGAATCCCGCGCGACGATTATCAATCCCGACCAGGTCGTAACGGCCTCGATTGGGATAAGGCAAAACACAGCGATCCAATAGAATGACCGGAATCCTCGCCTTCTCAAGACGGGACAGAATTTCCAGGTTCACTCGGTGCGCCTTTGGCGCTCTTTCAAGCGGAGCAAAAAAGACACCGGCAACCCCTCTTTGACTGAACTGATCGCAGAGTTGCAAGGCCTGATCTTCGAGCGACACTGCGCCGGGCGCCACGGTTCCCCACACCAAAGCATGTTGGACGGCTTGTGGAGCTGCTGCTATTCCACGGCAGATAGGCTCAAAGATCTCGGTGGCGCCAAGATCCGGGATCAAAAGTCCAAACAGCCGCGAACTCTCCGGCACTGGCGCCCGCCGTACAAACGTGCCGGAACCGGCGACCCGCTCCACGAGACCACGCTGTACCAGATCGCGAAGAGCGCGGCCCACGGTGATGCGGGATGTCTGGAACTGTTGCACTAAGGCCGCTTCGCTCGGGACCTTCTGGCCGGGTTTGTATTTTCCGGATAGGATGTCGGCCGAAAGATTCTCGAAGACTTGTTGATATTTTGGAGCGTGCGGCTCTGCACTGAACCGGCGTTTGCCCATGGCTTGATATTACAGATTCTGCCAGTTGTCCGCCGGCTAGGTGGGCGAACATTCATAGGCAAACCCATTACGATTGGTTGCGAAAAGACGCAACGTACCCCGCACGACCGCTATACACCCACCGGAACGACAAAGGCGCTTCTTGGCTGCGTTTGCAGCCTGTGGAAGCATCGAGCGTGCCTCTCGCTCAGCCCAGGTGCACCGCCAGACTCACTACTTCTGGGATGCGAGAGGATCTGACTTATCCGCGACGGTTCAGGGAAGCCGAAGTCCAGGCTGCTGGATGAAGTGCAGAACGTGCAGGCTGAGGAGCGGGGGAAATGAGCCCGCTGGTGGTTCCGGTTCGCGATAACAAACATGATCCTGAACGAAGCGAAGGTCAAGCCTGACCCTCGTGCGGATGCCCTAACCGCTGTGGCCGTCCTTGCGCCGAAAAGGTCCGGTGGACTTCAACAGCTACGCCGCTCTAAGCAGTTCAGTGCGGTACTTGGGTGCGAGCGCTTTCACTTTCTCAACGAATGCGGCCTGCTCTTTTTCGTCCAGCTTCGGCGGGGGCGTCGTGCGCGTGGCGACCGGCACCCCAACCTCCATGAAGAACTTCTCCTGCCCCGCGGGAGAGCAGATACAGAGCATGCGCACCGGCCCGGTGGAAGTGTTGTGAAACTGATGGGGAGCGTTGGCGGGAATGTTCAGTGTGTCGCCCGCGCGCACAATCGACTTCTTGCCACGGAAGGTCGCTTGCATCTCGCCTTCGAGCAGGATAAAGGTCTCCTCGAAGTCATGCCGGTGCGGTGGCGGCCCGCCACCCGGCGGGATGTGCATATCGATTACACAGAAGCGTCCATCGGTCTCTTCACCTGTCACGGTGATCGTGTAGGTATCGCCGACCAGACCGATGTGAGGGAGGTTGTCGGGCTGCGCCAGCGAGAGATTGCGTTGGGGGTTGTCCGGTGGGATCGTCGGTAGAGCAGTTGACATTTCGTTTCTCCTCTTTAATGTTCCGTCTCGGTTTGGCTTCATTTGAAGCTGCTCACGCCTTCCAAAACTTGGCGGTTTCTCTAGCAAAGTCCTCGTACTTGCGAGGCGGATGTCCCAGGAGGTCCGTCAACGTCTCGATGTCTCCCGTCTCCGCGACGAAGCCACGTTCAAGATACCCTTCAAACATCATGCGGATGTCGAACGCCGACCACGATGGCACCCGCTCTCTCATCTGTTGCTCGAACGCATCCATGTCTTCCCCGGAATAGCGAATCTCCTTACCCAGCAGCCCGCTCCAAATCGATGCCATCTTGGGACCGCTCAGCACGTCCGGGCCGTTCAAGTTGTAGGTTTTGCCGAGATGTCCGTCGGAGGTAAGCGCAATCGCGGCGGCCTCGGCAATGTCCCGGATATCAACCGCGGAAATGCCCGCCTGGCCGAGGGGCATGGGGTAGATCCCAGCCTTCATAAGCGCGTCTTTCAACGTCGCGTCGTTCTGACTGAAGTAGTTTGGGCGGATAATCGTGAACGGGACATCGAACTCCCGCATAGCGTTTTCAATCGCGAGCTTGGAGGCAAAGTGGGGAACATCCTTGAAGCGGTCCACGCGGAAGACCGAGTGATAGACGATATGTTTCAGCTTCAGCTTCTTGGCCAGGTCGTAGGCAATAAGGCCCTGCGTTAGTTCATCGGGAACGACGGCGTTCAGCAGGTAGAGCTTGTCCACTCCATGTAATGCGTTCTGTACGGAGACCGGATCGAGCAAATCGCCGATCGTAACCTCAAACCCCTTCGGCGTAGCGCCTTCTTTGCGTACAAGCAGGCGAATGTCCGCGTTGCGCTTCTGCAACTCCTTCAGGACTTCCGCACCAACGTTGCCGGTGCCGCCTGTGACTAAAATCTTCATCGCATCACTTTCTCTTTCATTTGCCTGTCGAATTGTTTCGCTGGCCTAAGCAAGCTTAGATGTATATATGCTTCGCCGAACCGCTTGGATACACCTTCTAGCGCAAAACCGCATTGCGGGAATGCAATACTGATGGTAGGCTCAGCGGAGATGAGCTGCGTCGCGCACCTGCAAGCGAATGAATCCGCGCGGAGATTTGTTCACTGCCGGCCTTGTGCAGCCGGAAAAAGAAAGCGCCGCCGATGAATGACCTCGATCTCAACGATATCCGCACCTTTGTCGCGGTCGCACAGGCGGCCACGCTGACGGCTGCGGCAAAGGAGCTGCAGCTCCCTACTTCCACGGTGAGCCGGGCGTTGACTCGCCTTGAAAAGCATCTTGGCGTCCTCCTTGTGCAGCGAAGCCCCAGAGGCCTTGTCCTGACCGACTCGGGGAAGGAGTACCTGCAATCGTGCCGACGCGCATTGCAGACCCTCAGACACGGCAGGGAGTTGCTGGAAGACCGCCGCTCGAACCCAACCGGGCTCATCAAAGTGGTTTGTCCCATCACTATGGCCCGCGATGTCTTAGCGCCTTTACTGAAAGAATTCCTGGGACGCTACCCTGATCTACGCATTGAGATCGAACCGTACGCAACGGGTTGGGATCAAGAGCCACGAGAAGACGCGGATGTGTTCTTCAAATTGCTGGCACCAAAGGATTCCTTGCGCCGTGTGCGCCCCTATCCGGGCACCGTTCGAGGGCTTTTCGCCAGCCCCGGCTATATCCAAGCGTCGGGTATTCCGGCGACTCCGGATGACCTCACCGCTCACCGCTGTATCGGTTCCGGACCCTGGAAGCTGAGCCGGGGCAAAAGGATCGTGACTCCAAACATCCTTTTTCGAGTGGTTACCAGCGATCCAACGGTTGCCCGGAAGCTTGCCATCAGTGGGTTTGGCGTCGCTATTATGCCCCTATGGATGGCGAAAAGCCCGGACGTTCGCAGCCATTTGACGCCGATTCTGCCCCAGTGGACTCCTGAGCCGATTACCCTATGCGCACTTTTCTCCGGCCCGGCGCGCCTGACGCCCAAAGTGCAAGCTCTTCTGGACTTTCTCGATGAATACCTCGGAACCGATCGTGACCCGAGGCTCAATCAGGATCTCGCGAAGGGGTACTTCACGGACCGAATGCTCTCGCCAACATCCGGCCCCTGAGCATGCCGGGGCACGGGGAGCAACGGCTCGCCGGCGTCAGCACTAGACGGCAGGCAGAAATTCTCAGCTAGTCTAAATTGGAAACAAAGCATCGAATGGAAGGGGACCATGACTCTGAAGATGTGGGAACTGATCAACATCGTTCTATCGGCTTTTGGTCTGTGGAATTTACTGGGGGCCATGGCTGGCTTTGAGCAGGTCCATGCGTGCGTTCAAGCCGGAGGCATTTCTCCCGATCGTAGATCGGATGAACCGGAATATGGAATCCGTTATGACCATTCTTACGCCGGTCGCCCTGTTGTCGATAGCTCCGGTTCTGTTCATCTCCTACAACGGGGCACCCCATCTTCTCGCCGTTAAGTGATCCGCCTCTAGCCGGAGCCTAGATATAATCGTTGAATTAGGACCCTGACGTGCTCGCAGTTAGCGAAGGAGAGTTATCATGGCAAAACTTACAGCAGCGAAGAAGAAGGCCGAGCCAAAAAAAGAATTCGGGCTGCCAGAGAAGCGCAAATACCCGATGCCGGACGCCAGTCACGCCAGAAATGCAAAGGCTCGCGCCTCTCAAATGGAGCATCAAGGCAAACTGAGCGAAGCTGACAAGAAGAAAATCGACGCTAAGGCAGATCGCATTTTGAAAAAGTAGATCCTGCCTTTGGAATTGAGGACGCGAAGGGGGATGGGGCGTTTCGGCGGCGTTTATCATGCCGCAGCTCCGCACCCGAGGTCTTGCCGGCTCCATTGGACCGCAAGGAGCGGCCGGCAACACTTGTGCGGCTTCGACCGTTGCGAGTCCGACCGGTCTTACAGGTGTAGCGAGGGCGATTGGACCACAGGGGCCGAGCGGTTTAACTCTGATAACACTGCGACGGTTGGCATCGGTACCGATTTATCCTTCCCCCAAAATGGACCTTCCTCGTTGAGTGCCATCACTCGGACAGGTGCCTCTGCGAGCAGGTTGCTAGGTAGGCTAGTACTTCAATCACTTTCGACCCTGTCAATCCGCCGGCGAATCGGCCCATAATCGAGTATGCGAAGAACGTCCATCCTGGCATACATACGTAGCCATATCCGCCTGTGGCTGGATCAGCGGGTCATGCGCCGTGAATGCCTGCGACGGCACCGCCTATCGATGAGAGCGGCTCGCAAGCTGAGGCGCGTTTCGAGCTATTGAAGAGTTGCGCCCTTAACGGCTTTGCGACGGGCCAGACTTGGTGCCTCGCTTTGTCAAATAGTCAAGTATCGTATCGACTCTAATCCCGAGACTCATGAAATTCGGTTGTAACAAGAGGTATCGAGGTTCCGTCGAGGCGATCCCGGCGAGAGCACGTCGCGCTGCTTGAATCACAGAACCTGATCTCATGGAAAGTTGCAGATTTCTCAATAGGCCCTCTACCTCACTAAGCCGTTCGCTATTGCCGCTGTGAACAGCAACCGCCGCGATAACGAAGACGTAGTCTGCATGTCGAGTCTTCGCCGGAACGGTGTCCGGCGTCAGAATAGGTTGTGTTTCAACTCCGCGGCCAAGGCTGACACCATGAAATAATCGTGAAATGCTGGCGCATCCGACGACCTTCAAGCGGCGCCAACTGGATATGGCCCTCTCGCGTTGCCCTCTTCTAGAAGTCTCCCGGAATTATCCATCCGAAGCCCGGCCGGGACGTTGCTCGGACGCCCTTCGGAATCCAAGACCTGCGTCGAAGCATCACGTTACCGTGGGTTCGAAGCAGAAAGGGAAATTCATTTTGTCGCGCATCAATCTCCGCATCCTTTCTTGTTCCAGCCTCGGACTGCTGTTTGTTTCGCAGTTCCTCGGCCAGCAGTCCAATCCATTCCAGGGCAGCGTTCCCTCCGGCGCCGCGTCGTCAACGCCGTTGCCGTTGACCCTGGATGACGCCATTCAACGGGGTCTGAAATTCAACCTCGGCCTGCTCCAGAGCGACGTCGCGAGCCAAACGGCGCGGGCGGAACGGATACTCGCGTTATCCACGTTGCTACCTCAAGTGACCGGAAGCCTGACCGAGACCGAGGAGCAGCTCAATTTGAGGACCCTGGGGCTGAACATTCCGCCCAATCCGTACGTTAAGATCCCTACCATCGTAGGTCCGTTCTCGTATACGGCCGCGCAAGCGAATGTCTCAGCCAAAATTCTGGATTGGAGCGCGCACCGGACCTTCAAATCCGCCAAGGCGAGTGAAGAAGCGGCGCGACTCTCCGTTCAGGACGCGCGAGATCTGGTAACACAGGCCGTGGCGGGCGCGTATCTGCAGGTGATCGCGGACAGCTCTCGCGAGGAATCCATCAACGCGCAGGTGGCCACCGACGAAGCGCTGTACAAAAAGGCGTCGGATCAACACAACGCAGGAACTGCGGCGGGTATAGATGTGCTGCGCGCGCAGGTGCAGCTCAAGACGGAGCAGCAACAGCTGCTCGCACAACGGAATCAGCTCGCAAAGGATAAATTGGCGCTGGGACGCGTGATCGGCCTGCCGCCGGGCCAGGCCTTCAGCATCGCTGACACGACGCCGTTTGCACCGCTCAGCGGAATCACCCAGGAACAGGCCATACAACTTGCTTTGGCGCAACGGCCGGACTACCAAAGCGCGAAGAAACAGGTGCAGGCCGCGCAGCAGACGCTGGGAGCCGCGCGCGCCGAATGGTATCCCACGGTGGGCCTGAGTGGCTTTTACGGCGACACCGGGCCCACGCTTGCCAACTCGCATGGCGTCTTCACAATCAATGGCGCTCTGAACTTCAACATCTTCAATGGCGGCCGGATTCGCGGCGATGTCGAAAAGGCTCGTGCGGCGCTGAAGCAGCGCTCCGACGACCTGGCGGATCTGGGCGCGCAAGTGGAGGTGCAGGTCCGGAATGCATTTCTTGACCTGCAATCGGCTGCTGATCAGGTGGCCGTCGCGCGGGATAATCTGAGCCTCTCGAACCAGACCCTCGATCAGGCGCGCGACCGGTTCACTGCCGGCGTGACCGATACTATTGAGGTGGTGCAGGCGCAAGGAACGGTCGCGGCCGCCAATGATAACCTGATCGGCGCGCTGTACGCCCATAACCTGGCCAAGGTCTCGCTGGCGCGCGCGCTGGGCCAGGCCGATCAGCAAATCAAGAAATTCATTGAAGTGGCTAAGTGAAATGAGGGTCAAATGAAATGGCCGACACAATAGTCGAACAGAAATCCACCGAAGCTCCACCTCCGCCGGCAAGAAGAAAGCCGAGACGGAGTCGGGCGCGTATCTTCCTGGTGATTGGGGTGCTGCTGATCATTGTCGCCATCGGAGGCTACTTCCTGTGGATGTACCTCAGCTCGTATGAATCCACCGACGACGCGCAGATCGATGGGCACGTGAATGCGATCAGCGCTCGTATCTCCGGTCACTTAAGCGAAGTTCTTGTCGAGGATGCGCAAATCGTGAAAGCTGGGGATGTACTGGTGAAAATCGACCCACGCGACTATGAGGTCGCAGTGTCCCAGGCCCAGGCGAATTTAGCCGACGCGGAAGCGTCTCTCGAGAGCGCGCGTACGGACCTTCCGATCATTTCCACCAACACGGCGAGCACGCTTCAAAATGCCAAGTCCTCGCGCGCGGACGCCAACGCCGGTCTGCTCGGCGCAGAGCGGCAGTTTGAAGCGGCCGAAGCGCGTCTCGCGACCGCTCAGGCGCAGGTGAACGAAGCGGAGGCGAATTACAAGAAAGCGGCCGACGATGCCGCCCGTTATAAGCTGTTGGTCGATAAGGACGAAATCTCGCGCCAAACATACGACCAGGCCGAGCAGACCGCGTTGGCGGCGAAGGCCACCGTGGCGGCCCAGAACGCTGCAGTCCTGGAAGCGCGACACAACGCTGGCGTGGCCGAAGCCGCCATTCAGCAGGCGCAGACCAAGATCCCCCAGGCCGACGCCTCCATCCAATCCGCGATGACCCGGCCCCAGCAGGTCTCGCAAAGCCAGTCGCGGCTGAAATCCGCCGCCGCGAAGGTTGCCGAACTCCAAGCTCAACTCGATCAGGCCAAGCTGAACTTGAGCTACACGATTATAGTTGCGCCAGTGAGCGGCATAGTTGGCAAGAAGACCGCTGAGATCGGCCAGAATGTGTCGCCGGGCGAGCAACTCATGGCGGTGGTACCGCTCGACGACGTGTGGGTGACGGCCAATTTCAAGGAGACTCAACTCAGGAAAATGAAGCCCGGCCAAAAGGTGAAATTCACAGTGGACGCTTACGATCATAAATTCTCGGGACACGTCACGGGCATCGGGGGCGCCAGCGGATCGCGCTATAGTCTGCTGCCGCCGGAGAACGCGACGGGAAA
Source organism: Bryobacteraceae bacterium (assembly GCA_050011295.1). Lineage (GTDB taxonomy): Bacteria > Acidobacteriota > Terriglobia > Bryobacterales > Bryobacteraceae > Palsa-89. The sequence goes on from JBEKJJ010000001.1 coordinate 15,677, forward strand.
CTACGTGAAAGTGGTGCAACGCATTCCGGTCCGGATCGATCTGGAGCCGAACGAGAATAAAGACCACCTTCTTCGTCCGGGAATGTCGGTCGATCCGAAAGTTTACTTAGCGCAATAACGCGAGGCCGGATGCCTGAAAACACTGAAGCACCCGCTCCTGTTTCCGCTCCGCGAGCGGAGCCTTGGACTCCGAAATTCAACCCCTGGCTGATTGCCGTGGTGGTGGCGATGGCGGCGTTCATGGAGGTGCTGGACACGAGTATCGCCAATGTCGCCCTGCCGCACATCGCCGGGGACCTGGGAGCCAGTAACGATCAGAGCACGTGGGTGCTCACTTCCTACCTGGTGTCCAACGCGATTATTCTCCCCATCAGCGGCTGGCTGGCTGGAATATTTGGGCGCAAGCGTTTCTTTCTGGCGTGCATCGTGTTGTTCACCCTCAGTTCACTACTGTGCGGCGCGGCGCCGACGCTGGGGGCGTTGATTGTCTTTCGGGTGATTCAAGGAGTGGGCGGAGGCGGTCTGCAGCCGATGGCGCAGGCCATTCTGGCCGATACTTTTCCTCCGCAGAAACGCGGCATGGCCTTCGCACTCTATGGAATCACGGCGGTGATAGCTCCCACCGTCGGGCCAACTCTGGGCGGATGGATTACGGACAATTACTCCTGGCGCTGGATCTTTTACATCAACCTTCCAGTCGGGATACTGACGCTGTTCCTGGCATATCGAATGGTGGAGGATCCGCCCTATCTGAAGCGGACTACAACGGGCGGCGTACGAGTCGACTACATCGGCATCGCTCTGCTCGCGTTGGGAGTGGGCGCGCTGCAGGTACTGCTGGATAAAGGGCAGGAGGACGATTGGTTCGGGTCTCGCTTCATCGTCGCGCTCATACTGATTTCCGCGGTCTGCCTCGTTTCGCTGGTGATCTGGGAGTGGTTCGACAAGACTCCGATTATCGACGTGCGTCTCTTCAAGAACTTCAATTTCGCGGTGGGGAACATGATGATGTTTAGCCTGGGCGTGCTGCTGTTCAGCTCCCTGGTGATGATGCCCCTGTTCCTGCAGACGTTGTTGGGATACACGGCTGAGTCGGCCGGCCTGGTGCTTTCCGGCAGCGGGCTGATTCTGCTGTTTGAAATGCCCCTGGTGGGGCAGCTCACGTCGAAATTTCCGGCCAAGTACATCATCGGCTTCGGCTGGCTGCTTCTCGCGTTAGCGATGTTCTACTCCACCGTACGGCTGGACCTCGGCATCGATTTCCGCTCGGCCGCATGGCTGCGCGTGGCGCAGGGAGCCGGTCTTGGATTCCTCTTCGTGCCGATCACGCTGGCTTGTTACATCGGGATCCCAGCGGAGAAGAGCAACAGCGTCGCGGGGATCGTAAACTTCATGCGAAACATCGGCAGCAGCGTCGGAACGTCTATGGTTACTACACTGCTGGCGCGCCGTGCGCAGCTCCATCAATCCTACCTGGGGGCTCACGCCTCGAGCTACGATCCCGCGTTCCGCAACCAGGTCAATGGGCTCGCGCGGACACTGGTACATTCCGGTCTCAGTGTGCCTGACGCGAAGGTGCAAGCCTACGGCCGGATCTATCAATCCCTACTGGCTCAGTCGCAAACGCTGGCTTATATCGACACCTTCATGGTGCTGGCGATCGGCGCCGGCATCATGTTCCTGCTTTCATTCATCGTTCGCAAGAACGATCCCTCGGGTGGCGGCGAAATCGCCGTGGGATAACTGCCCCACTATCAGCCCCTATTGTCAGCGGCCCCCGGCAGGCGTAAAGTGATAGAAGGTTTATGATCCGCACCATCACCATCGAACGCGAGTACGGAAGCGGCGGCGCCGATGTGGCGCGCAAGCTGGCGGAGCGTCTGGGCTGGAAGCTGTGGGATCAGGCCTTGACCAATGAGATCGCCCGGTTGATGGATTGCCCCAGTCGCACAGTGGAGGAGCACGAGGAACGCAAAGACTCGTTGCGCTACCGGTTGTTCAAGGCCTTCATGAAAGGGAGCTTCGAAGGTAGCCTGAATGCGCCGAAACTGAAAATCGTCGACGCGGATTGTATCAAGGACATTACGCGGCGGATCGTGACCGACGTGGCGCGCGAGGGCAACGCGGTAATCGTGGGTCGCGGTTCGGCATACCATCTGCAAAACCGCTCAGACGTCTTCCATGTCTTCGTCTATGCGCCTTTCGAAGATAAGGTGCGCCGTCTACGCGCCGGCGGCAAAACTGAATCCGAAGCGATTGAGCTGGCCGAAACCGTGGACCGTGACCGCGCGGCTTACATCAAGCGGTACTTCGACCTGGACTGGCCCGCCCGCGAGTATTTCGACGTCATGATCAACACGAAGATGGGCGACGAATGCGTGGTGGAAACCATTCTACATTCAGTGGCTTTACTTCTACAACCGGCAAGCGTCTGAACGATGATCTCTGGTTCCACACAGGTTGTTTCTTCGGGATTGGAAATCCGAAAACGCGATTCGGATGGGTCCGTGGTTTAGGCGAATGGCGCCAGGATCGACCCGCTGATTCCCATCGTGGGCATCGCATAGACGAACATCAGGCCGCTTCGCCCCGGAAGCATCGCTATCTATTACGATAGTAAGTGGATGTATAGGCAGCCGGAGCGTCGCGGGAGAATCGGCATGGCAGTGCTACTGCTCAGCTTAGCAGTGCCTGCCCACAGCGCTCCTGACTCTTCCGTTGCGCACGCGTCCGAGTCCCAGGCGTTGATCAAACAATATTGCGCGGTCTGTCACAACCAGACGTTGAAATCTGGCGGGATCGCGCTCGCGGGGATGGATTTATCTGACATCGCCGGCAACTCCGCAACACTCGAAAAAGTGCTGCGCAAGGTACATTCGGGCGAGATGCCTCCCCCGGGTATGCCGCGCCCGGACGCCGCCGGCGCGCTGGCGTTCACCCGGTGGCTCCAAGACGAATTGGACCGCTCCGCGGCCACTCATCTGAATCCGGGGCGGCCTACCATCCATCGACTGAACCGGACCGAATACAGCAATGCGATCCGCGATTTGCTCGCACTCGACATTAAACCGGGAACAATGCTCCCGCCCGACGATACGGGCTACGGCTTCGACAACATCGGCGAGGTTCTGTCGATGGCGCCGGTTTTGATCGAACGCTATATGTCGGTGGCGCGCACAGTGAGCCGACTGGCCGTGGGCGATCCAGCAATTAAACCCGAAAGCGTAGAATTCCGGCCTCCAAAAAATTCGCGGCGGCGAGAGCGTGTAAGCGATGATCTTCCGTTCGATTCGGCTGGCGGCCTCTCGGTAAGTTACCGGTTTCCGTTGGATGCGGAATATGTCATCCGAGTCAAATTAGCGCCGGCTGCCGGATTTGATGGTCCACAAGACACTCGCAGCTTGGAATTGCGGCTGCCCATCAAGGCCGGGACACGCACTGTAGCCCTGACATTCCCGCGTCAGGAAGCGTTTCCGGAAGTGATTGCCGGTTTGCCCGGCGCAGCGGCTGCCCGGTCCACACCGCCGCGCGCTGCTGGGCCTGCTCCCTTCGCCGATCTTCGGCTGGATGGCGCCAGACTGAAATCTTACGATCTGCCGGCAGGCGCGGCGCCAGCGTTGGCCAGCCTGACGATTTCCGGGCCGTACAACATTACCGGTCCTGGAGACACGCCCTGCCGGGAAAAGATCTTCGTCTGTAAAGCGGCCGGAGCGAACGACGAATTGCGGTGCGCCGAAAAAATTATCTCCACGCTGGCTTACCGTGCTTTCCGGCGGCCGGTTACCTCCACCGATGTCCAACCCCTGCTCGGTTTCTACGAGCGCGGCCGGCGCGAAGGAACTTTCGAGAATGGCGTGGAAATGGCGTTACGCGCCATGCTGGTTTCGCCCGATTTTCTTTTTCGGATCGAGCGCGACCCTGCTGGCGCTGCCGCGGGAAGCGTGTACCAGGTAAACGATTACGCGTTAGCGTCCCGGCTCTCCTTCTTCCTCTGGAGCAGCATCCCGGATGACGAACTGCTTAATCTTGCCGGGGAAGGTAAACTCCGCGACCCAGCGGTCCTTGCGCGGCAAGTCAGCCGCATGCTGGATGATGACCGCGCAAAATCGCTCGTGAGCAATTTTGCGGGACAGTGGCTGTATCTTCGAAACCTGGCGCAGGTGAAGCCCGACCCGGACGATTTTCCGGAGTTCGATTTCAGCTTGCGGCAGTCCTTCGAGCGCGAGACGGAGTTGTTCTTTTCCGAAATTCTCCGTTCCGATCGCCCGGTGACGGATCTGCTGGATTCGAAGTTCACTTTTGTCAACCAGCGCCTCGCGGAGCATTACGGTATTCCCAACGTATACGGCTCGCAATTCCGCCAGATCGCCGTTACCGATCCTAATCGGGGCGGATTGCTGGGACAGGGTAGTATTCTGACTGTGACATCGTACCCGAACCGCACCTCCGTAGTGCAGCGGGGCAAATGGATTCTGGATAATTTGTTGGGGTCGCCGCCTCCGCCGCCACCGCCCGAGGTCCCCAACCTGAAGCCTCACGGGGAAGACGGAAGTCTCTTGACCATGCGCCAGCAAATGGAGCTGCATCGCTCCAATGCAGTCTGCGCCGCCTGCCACTCTCGCATGGACCCGCTGGGTTTTGCGCTGGAAAATTATGATGGCGTCGGCAAATGGCGGAACAAGGATGCCGGCCACGTGATCGATCCTTCGGGCAAGCTGCCGGATGGCACTCAATTTGACGGCATGCCGGGTCTCAGGCAAGTGCTGCTGACTTCCCGGCGCGATGATTTCATTGCAACCGTGGCGGAACGGCTTCTCACTTACGCTCTGGGACGCGGGCTTGAGACATCCGACAGGCCGGCGGTACGGTCCATCGTGCGTGAAGCGGGCGCAGGGGACCAAAGCGCGCCAGCCCCGAGTTTTCGAGCGCTAATCGGCGCAATTGTGAAAAGTGTACCGTTTCAGATGAGGAGAACTCCCGAGACATGATCGTCATCAAGAAAGCGCTCCCTCGCCGCACATTTTTACGCGGCATAGGCACGACCTTGGCACTGCCGTTGTTGGACGCCATGGTTCCGGCCATGGCCGCGACCCGTCTGGCCGCGAAACCCGCGGTGCGGCTCGCGTTCGTGTATGTTCCGAACGGAATCATCCAGGCGAATTGGCTTCCTTCGGCTGAGGGAGTTGGGTTCGATTTCGCTTCCACCATGAAGCCCCTGGAATCTTTTCGGGACCGGCTGAATGTGTTGAGCGGTCTGGCGCAGGTGAGCGGCCGCGCTCTGGGCGACGGCCCGGGCGATCACGCACGAGCAGGCGCCACCTGGCTTACAGGCATGCATCCCAAGAAAACCGAGGGTGCCGACATCCACGCCGGAATTTCCGCGGATCAGATCGCCGCCGCCGAACTCGGCAAGTCCACGCAGTTCGCTTCGCTCGAATTGGGTTTGGAGGAGCCCAGCATGGTGGGAGGCTGCGACTCTGGCTACAGTTGCGCATACACCAACACCATTTCCTGGCGGACTCCATCCACGCCGAATCCCATGGAAGTGAATCCGCGCGCCGTATTCGAGCGTCTTTTTGGGGATGGTGACAGCACCGATTCGGCCTCCAGGCTGAAACGGATGCAGGAAGACTCCAGCATTCTCGATTATGTCCGGGAAAATGTCGGACGCCTGCGGCCTGGGTTGGGAACACGAGATAACAGCAAGCTGAACGAGTACCTGGATGGCATCCGCGACATCGAGCGCCGCATTCAAAAGGCCGAGCAACAAAGCGCAGCGATGAAGATGCCGGTGCTGGACCGGCCGTCGGGAATCCCGGAGGAATTTACCGATCACGCCAAGCTGATGAGCGATCTGTTGGTGATTGCATTCCAAACCGACATGACCCGCGTTGTGACATTTATGCTGGCGCATGAAGGCAGCAACCGGAGTTACCGCTCCATCGGCGTGTTGGACGGGCATCATTCGGTGACGCATCACCAGAACGATCCGGAGAAGATCGCGAAAACCGTCAAAATCAATGAACTGCATGTCAGGACGTTTGCGTATCTGCTGGAGAAACTGCAATCCACGCCCGACGGCGATGGCAGCCTGCTGGATCATTCGATGATCCTCTACGGCAGCAGCATCAGCGATGGAAATGCGCACACGCATCACGATTTGCCGCTGGTTCTTGCGGGCGGCGCGGCGGGCCAGATCAAGAGCGGCCGGCACATCCGGTATCCCAAGGAAACGCCGATGAATAACCTGCTCTTGGCAATGCTGGACAAAGCCGGCGTTCGTGCCGAACACCTGGGGGACAGCACAGGCGAGGTCCAATATCTCAGCGGAGTTTAGCATGCGGATGTGGCGCAGGCACTTCTGCCTGCCGGGTGGAGACTCGTCTCCACCCGAATCAGTGCCGGCGCAGCAGACTGAGAGTCTGCGCCACGTTTGTTACACAGTAACGTCAGTCGTTTTGTTTTCGGCCGTATTGGGTCTGCCGTGTTTCGCGGCCAGCGATTTACCGCTGATTGACGCCATCAAAGACCGCAATTTCAAAGCGGTGAATTCGCTATTGAGCGCTCATGTAGACGTGAATTCGCCGCAGCCGGACGGCGCCACACCGCTGGCGTGGGCGGTTTATCTCGATCAGGAGGCTACAGTGGACCTCCTTATGAAGGCCGGCGCCAAAGTGAATACGGCGGACGAGTATGGAGAAACGCCGCTCACGCTGGCGTGTGCCAACGGAAATGGAACGGTCATCCGAAAGCTGCTGGAAGCCGGCGCCGATTCGAACGCCGCGCGCTGGGGCGGCGAAACCGCGTTAATGCTGGCCGCGCGCTCCGGCAGCACGGAAGCGGTAAAGCTCCTGTTGTCGAAAGGCGCTAAGCTGGACGCCGCGGAAGGGCGCCAAGGCCAGACCGCTTTGATGTGGGCAGCGGCCGCGGGACGTTCGGACGTTGTGGAGATGTTGCTCAAGGCCGGGGCAACAGCGAGTACGGCTTCGAAAGGCGGATTCACTCCCCTGATATTCGCCGCACAAAAGGGTGACGCTAAGTCTGTCATGAGCCTGCTCCAAGCGGGGGCGGACGCGGACGATACTGTTCTGAGCGGACAAAGCGTCTTACAAATTGCTGTGACCGGTGGAAAAATTGAAGCCGCTGAAGTCTTACTTCAGAACGGCGCCCGCGTAAATCATGCGGACAAGCTGGGCGTCACGCCTCTCGACGTGGCCGCGCAAGGCGGCAGCGTGGAATTGGTGGAGAAATTATTGGCCAAGGGTGCGGATCCAAATGCGCGAACTGCGAAGGTTACGCCGGAAGCCAGAGGTAATGGTCCGTTCCGGGGACCTCCGGGAGAATTGACTGCCCTGCATCTGGCTGCGAAAGCGAACCATGAGGATGTGATGCGCTTGCTGGTGGCCGCGGGCGCGGATCCGAAACTAAAAGGCCAAGATGGGACCACGCTGTTAATGTCGGCCGCCGGAAGCGGGCACGTGGCGATTGTTAAATACGCTTACGAGCTGGATCCGGAAATCAACGCCGTGACGGATGCTGGCGATAACGCGGTGCACGCTTCCGTTACCGGTTCCATCCGAAATTCCACGCAGCCCGAGATTGCCAAAGTGGTGCAATTTCTCGCCGACAAAGGCGCGGATCTCGACGTGAAAGATGCCCGCGGGCGAACACCGATCGCGATCGCCGATATTCTCCCGCTGGACACCGTTGTGGAACTGTTGACTCAGTTGATCGTCAAAAGCGGGCGCACTCCTCAGACGGTTACGAAGAGGTAAGGGCACCGTGCGCTCGAAGATGTCTAGGTTAAGATCGGTGAAAGGAGTTCTGCATGTTCCGTCTTCCGACCCGCGCGTTCTTGATCTGCCTAGTGGCCGGCTTGGGCCCGGCAATGGCCCAAACCCCGGCGGCTCCGGCAAAGGCCGCGAGCGGGGCGCGCCCGCCGGCTCCGACGCGCGATCCGAACACGCCCGGCTACGTCCAAGCGAAGGAATTGCCCGACGGCGCCATCCCTTCGGCGAAGGAAGACGGAAACTTCATCATTGGGCCCACCCATAATCCCGCGCCGGACGTGGCCGCGAAGGATAGCGTGCCCCAGGGTGACGTCTTTGAATTCACGGTGGAATCCACCGACAGCAAGATCTATCCCGGCATCGCGCGCGAGCCCAACACCTTCGCCGTGCTGGACCCCGCTGATCCCAACAAGGTGATCGTCAACAGCTATCCTGCTCCCTATACACGCAAGGTTGCCGTGTACATTCCCAAACAATACGTACCTGGCACGGAGGCGCCATTCATCGTCGGGGCAGATGGACCTGACCGGACTTTGTTCACCGCACTCGACAATCTGATCGCCGCGCACCGGGTGCCGGTGATGATTGCGATCTCCATCGCGAACGGCAGCGGCGACGCTCAGGGCAGCGAGCGGGGACTGGAGTACGACACCATGTCCGGCCTTTACGCGGAGTTCGTAGAGAAGGAAATTCTTCCCCTGGTGGAGAAAAAATACAACGTGAAGCTCACCAAGGATCCGGACGGCAGGGCGACGACGGGTTGCAGCTCCGGCGCAGCGGCCGCGATGGAGATGGCCTGGTATCACACGGATCTCTACCACCGCGTTCTGAGCTACTCAGGCACGTTCGTGTACCAGCAGTGGCCGTACAACCGAGAGACACCGCACGGGGCGTGGGAGTTCCATGAAACGCTTATTCCCAACAGCCCGAAGAAGCCGCTGCGGATCTGGATGCTTGTCAGCGATCGAGACCTTCTCATCACCCGCGACAACTATCACGACTGGGTCATCGCTAATGAGCATATGGCCAAGGCTCTGGCCGCCAAGGGGTATCCTTATCAGTTTGTCTTTGCCAGGAACGCTGTCCACTGCGACCGCGGCGTGAAGGTACAGACCCTGCCCCTGGCGCTAGAGTACGTATGGCAGGGATACGCACCGAAGAAGTAAACCTGCCGCAACTTCATATTTTTCGGTATCAACTACAGCAAGAGGCGAATGAGAGCGAGGCTGGCGGCGCACAGCGCCAGGCAGGACACGACGCCGGTAAGCAATGCGCGTCCGCCCACGCGCGCCAGGAAATGAACGTCCACCTCCAATCCCATCGCGGCCATGGCCAGAGTCAATAGAAAGCTGCCTGCTGAAGCCAAACGTCCGCGGTGGAAACGCTGAAACTGCGCGAGGCTTGCCAGACCGGATGAAACTCCAGTGCCGGAATTAGCCCCAGGGTATTCATCAGCGCCGCGGCTACGAAACCCCACAAGAATGGCGGGACTAGCCGCGAATAATGGACCCGGACCCCGCCCGTCCGCTTGCGGCGCGCGTATGCGATAGCCACAACGAAAGTGAACGGAGCAAGCAGTCCCACCCGCACCAGTTTCACCAGCGTAGCGATGCTTCCCGCGCCTGGACTGAAGGCGAAGGCTGCCGCCACCACCTGTGGGACGGCGTGGATAGAGGTTCCAGCCCACACGCCGAAGGCCTGATCGCTGAGCCCCAGCATCACACCGGCCAGAGGAAACAGGAACATCAGCGGTAGTCCTAGCAGATTGATCGTGCTCATGGAGAGCATTAGGTCCTCGTCGGTGGCGTCAATGAGCGGCGCCACAGCCACGATGGCACTGTTTCCACAGATGGCGGTGCCGGCGCCTATCAACAGTGCCGTTCTCTTCCAGAGTTTGAGTGTGCGGCCGAACCAATAGGCGGAGCCGGTCGCGACGCCGATCGAAGCCAGGATGATCACCAGTACCGGTGCGCCAACCTTCTCAACGCTCGTGAGATTCAGACTGAATCCGGTAAGGACGATGGTCACCGGGATGACCTTCCTGACGATACCCTTCGAACCTTCGAGAATGACATGAGGCAGCCTGAACGCATTGCGGGCTACTACTCCAAGAAGAATGGCGATGATGGCGGGGCTGACCGGCCGCCGCACGCCGAACTCGCCCGCTACGCGAAATGGTGCGAAGGGCAGGTAATGGACAAGATAGGCCGCGGCCGCAATGAGAAGTGCCGCCGCGTACCCCGGCCAGACGGATGGGCGGACGGGTTTGCCTTTTTTTCCGACGGCGCTGGTGACGACGATGGGGAGATCGAGGCCCTCCATGGAGCCCAGTGAGGCCAGTGCCTCAGCGTCCAGCGGGCCGTAATAGTTGTGGGGGCGAGACATACAAAAGGGAAGTATATGTCACGCCGGCATCAAGAGCAGTCTAGAAGCTTTCGCGGTAAGCGATTTGCCGCAGCACGAGACCGATCCGGTCGTGAAGATTATTTCCCTACTTTGCGCGCCTTGTCCGTTGAGAATTCGTCCGAATTCGGAGCGCCAGTGCCGGTCGAGCCCAGGAACAATTTGCGGCCGTCGGGAAACGTTACGTTGCGTGCGTTGGCGCGCAGTTCCGTGTGATCGCGCGCTTGATAGCCGTCGATGATGATTTCGGTTCCCTCCGGGAAGGTGTTCTTGTTGGCGCCGCGCCGGAGCAGCGTGTTGGGACTCCCACCTTCGCACATCCATTCTTCCTTAGTGCCATCTTCCTTGGTGATCTCCACGTGGATCCAGGTGTGCGGGTTGATCCACTCGATCTTCACAATCTTGCCTTTGAGGATCACGGGGCGGTCGGCGTCGAACTCCGACCCGAAGGCGTGATGCGCGGCCGCCGGCCACGACATGACACATAAGGCTACCGCCGGGAGTAGAAAAGATGTCCAGATTTTGTGTTGCATAGGCTTCTCCAATTTCTGTTATTTCGAGCCGTGCTTGGCTGCTTGTTCTTTTTCGCGTATGCGCGCGCCCTTCAAGATATCCATCATCGCGTAATTGCCTTCATGGCACGCGTACTCGTAAATGGGTCCCTTCGATTCCGGCCAACTGTACTCGCCGGTCCAAGGCTTGGTCCAGGTCTTAGGATCGTCGATGGTGAAGCGGTACAGCAAGGTGTGGGCGTCTTCTCGCGTGAAGCGCTCGATTACGTGAAGGTCTGGCGTGGATCCCCGGAACGCGGTCTTATCGGTGAAATTCGTGGTATCCACCACCAGGGTGTCGCCCTCCCAGTGGCCCACCGAATCGCCCAACCACAAGCGGATGTTCTTCGGCAGATGTTGAGCGTTCATGCGTACGATTCTGGCGTCGTGCACCATTTCGGTGAGAATCATCACGTGGTCGGCCGTCTGCACGATCTGGTGGTTGTTGTTGTAGAAGTAATTCGGCAGCATGGGCGGCCCCGAAGTAGATCCAAACCCGATCAGGCAGCGCTCGCCCAGCGGACGGGCTTCCGGATCGTCATAGGCGCCCGGCGTTCTTTCGAGTCCCGGATCGTTGCTCTCCGTTTGGTCGGAAGTCGGCCTCGGCTTCGCGTTTAAAGACGCCTGAAGAAAGCCCACGATATTTAAATTGTAGGCCGACTCTCCAGCCTTTCTTCCCGGCACCAGTGGGGGCGTGCGGCCATCCGGCGGATCGATGATGATGGACGCACGGACCTGGCCGTCGACGACGGTGTAAGCTGATCCCGTATCGAGCCAGCCGGTGTTGTAGCCGCCCACGTTGCCGGCAGGACCAGGGGAGCCGTCGCCGCCTTTTGGAGGCGCAGCGCGATCGCCATCGATGGCTTTGTCGCCCTGCTGCTTCACGGCTACCGCCAGAGCTTCCTGCTTGGCTGCTTCCTCTTTAGGCATGACCAGCGGTGTGCCTGAGCGGCGTTCTAACGGCGTGAGCGTGGCAGCGTCGTAGGTGCCTTGCAGATCCGGATGACCGTCGGCCATTCGCGGCGGATTGTATTTCTTGGCTGGCGTTTGCGCTGCGGCGGCTACGGCCAGAACCAAAAGCGGAACGAGAAATCGAGATCGCATAACGTTACCCCCTTTGAGGACTCACTTCGGCAGTGGGTTCTTGCGCCACTGCCCATACATCAACTCTTCCACAAACTCCACGCATTTGAAATCCAGGAGCTGCATGTTTTTCTCCTGGCGTCTGTACAGCGGCATTTGGATCTTCCAGGGACGCGTGAAGACCTTGGGGTCTTCAATCGTCGCTTCATAAGAAATCACGTCCGGACTAGTACGAGTATAACGCTCGACGACGTGCAGCGAGTCGCTATGAAAATTGCCGGCGCGATCGAACCAGGTTTGGTCGTTGAGGCCGGTCACATCGATGACCAGAGTCTCGCCCTCCCAGTGCCCGAAGGATTGTCCCATCCAAGAGTCCACAGGAGCCGGGCCGGGATCCTTCAAAAAGATGTTGCGGACCGCGCCGGCGAACTGATAGGTGAAGAAGATTTGCCTCGCGTTCTGAAGGATCTGGAACGGCTGAGGAACGTACGTCGCGCGCGGAACTCCCGGCAAATAGCATTTGATCTCGGGATCGCGGGTCAACCAGTTCTCCTGGTTCTCTTTCTTCTTGGCGAGCATCTCGGGTTTGTACGGAATCTCGCCGCCTGCCACGACACCGAGACTGGGAGGCACCGCGCCGACCGCGCCCAAGGCCAACACCGGCGCTGCCGGTACGGCGCCGAAAGGGCCCTGACGGAGGGCCATCGCGGGTCTTGCGAGATGAGCTTCCAGATCGTAGTCGGCTTCGTTCATCGCTTGCCAGATGCCGTTGAGATCGGGATGGCCTCCATCTGCTCGCGGTGCGCGATAGGGTGCCTGCTGCGCCATTGATTGCAAGGCACATAAAAAGATTGTCGTGGTTACGTATTTAGTGGTGTTCATTTTCCGTAGGTTTTTCCGATCGAGGACGGCCGAATTTCCGGGCGTCCACCGGGACATTGAGCTTTATCTGATTGAGTTGAAATTCGTCTCGTCCTCCCAACCATGCGAAGAGGACATGAAATGGCATTTTGATTCCGTCCACGTCCCGATAATCGGAGTAGTCGACCTCGGTAGGAACGCGGCCAATGGGCGAGTTGCCATATCGCACCAGGCGAAGGAGAAGGCCCGACTGCTGATCGAAATACAGCGTGGCGTACGTGCCGTTCCCGCCTCGGCCCTGCACTACATTCACCAACCGGTCCTTTCCAATGCCCACGGCCTTATTTTCTTCCACGGCTTGGCTCTCGGGCGCCGGCAGATCGCTGATGGTGGTTGGCATGCTGACATGCCAATCCGTAAGAACGCTTTTGATTTGCGCGGGAAAGGAGAGCTGTGCGTCCAGCTTCGCGCCCTCCAACTCGCCGCCCGTCAGTTGGTACTCACTGAGAACCGTTAGCGGAGTGCGTAGCCACGCTTGGTGGCCGTCGAAAGTCCGGATGCTGTTGCCTCGTTCCGGTTCTTTTGGAAAGATGATCGAGGTAACACGCTGATCCGGGAATTGCCCGGCCATCTCCACTTGTCCTCCCTTTCCGAAGCCACCGAAGCCCACGCTGGTACCGGTGGCCACGTAGCTCTTTATGCTCGCTAAGCGATCCGCGCCTCCTACCGCCTGGATGTATTGGTCGAGGATCTTCTCGGCAGCAGGCTGGCCAGGCGCCTGAACCAGGACGTCATCCATATCCAGCGCGGCCGGGCCGTACATGTTCTCCATGGTTGGGGTGGTCAACGGGCGATCGCGGCCGCGATGACAACTCCAGCACGTCACCATCTGCCGTCCGTTGAAGTTGTCGCTATTGATGGTGGTCATCATTTGGACCATCCGCCGTGCGATCAGCTTTCGAGGATTATCGGCGGCCCAATCCACTTTCTCCGTGCCTGCGCCGGTGTGGCACTCGGAGCAGTCAAAACCCAGTGCCGCGCACATGATGCCCATGGTTCCCAGGAAGTCGTCCACGGGAATTCCTTTGAGCACTTGAACATTCTTGAAGACCTGATCCGACGTTGATTTCGGATTCACATGAGACGCAGCCTGAGCGTGAGAGGCAGATTGACCGGCAGCGAAGGGTGTCGCGAACAACCAACTCGCCACCAAGGGGATCATTAGTGATCCCACCTTAGAGCGGTGCTTTATAGTTTTACGGTTCATAGTGATTACGCTAGGCAACCATTGTATGTCAACTTGGGACGCCACGACGCCCATAAAGACGGTGCGGCAGGGTTACTTCCCGTCCACCGAAAACGCAAGCAGGACATTGCCCGGCGTGCCTCCGAAGGTTCCATACCCGGAGTTGACGTACACCATGCCGCCGATGACCGCTGGGCCACCGCCGTCAAGCGACCCGCCGCGCGCTTTTCCGCCGTTCACGGCGTCGTGGTCAAATCGCGTGAAAATCTGTGAAATCAGTTGAAGCTGGAAACGGCTGCAAGTGTTTGGCTGGCAAGCGGTTATGATTTATTTTCTTGTACTCGCTTAAGACGGCCAATCGGCTTAGCTAAACCGCTGCTTTCCACCACTCAGCCACCTCTCCGGCGCCTGCGTTTGGCGGGTCTCAACCGGATGGTAGCGCACGCGCTTACTTCTTCACAAAAACTACCAGGTACTGCGTCTTCGGAATCAGCTCCTTCTTCGATGACAGGCGGAATCCGTTGGCTTCCACTTCGCTGATCACATCGTCTTCATCCAGCCGGATGTGCTCCATCGCGCGGCCACCCGGCATCGCATCCGGACGCTTGTAGTAATCCACAATCACCAGGCGCCCGTCTGAGAGCAAGCTATCGCGGATGTGCCCGAGCATCGCTTCGGGATAATCGAAGTGATGGTAAGTATCCAGCACCAGCACGGCGTCCACGGTATCGGCCGGAAGTTTCGGATCCTGTTCGGCACCCAGCACGAACTTCATGTTGGTTAGGCCCAGCACCTGCGCCCGCGCCTTGGCTTTGTCCAGAAAGTCGCTGGCGATGTCTTCCGCGATCACCTGTCCCTTTTCGCCCACCACGTGACTCAAAAACGGCAGCATGAATCCCACACCGGTGCCAACATCCGCAGTCACATTCCCCGGCTTGAGTGCCATTGCGTCCACGATGTCGCGCGGTTTCTGTGCGACGTCGCGGTTCGGGTCCGCCAGACCGCGCGCCACGCCCTCGCGGCCTTCCTTGGTCTTGTAACCCTCGTTGGCTTTCTCGGCTACCTGCGGGAAAGCAGCTGTCGGAAACGCGGCAGCGCAAAATAACAAGAAATAGGCAAAACGTTTCACAATGATTTCTCCATGGGCATGGCGAGCGGAGGCTCTACCAGAAATTCGTGCGCGGACATTTCAGCCAGCGCCTCGCGAATGGATTGTTCCGAGGTCGGCTCTACAGTGATGACGAACGGCAGGTCGCGCCAGTTCTCAGCCGGGATCTGCAGCACCGAGTCCAGGCTGATGCCTTTGTCCGCCAGCACGCCCGCGAGTTTGGCGATGATCCCCGGCCGGTCTTCCACACGGAATCGCAGATAGTAGGCAGAATGTTGCAGCGTCACCGGAATCGGCTTATATTCTCCCAGACGTTCGTGGGCGAAGGGCGAAACTCGTTCGGGACTTCCCGAGCGTATCTCGCGCGCCACACGCATCAGGTCGCTCACCACGGCCACGCCGGTGGGCGAGGGTCCGGCGCCGCGGCCATAGTAAAACGTATCTTCGCCATACTTGCCGCGCACCCAAACCGCGTTGTAAGCGCCGTGTACGCCGGCCAGAATTGTCGACTGCGGCACCAAGGCCGGCCGCACCGATAGGATCAGCCCGTTGGGCGTCTGGCGCGCGGAGCACAGCAGCCGGATGGTGTGATTCAATTGATGCGCGTACTGGAAATCCACCGGCAAAATCCGCCGGATGCCCTCGGTGTAAATATCGGACGGCGTGATCTTTTCGCCAAAAGCGAGCGCGGCCAGGATGGCGAGCTTGGAGCGCGCGTCGAAGCCGTCGACATCGGCGGTCGGATCAGCTTCCGCGTAACCCAGACGCTGCGCTTCCGCGAGCGACTGATCGAACGAAACGCCGTGCTTTTCGATCTCCGTGAGGATATAGTTGCTGGTGCCGTTCAGGATGCCGTACAGCGTGGTCACGCGATCGCCCGAAATCCCCTCCCGCAGAACGCTGTGGATGGGGATGCCGCCGGCCACGCTCGCTTCCATCGCCAGGTTGATGCCGGCCGCTATGGCGCGTTCCCAGATCTCAGCGCCGCATAGTGCCATCAATTCTTTGTTTGCGGTGACCACCGACTTGCTGTTGCGAATAGCAGCATCAATGATCTCTCGCGCCACCCCGGTTCCGCCCACCAACTCCGCCACGATATCGACCTCAGGGTGCTGCACCACGTCCTGCCAATCGGGTGTTTTCAGAACGGAGTCGAGCCCGGTAGGCAGTTTTTTCGAGTGAATCGAAGGACTGCATAGCGCCTTCACGCGCAGTTGGAATCCCAGCTTGAGCGCGATCTGCGAGGCATTCTCGGTAAGGATGCCGAGCGTACCCATCCCGACGTTGCCCAACCCGATGATGCCGACATTCACCTCCTGCATATGAGGTTATTATCGCAGCATGAGTTAGTAGTGATAGCGCGCTTGGACAAAATCGATTCGCTTGGCGCTTACGCGATAAACCAGCCGATGCTCCTGGGTGATTCTCCTGGACCAGGCTCCGGCCAGTTCATACTTCAGCGGTTCCGGCTTGCCGATGCCGTGGAATGGATCCCTCAAGACGTCCTCGACGAGGTGCAGAACCCGTAAAGCTGTGGCGCGGTCTGTGTCCACCCACCACCGCAGGTCTTCACGGAACTCTCGATGGAAGACAGCCTCTCGTTCACTGGCCAGAAGCTAGCCCCAAGTCGCGCCGCAGTTTCTCGACCGATTCTGGCTTGCCTTTCCGGCCCTTGGCGCGCCGCAGTGCCGTTAGCAACCGCCGTGCATTCTTCGGCGAGCGAAGCAGGTGCGCCGTCTCCATGAGCCCGGCCAGTTCATCGGCGGGAACTAGAGCCACGTCGCGCGCCCCACGCCGCCGGACAATGACAACTTCCCGGTCTTCCACTACCTGGTCAAGGACGGACGCGAGCTTGTCGCGCAGCTGGGTATAGGTTGTTTCGACGGCCACGAGTTCATTGTACAGGTTTACTGTACGTTCCACCCTACCTGACGCAAATTACGCCGCCGCAGCCGCCGTCTCCTGCCTCGTACGCGATGCCAGCCACAACCACCCCAGCGAAATCACCGCGAAGATTCCGATAGACACAAGTATCCGCACATCGCCCACTCCACCAAACCACGTTCCCGCAGCCAGCACAACTAAAGCGGTCGCGGTCAAACGCACGGCTTCCAGCATCATGAACTCCCGCCGGCTCTCCAGTACGCCGCCCAGGCACACCAGGCTCACCAAGATAAACAGGAAATAAGCAACGTTCCACGCCGCGGATTGCTTCGGCAGCAGCGCGAGAAAGTGGCTGTTCGCGGCCATCAGCGCCACGAATTGTACGAAGCCATAAAGACTCAGGGAAACGCTGACCAGCGGATCGTACTTCACGAAATCGCGGTGTGGATCATAAGCCGGCTTTGGAAACCGCGCCGCCACATCCGCCGGACGCCAACCCGGATGCGCGAACCACACCTTCAACTTGTCCAGCCAGGATTCGGCATGCCAGCAATCCTTGGCCATGGCCCAGTAGTAATGCATATTGGCCCAAACCGGATTCCAACTCTTGAGCTGGCCGCGGATGCCGTAGATGCAAGGCTCTTCGTCGAGTTCCTCCTGGAAACTCCCGAACAGATGATCCCAAATCAAAAACACCCCAACGTAATTCTTGTCGAGATAAACATCATTCTGCGCATGATGCACGCGGTGGTTCGAAGGCGTTTGAATCCAACGATCCAAAAATCCAAGCCGCCCTATCATCTGCGTGTGCGGCCAAAACTGATAGAAGAGTTGGACCACTCCGGCCATAAGATAGACTACCAGCGGAACTCCCGCCAACGCCATTGGCAAATAAAAAATCCAACTGGTGAATGAACCGGTGCCCGGCTGGCGTAGCGCTGTCGTCAGATTGAACTCTTCGCTCTGATGATGCACCACATGCGAGGCCCA
This sequence comes from Bryobacteraceae bacterium, assembly GCA_050011295.1. Classification (GTDB taxonomy): domain Bacteria; phylum Acidobacteriota; class Terriglobia; order Bryobacterales; family Bryobacteraceae; genus Palsa-89. The sequence continues at coordinate 33,593 of JBEKJJ010000001.1, forward strand.
GAACAAACCTATGGTGTGGCCCCAGCGATGATTCCAGTAGTAGCAAAGATCGTAGAAGACGAACGCGAAGATCCACACGCCCCAGTTGCCTGCCGGCAGACGCACCGGCGCCCAATGCAGGTAGATCCACTCATAAAAGAAGATTCCAAGGAAGCCGAAAAACACGCGCACTCCGGTGCTCACCATCCCGCAGCTCAAGCTGTTGATAGAATCGGCCAGGTTATAGCAGCGGGTATGGCGCGCGCGATCGACAATCAATTCCAGCGCGATCAGAAACAGAAACACCGGGACTGCCAGCGCCACGGCCTTTCCGTAAAGATTGTCCATACCGGAATTATTGCTTGGTAGCTTCCTTGAAAATCGCCGACACAGCTCCCTGCGGATCAGCCAGGATCGCCATTCTTCCCACGCCCTCGATGCTCATGGGAGGAACATAAAAGTTTGCTCCGAGCGCCTTGGCTTTGGCAGCCGAGGCATCCACGTCGGCTACATAAATGTAGATCAGCCAGTGCGGCGGGGAGTTGGGGTCGCGGACATGCGCCGGTGGAATGCCGCCGATGAAGCGATCGCCGTTCTTGATGTGTAGATAACCGCTCGGATCCTTTTCCCCGGGCGAAATGTGCCACCCGAACAGGTCCGAATAGAATTTCTGAGCGCGCGCAGGGTCGCCCGTGCTCAAATCCGCCCAGCACTGAGCCCCCGGTTCGTCAAGTATCCCGATGCCGGTGTTCCGCTTGGCCTGCCACACGATAAACACGGCGCCAGTTGGATCCTGGATGGCAGCCATTCTGCCTGCGTCCATCACATCGAAAGCCGGCGTCAGCACCTTAGCTCCCAATGAAGCGGCTTTTTCAGCAGCTGCTTCCGCATTCTCCACTGCGATGTACAAGTTCCAATGCGGCGGAACCCCTTGCTCTTCGGTGCCCAATGTATAACCCGCTGCGCAATCGCGGCCCTGCAGCCGGAATATCGTGTAAAAACTGTCAGGCCCCATGGGCATGTCGTTCGCCACCCAGCCGAAAAGCGAGCTGTAAAAATTCTTCGCGGAATTCTGGTCAGTAGTGGCGAGTTCGATCCAGCAAAAGTCGCCAGGAGCATGTTTGTCGACGTGGGCCATGAAGGGATTATAGATCAGAGTGGGGCGGCGCCATGCGCTGCCTAGGGCTGGAATATCATAAAAACGGTACCACCATGCGTCTCACAAATCTGCTCCCCTTGGCGCTGGCATTGGCGATGTCCGCGCAAATCCCAAGTCCGCCTCCGCACGTGCCTCGCGCCGGAGAACCCGACGAAGATGTCCGCCTGCCCAACGGAAAATCACAAAAGGACGAGATCCTCAAAGCGGACTTTCAGAAATCGCTCGACGACGCCCGTGAGCTGTCGAAACTGGCTGACCAGCTCAAGGCCGACCTCGAAAAGAACGACCGGTATGTGCTCTCCATCCCCACTCTCAAGAAGACCGAAGACATAGAGAAATTGGCTAAGCGCATCCACGACCGGATGAAGCATTACTGAGGAAGCACGGTTGAGAAGGACCGTTGAGAAGGACCGTTGATATGTTACGCTGGAGCGTTTAAACAATGGCCGCCACTCGCGACAAAGCCCAATTGATGAGCGCCTCCGAAATTGACCGTACGCTGGTCCGCTTGGCGCATGAGATTCTCGAGAAAACCGATGATCTGAACCGCTTGGCGTTCATCGGCATTCGCCGTCGCGGCGTCCCCCTCGCCCTGCGCCTGGCGGAAAAGATCAAGAGCCTCGAAAAACTCGTCGTGCCGGTCGGCTTCCTGGACATCAATCTGTATCGGGACGATCTTTCCACGGTGTCCGAAAAGCCCGTGCACAACGCTACCGAAATCAACTTCCCGGTCACCGGCAAAGATGTCATCTTGATGGACGACGTTCTCTATACCGGCCGAACCATTCGTGCTGCGCTAGATGCTCTGTTCGATCAAGGCCGCCCGGCGCGCGTGCAACTGCTAGTCCTGATCGATCGCGGCTGGCGCGAGCTCCCCATTGAAGCCCGCTACGTCGGCCGCATGGTCCAGACCAGTAACAACGAGATCATCGAAGTAAAGTTTCAGGAAGTGGATCAAATGGAAAAGGTTTTGTTGGTAGAAAAGGTATAACCGCCATGCCGGGTGGGTTGCTCGGAATTGAATCGCTCGATCGCGTCGAGATCGAAACTATTCTCGATCGCGCTAAGAATTTTCAGCCGCGTCAATCCCAGAATCAGCGCGACGTGCTGCGCGGCCGCATGATCGTAAACCTTTTCTTCGAAGCCTCCACGCGCACCCGTACCAGTTTCGAAATCGCCGCCAAACGCCTGGGCGCGGATGCCATCTCCATCACCGCGTCAGGTTCCAGTGTCGATAAAGGCGAATCGTTGGTGGATACGTTGAATACTTTGGGCGCCATGCATCCGGACGCCATCGTGATGCGCCATTCGGCCTCCGGCGCTCCGCATTTCCTGGCGCGCCATCTGCCCACGCCGATCATTAACGCCGGCGACGGCACGCACGAACATCCCACGCAGGCATTGTTGGATGCACGTACCATTCTCGACCGGCGGCCGACGCTGGAAGGTCTGCGCGTGGCCATCATCGGCGACATCGCGCATAGCCGCGTAGCCCGCTCCAACATGTATCTGCTATCGAAATTCGGCGCCGATATTGTATTGTGTGGGCCCGCCTCGCTCTTGCCGGTGGAACTCCAGCAGATCGCCTCCGGTGTCACTCTCACTCACGACATCAAAGAGGCTCTTTGCGACGCCGACGTGGTCATGATGCTGCGTGTGCAACTGGAGCGCCAGCATGAGTCGGCTTTTTCCTCGGGCGAATATTTTCGGTTTTACGGATTGGGATTGGAGCACATGTCGCTCGCAAGTCCCCATGCCATCGTGATGCATCCGGGGCCCATTAATCGCGGCCGCGAGATCTCGTCCGAAGTGGCGGATTCGCAGCGCTCCGTGATTTTGAATCAGGTAGAGAACGGAGTCGCTGTAAGGATGGCCGTGCTGGAACGCGTGTTGAGTAATTGATGTCGAGCAATTGAATCCATGCGCAAATTAATCATCCGTAACGGCCGCGTGATTGATCCGGCCACTCGCCTGGACGCCATCCGCGACGTGCTCATCGAAGACGGCAAGATCGCCGGCATCGGAGAAAAGCTGCATGTCACGGGCACCGAAAAATTCGACGCTACCGGTCTCATCGTTGCACCCGGTTTCATCGACATGCATGTCCATCTTCGCGAGCCGGGCTTCGAATACGCCGAAACCATCGAATCCGGATCGCGCGCCGCGGCAGCCGGCGGATTCACCACGATTTGCTGCATGCCGAACACGTCGCCCGTCAACGACAACGCCACCGTCACCAGTTACATCATCGAGCGCGCCGAGAAGCATGCGGTGGTGAACGTGTTTCCAATCGGCGCCATTACCAAGAACAGCGCGGGCGAGGAGCTGGCGTCCATCGGTTCCATGGTGCAAGCCGGCATCGTGGCGATTTCAGACGACGGACGCCCCGTGATGAACGCGCGCGTGATGCGTCGCGCCATGGAGACGGCGCGCTCTTTCGGAATCCCGGTGATCGATCATTGCGAAGATCTGCATCTGAGCGCGGGCGGCGATATGCATGAAGGCGTGGAAAGCGTACGCCTGGGCCTGCGGGGAATTCCAGCCGCGTCCGAAGATGTGATGGTGGCGCGCGATATTCTGCTGGCCCAGCTCACCGGCGCGCGCTTTCATGTGGCGCACATCTCGTCGCGCCATGCTGTCGAAATGGTGGCCTTCGCTAAAAGCCGCGGGCTATCCGTAACATCCGAAGCGACGCCGCACCATTTCGCGATATCCGATAGCCAGATGCCTCCCTACGACAGCAATTACAAAATGAAACCGCCGCTCCGCTCGGATTGCGACGTAGGCAGCGTCACGAGCGGCATTATCTCCGGAGCCATCGATGTCATCGCCACCGATCACGCTCCGCATCCAGGCAGCGAAAAAATGCAGGAGTTCGAAAAATGCCCCTTCGGCGTCATTGGCCTCGAAACCGCTATCGGATTGGCGCTTGAAAAACTGGTGCATCCTGGCAAGATTTCGCTCGCGCGCTTGGTAGAGCTATTCACTACCGGCCCGGCTCGCGTATTGAATCTTGATCGCGGAACTCTAGCCTCCGGCTCTCCCGGCGATATGACCATTCTGGACACCGAGCGCGCCTGGACCTACGACGTAAACAAATCTGCTTCGAAGAGCCGCAACTCGCCCTTTGACGGCCACATTTTCCGCGGCGGCCCAGTGGCCACCATCGTCAACGGCCGCATCGTATGGACCGCGGATCGCCAAGTAGAGTAAAGTTAAAGCCGAGCCGCGACCAACCGAGCCGCGACCGCAAGGAAGCGAACGATCTACTAATACCTTGAATCAAACCCACCGCATCCGCAGCATCGAAAGCGGCCAGAAACGTGTTGGCTGCCTGTCAATTGTTGTCGTCATAGCCATACTCTTCTTCACGGCGCGTTTCTTCTGCTCCTGGATCATCGATTACCAATGGTGGAAGGAAATGGGCCAGCTTCCCACTTGGTTCAGCATGCTGGCCTACGGCTTCTTTCCAACGGCCGCCGGCACGCTGCTTGGCTTTTTTGTTTTCTGGGTCGCTCACGCACGCGCGCTGAAGCATGCCGGTACGGGCCTTGGGCAGCACCCTCTGTATGCCAAGCTCTCCACGCTAGTAATCTTCTTTCTCGCATTGCTGGTATCCCTCATCTGCATGGACACCTGGACCGTGGTGCGCTATTTCGGAGGCAAAGATCTGGGCGGCGCGGCAACTGCGTGGCACGATCCAGCCTTCGGAAATCCCCTGTCTTTTTACTTGTTCAAGGTTCCCTTTTATTCCGATCTGCTCACGCTAGCCCTTAGCATGGTGGTGATCGCCGCGCTCATCTATTGGGTAATGGGGCGCGTCTGGCAACTCCGCGCCAGCGTCCCCGATTGGAGCAACGTCCAACAGATCGATCTCAGTCAGTTGGGCCTGGCCGACAGCTTCGGTTCGAGTTATTTTCGAAGCCTGGGTGCCGTGTTTCTGTTGGCACTGGCGGTTCGATTTTTCTTGAGCCGCTACAGCATGCTGCTGGATGAGCACGGAAGTTTCATGGTGGGCGTGGATTACGTCGATCAAAACATCGCCATCCCGCTGGTATGGTTTCTCATCGTAAGTTGCGTGCTTTCGGCCATTGCGCTGCTCGCCAACAAGTGGAGGCTGGCATTGTTGGTAGTGCTGGCGTTCATTCTGCGCAACGTGATTCCGCCCATCGTAACGGCTACATACGTTAGACCCAGCGAAATCACCCTAGAGCGCCCGTTCATCATGCGGCACATCGCTGCTACGCGCTCCGCATATGGCATCGACCAGCGCACCAACGAAATCGATTTCCAGGCCCAGCCGGAACAGAAGATCGATCTCGCCAAGCACAAACCTCTACTCGATAACGTGCGCCTGTGGGATTGGCACGCGTTCCACGACACGCTGCCCCAGTTGCAGCCGTACCGGCTCTACACCTATTCGCAAACCGACGTAGATCGATATACCATCGAAGGCCAAATGCGCCAGATGCTGATCTCGCCGCGCGAGCTCGATCTTACGCAATTGAGCAACGGTTGGATCAACACGCATTTTATTTACACGCACGGCTACGGGATCGTGATGGCCGAGGCCAATCAGGTTTCCCCCAACGGCTTGCCCGTACTCGCAATCAAAGACACGCCGCCCGAAATCAGCTTGCCGGGTTTGAAATTGTCGAAGCCCGAACTCTACTATGGCGAGAACGTGCACGATCCAGTATTCGTCCGCACGGCCCAACCGGAGTTCAACTACCCCGCGGGCGAGCACAACGTGGAAAACCGTTACGACGGCCAGGGCGGATTCCCTATTTCGTCTTTTCTGTTGCGCCTCGCGGAAGCGGTTTCAAACGGCGATTGGAACGTTCTGCTCACCAGTTACCTCACTCCCGAGAGCCGCATGATGATTCGCCGCAACGTGCGGCGGCGCCTGGATACGCTGGCGGATTTTCTGTCTTGGGACGCGGACCCGTATCTGGTCTTGACCGCGGATGGCCGCCTGGTTTGGATCGTGGACGGGTATATGACCTCGCGCGTGCATCCGTACTCGCGCGAGATTGGCGTGGAAGGCATCGGAACTATCAATTACATTCGTAACTCGGTGAAAGCCACTGTGGACGCCTACAATGGCACGGTCCACTTGTATGTGTTCGATCCCGACGATCCGCTGCTGCAGGCTTATCGCAATCTCTTCCCGGCGCTGTTCGAACCCGCCTCCGCCATGCCTGCCGAGCTCCGTGCGCACGTACGATATCCCGAAACAATTTTCGCCGCGCAGTCGGAGATCTACAGAATCTTTCACATGCGTGACCCGGACACGTTCTACAACAAGTCGGATGCCTGGGACATCGCCAAATTCACGAGCGAGCAGAACGGCCAGCCCGCTCCCGTTGTCCCCAGCTACGTGGTGGCCACTTTGCCCGGCGAGACCAAGCCCGAATTTCTGCTGATGATCCCGTTTACGCCACGCACCCGCGATAATCTCATCGGACTGATGATGGCGCGCTGTGATGGCGAGCATTTGGGCGAAAAGGTGGTGCTGCTGCTGTCCAAGCAGGAGATCATCTACGGGCCCATGCAGGTGGAAGCGCGCATTAACCAGGATCAAAATATTTCGAAGGATCTCACGCTGTGGAATCAGCAAGGTTCCCAAGTATTGCGCGGCCAGATGCTGGTTCTGCCCATCGAGCATACGTTCCTATACGTAGAGCCCATTTATCTGCAAGCCTCGCAAGCCAAAATGCCGCAGTTGAAAAAGATCGCGCTAGCCATGGGCAACACGCTAGTGTACGCCGACACGTATCAACAAGCGTTGGAACAACTAGCGGGCCAGAATTACCCAGCTCCACAAGCAACAGCGCCAGCCACTCCCGGAGCGCCCACCACGGTGCAACCATCCGACGCACGCATCACGGAAATCCGCCGCCATATGCAGCGTTATCGGGAACTGGTGTCGCAGGGCAAACTATCGGAAGCCGGCAAGGAACTGGAAGCGATTCAGGCGCTGGTGGGGCAGTAGGGGAAGAATTCAAGTATCCGGAGAAGTCGAGTACGGTACCTTCTCCCTCGGCTTCCTCGACTTCTTGAATTCCTGAATTCCCAGCAACCTACTTCGCCAGCAAAAACGGCTCCTTCGTCGCAATAAACTCTACCGGCACCTCACTCACAAACGTCTTCAACCACTCCGCGCAGTACTCCATTCCCGGCTGCTCGCTCGGAATGTGCCCTAACAAAATCAGCGCCTTCTTCTTGCCCTCTGATACCGCGTCCGTCACGTATTCGATGGTCTCCCACTCCGGCACTTCGCCGATCGCCAGAACTTCCACGTCGTCGCGCCGCAGCAGCTTCAGGTGACGTTCAGGTCCCGATGCGCCCGGCGCCAGACCCACTCTCGCGACTTTCATTTCCGGATTAGCCACATAACGGAGCACGTGGATTCCCAACCGCGCTTTCATCTGTTCCGCCAGTTGTGCCACCGTCATTTCCGGCACCACAAAGAGACTAGGCTCGGACGCGCTCTGAAACTTCTGCCACCCGAGCGCTCGGACCACCCCGAACATAATTCCATCGGGCTTCATCATGTGCCAGTGATCGTGAAATCGCCACACCACCAGATTGTGCTCTTTGATAAACCGCTCTTTCTCCGCCCATACAGCGTCGTGCTCTTTCTCGAAACCCTCCGTGCGATCCAGATGACTATAGAAAGTCGGCTCGTGCGTGATGATCAGATTCTTGCCCGCCGCAGCCGCGCGAACCAACACGTCATAAGTCGCCATCATCGTAGTTGCGATGCCAGTCACACGCGTTTCAGGATCGCCTGCCTTGAAGGTGTCCACCGTTTCACTGCGCCACGGCACGCCCACATGCGCCTGAATACGCTCGATCACCTGCCGCGCCGTCAATGCGCCGCTTTGCTGGCCAAATAAAGCCGCTCCCAGCGCGAGCAAAACCAAAACGATCCGAATGTTCATCTCAACCATGCTACGACGTTTGCCGGACCAAGCGGATGTCGGAGTGCGCATTCCGAACCGCGACCGTAAGGGAGTCGGTGCCTTGCCCGCTTACCGACTCCCTTACGGTCGCGGCTCGGTTTTTCAGCCTGTGTTTTGCACCGAATGTTACCCTAAAATCAGATGGCCCTTTCCGATTCCTTCTTCGGCCAGAAATTTGGCATCACTGAGCACGATCTTGAAGTCTATCTTTCCGAAGCCCTCGCAGCCGGCGGAGATTACGCCGATCTTTATTTCGAATACCTCGCCACTAGCAATCTGAGCATCGACGAATCCATCGTCAAGAGCGCCGTGCAGGGCGTTTCGCTCGGCGTCGGCGTCCGCGTGATTGCAGGGGAACGTACCGGCTATGCCTACAGCGGCGATCTCAGCCCCGACAAGATTCGTCACGCTGCTCGTGTCGCGGCGTGTATCGCCAGGGGTCCAGCGCAGGTGGAAAAGACCGGATTCGACGAATCGCACAAGCGCAATCTCTACCATCTGCTGACTTCGCCACATGAGACCAGCCTGGCCGAACGCGTCGACTTGGTGAAGCGCGCCGATCGCGCCGCGCGCGCGTACGATACACGCGTGTTCCATGCACAGGCGACATACATCGACAGCCTCCGCCAGGTGCTCGTGGCCACGAGCGACGGCGTCCTCAGCTTCGATCGCCAACCGCTGGCCCGCCTCGGCGTAAGTGTCCTCGCACGCGATGGCGACGGCCAATCTCAGCGTGGCTACGCCGGCGGCGGCGGACGCGTCGCGCTCGATTTCTTCTTGAACGAGAAGACGCCCGAGCATTTCGCACAGGAAGCCGCGCGCCAAGCCATCGTGCAATTGGATGCGGTGCCCGCGCCGGCCGGCGAAATGACCGTAGTCTTGGGTCCGGGATGGCCCGGAATTCTGCTGCACGAAGCCGTCGGGCATGGCCTGGAGGCCGATTTCAACCGCAAGAAAGTATCCGCCTTTAGCGACCGCATCGGACAACTGGTGGCCAGCCCGCTAGTCACCGTCATAGACGACGGCACCATCCGCAATCGCCGCGGATCGCTGAACGTGGACGACGAAGGCGTGCCCACCGAGCGAAACATGCTCATCGAAAACGGCGTACTGCGCGGCTACCTGTTCGACAAGCTCTCCAGCCGCCTTTTGCGATCGGGAACCACCGGCAACGGCCGCCGTGAAAGCTATCAGCACATTCCCATGCCTCGCATGACCAACACTTTCATGCTCGCCGGCGACAGCGACCCCGCCGATATCGTCCGCTCCGTGCCGCGCGGACTTTATTGCGCCAGTTTCGGGGGCGGCCAGGTGGATATCACCAGCGGCAATTTCGTGTTCAGCGCATCCGAAAGCTACCTCATCGAAGATGGAAAAATCACGCGCCCCGTGCGTGGCGCAACTTTGACCGGCAATGGACCGGAGGCGCTGAAATACGTCAGCATGGTCGGCAACGATCTCAAGCTCGATGAAGGCGTCGGCATCTGCGGCAAGGAAGGCCAAAGCGTTCCAGTGGGCGTTGGGATTCCCACCATCAAATTGGATCGCATGACCGTGGGCGGCACGGCGGGATGATCGATCCGGAACTTGCCACACAAACCATCCGCCTGGCACTCAATCGCGGCGCAACGGACGCCGAGTGCACGCTCGCCGAAGGCGAGGAATTCTCCGCGCTGGTGCGCATGCGGTCGCTCGAAAAGTTGAAGGATGCCGGCTCGCGCGCTGCCGGATTACGAGTGCTGGTGGGCCAGCGTGTGGGTTCCTCATACACGTCGGATCTCTCACCAGAAGGCATCCGCGAGATGGTGGATTCGGCCATCGAACTCGCGGCCATCTCCACGGAAGATCCGCACGCTGGTCTGCCGGACCCATCCGAACTCGGCGCATTGCCAGGCAACTTGCAACTTTACTCCGACGACATCAGCGCGATTGACACGGATTATCGCGTGGAACAGGCGAAGTTGACCGAAGAAGCCGCATTCGCCGCCGACCCACGCATCACCAACTCCGAAGGCGCCTCGTTCGATGCCCACTCGGGCGAGCGATTGTTTGCCAACTCGCGTGGGTTTCTCGGATCCTACCGGACCAGCAGTTGCTCCCTCAGCACCACGCCCGTGGCGCGCCAGGGCGAATTCATGGAGCGCGACTATTGGTACTCCTCCGCGCGCAGCCATTCTCGCATCGAAAGCCCCTCGGCTATCGGCCGGCGTGCGGCTGAGCGGACCGTTCGCCGTCTAGGCGCGCGCAAGGTACCCACCCAGAAAGTGTCCATCATCTTCGATCAGCAAACCGCCCGCACGCTGCTCGGCAACATCTTCGATGCCGTGGAAGGCGATGCTATCTATCGCCAGGCGTCCTTCCTGGCCGGCAAGTTGGGCGAGCGCATAGCGTCGGAAAACGTCACTATCATTGATGACGGAACGCTTCCCGGCCTTTTCGGCTCGTCGCCATTCGACGACGAAGGCGTTCCCTCGCGCCGCACCGTGGTCATCGATCGCGGAGTATTGAAAAGCTATCTTCTCAACACCTACACCGCCCGTAAACTCGGCATGAAAACCACCGGCAACGCGGCACGCGGTATCACCGGAAATACCGGAGTCGGCCACGGCAATTTGTACCTGGAAAAAGGCGACCGCTCGCCGGACGAGCTGATCCGCGGCATTCACAAAGGATTGTACGTCACCGAGCTGATAGGCTCCGGCATCAACATCGTGACCGGCGATTATTCGCGCGGCGCCGCCGGCCAGTGGATTGAGAACGGTGAATTCGCATATCCTGTATCCGAGATCACCATTGCGTCTACGCTGCAGCGGATGTTCATGGATCTTGTATCCGTGGGCTCCGATCTGGAGTTTCGAGGGTCCGTCGCGTCCCCCACCCTGCTGATCCAGGAGATGACCGTCAGTGGCCAGTAAGACCATCATCTACACAGTCGCAGTGCTGCTTTTTCTGGGCGGCATAGGGACTTGGTTTATCCTTCGCAATTCGTCGCGCGCTAACGCCCCTGCTCCGCTCACGGCTGACGCCAAGACCTACGTGCGGAACCTGAAGCTCAGCGAGGTTTCCATGAAGGCCACTGAAAGCTACGTCGGCCAGACGGTGACCGAGATCGAGGGAAAAATCACCAACGCGGGAGATCGCATCGCGCAGCACGTGGACGTGTACTGCATTTTTTATAACGCTTACGGCGAAGTTGTAATTCGCGAGCGCGTGCCCATCATCACCACGCCGCTCAAACCGGGAGAGACGCGCGCGTTCCGCCTTCCGTTCGACGATATACCCGAGGGTTGGAACAATCAGATGCCGCAACTGGTGATCGCGCGCATCCAATTTGCCTGATGGCTCGCATCCTGGTGGTGGAAGACGATCCGGACCAACTGGAAATGCGCAAATTGATTCTGGAACATGCAGGCTATGAGGTGGCCACCGCGCAAAACGCCGCCGAGGCGCTCCATCAGTTGCCGGGCTGCGAACTGTTGGTTATGGATCTGCGCTTGCCGACGCTTGAAGACGGCCAGCGGCTGATCCAAGCTGCGTCTGGTTCAGCCAAAATTATCGTGCTCTCCGGAGACGCGGAAACCGGCCTGCCTGTGGACGAATTTCTCACCAAGCCGTGTTCATCCAAAAAGCTGCTCGAAACCATTGCCAGGTTTTGCGTCGTGCTTCTCGCACTGTGCGCCGCACTGCACGCCGGGGTGTTCACGGTTTCGAAGACGTCTGAAGTGGTCGCGGAGTTGGATATGCGCGCACCCGGAACGGATTGGGCTGAGGAAGGTCACGAAGCCCGGCTCGCAACATTGGTGCTGGATGGCGAACCGCAACAACAAGTCATGTTGTATGCCGGTGCCGAGCAGTTCACCTACACGGTTTTCCTCGGAAAGGTCGCCGCGGGTGAACATCGATTGGATTATAGTGGCCAGGGCGTGGAACTGATCGCTGCGCGCTTCCGCGAAGATTCATCCGATGTCATGGCCAATGCTCCGGTGTTCTACGCGCGTGCCAACACCATCGGCAAATACACCGACATTCCACTCGTTGTTTATTGCGAACGACTATCTGAAAACGGCAGCTCGTTCCTGCAATACACCTTGATTTTTTCAAATGAAGACGGTGGAACGTCCACCCGCGCCTTGATGGCACGTTGGGGACGCACCACCGACGTCGAATATGTCTACCGAGCGTTTCTTTCACCCGACGGCTCCGTGCGCAAATCCACCATTCAAGTGGAAGGTCATAAGGAAAAGGAATTCGCCGGGCGCCGCGATGGATCGCATCCGCTGCTCATGCCGGTCACGGACAACAACATGATCGGAGAAGTGGATAAGCCCAACGCCGTCCGGTATCAAATTGCACCAGTCCTCGTGGATCTCACCGGCCACTCGCGCGAAGAGGTGATGGATCAACATCCCATAACGTACAAGTTAATGGCGAAGGAGCTGAAGCGCGAGGGTAAACTGCGGCCTTTCGGAACGGTCGACGGTGAAAAAGTGAGCGATCCACGAAATTATCTCTACTTCGAGATGCAACTCGGGCACAGCGAAAGCTCCATCGCCAGTCTAGTCCGTCTCAAAGGCAACCCGCGCTGGTATAGCTCCCACCTCGGCCACGCCGATTTCGCCATCCGAACATGGAAGCGGAATTCGGCCGAAAGCCCCAACGGATTTGTCCGAACCACGGTGGAGCTGCCGCCCGGAACCAAGCCCGAACAAATCGCCGAGATCGGTTTCGAATGCCTGGTGCCGGATAAAGCTTCCGATTCGCCGTGCCGTGTGGAAGCCGTGACTAAATGCTTCTTCCTGGATCGCGAATACACGCCCGACACAAATATCTGGACCTTGGATGCCACGCGAGAAATCCCACCCGGCGCAATATGGATATCTTCGTTAAAGTAATCCCGAAAAGCTCGAAGACCGAGCTGACCGGCTATCTGCCAGACGGCACCTGGAGGGTGAAGGTAGCGGCTGCACCGGAAAAGGGCAAAGCCAATCGCGCCCTGTGCGAGTTCATTGCGGAGAAGTTAGGCGTAGCCAAGAGCAAAGTGAGGATTGTCTCGGGCGAAACATCACACCTAAAACGTATCCACATCGATTAACGGAAATAGGTAGTCGTAGCCGTTTCAATCCGCACATTCGAAAAAATCGCCGTCTCCAACACGTTCGCGTCATGCGAGCACACGCCGATCCCTACATACACCGGATCCTCGAGTACCACCTTCGCGGGCCCGGTAGGAACCATTTCCTCGTCTCCCTTGGCCGCATACATCGTGAACTGATTGCCGCGCCGGGCGATGCGAATCCTGCTGGGCATATTCAACGTCGATCGCTGCTCCAAAGTCTCAGCACCCGTTGTCGGCCGGAACTGCAGCGACGTCAGCCCATCCCCGTGCAGCGCCACATCCGCATAGGCCGCGTTCCGATCCAGGTTCTGGCGGATCATCAACACCGCTTTCCTGTGATCCACTGCGCCGCCGCCAACGAACTTCACATCGGCCGTCACCACTACGTCGCCGGATATTTGCCGCCAAGCAAAGTGAAACGCGTCTACCTTCGCCCAAATGTTGTCACCACCGCCGGTGACGCGATAATTCCCCGTGTCCGCATTAAACTCAGCAGCGCCCGTTTTCGGATTTTCGCCAACATCGGCGTCGCGCTCGAAGATTCCCACTGCCGCCGAGCACGCAATCGCCAGCACCGCCAGTCCACAAATCCGCAAAGTCTTCATGCATTCCTCACACGACGTGTTATCAACAGCAAAACTCCGGCCGCTAGCGTGCCGAGCGAAATCCACTGCGTCAACGACAGCCCGAAATGCAATCCCTGCTCGTGAAAGCGGAAAAACTCAATCACAAATCGTGCGCCCGAATACAACGTCAGATACCAGCCGATGATGGCGCCCGATGGATGCGGCCGCCGGATCATCCAATACAGCGCCGCGAAGATCAATGCATCCGCCAAAACTTCGTAGAGCTGCGCCGGATGTAGCGGAATGCCCAGCGGGACATTGGTCAAATCGTGCGCTTCGAGATTGCGAAAAGTCACAGCCCAGGGACGATCGCATTCCGTCCCCCAACAACAGCCCGCCGCGAAACAGCCCAGCCGCCCGATAGCTTGCCCGGCCGCCAGTCCCGGCACGAACACATCGCAGGTATCGAAAGCAGGCAGCCGGTTACGCCGCATATACAAAATGGCTGTTACCAGCGCGAGCAAAAATCCACCTTGATAGACTCCCGCCGCCTGCAGCGTGCTGATGGAAAAAAGCGATCCCGGATCGGCCCAATACTGCTTGAAATCGAACAGAATCATGAACAGCTTCGCGCCCACCAACCCAGCCAGCGCACAGTAAATGGCGAGATTGGTCACCGGCTCAATCGGTAGCTTCGCGCGCCGCGCCAGGCGAATTGTAATCCACAAACCCACCAAAAACCCCAGGGCCACTAGCGTCCCGTAGGTGGGTATGAAAAACTTTCCGATCGTGATTAGCTTCGGGAACATTCCGGTGAGCCGCCGGCGCTCTTCCTTTCTCGCGTCAGCCACATGTCCAGCAGCAGCAGACCGGCTCCCACGCTAATGGCACTGTCGGCGACATTGAAAGCAGGAAAGTAGTGTTGCCCCGCGTGGACCTCAATAAAATCCGTCACGGTCCGATTTACGATCCGATCATAGAGGTTTCCAAACGCGCCGCCCAGCACCAATGCCAATCCATTGCGCAGCAACACGCCGTGTCCACCTCGAAGCAGCATGGTAGCAATGACCGCCAGCACGGCAATCGAGAAGCCGATCAGGACCACGTTGCGCCAAGGCCCCGCCGCGTCGGCCAGCAGCCCGAAAGCGATGCCTGGATTCTCCGTGTGAACAATATCAAAGAAGCCCGGAATTACATCGTGCGGCCGATCCCACAAGCCGATGTTGGATTTGATAATCCCTTTTGTGAATCGATCCAGCAGCACCACGCCCGCCGCCAGAACGAACGGAAAAAGGCGCCGAGCCTGGTTACTCGCCATCAACAGCCTTCTTCAACCCTCTGCCAGCGCTAATCATCGGATACCTTTATCGTACTAAACGCCTCCATTCTCAGACAGTGCTATCATCAATCATCTGGGCGTTCTTCCGCCATTTCTCCGTCCGACGTTTCCATAATTATGTATCGGCCCGTGCCAAGAGTACCCGACTTCCCAGCCATGGAGCGCCACTTGCTCCGCTTTTGGGAAGAGCACCGCATCTTCGATAAACTGCGCGCGAAAAACGCTAGCGGACCGCGCTGGTCCTTCCTCGATGGACCTATCACCGCCAACAATCCCATGGGCGTCCACCACGCCTGGGGCCGCTCGCTTAAGGATATGTACCAGCGCTACCACGCCATGAACGGACACGCGCTGCGCTATCAGAACGGATTCGATTGCCAGGGATTGTGGGTGGAAGTGGAAGTGGAAAAAAGCCTCGGGCTCGGCACCAAGCGCGAGATTCGCGATTACGGCATCGAAAATTTCGTGCGCGCCTGCAAGGAACGCGTGCTCACCTTCGCCGCGCGTCAAACGGAGCAATCCATCCGCCTGGGCTACTGGTGCGATTGGGACGATCCCAAAGTTCTGTTGACGCTGCGCGACGCATTGACCAATGGCGACCAGGAAGTCACGGTAAAACTTCCAAGCGGCCTCACGGAAACTGCGCGAGCCAGCGAAATCGTCCGCAAACTCGGTTCAGCCGAATACGGCGGCAGCTACTTCACCTTCTCCGACGAAAACAATTACACCATCTGGGGATTCCTGAAGAAGTGCCACACCGAGGGTTTCATTTACCGCGGCCACGACGTAATGCCCTGGTGCGGCCGCTGCGGCACTGGACTTTCTCAAATGGAAGTGGCCGAGGGACGCCGCATTACCACCCACACTTCCGTCTTCGTCCGATTTCCCGTGAAGAGCCAGGAGCACACCGCGCTCCTGGTCTGGACCACCACTCCCTGGACCCTCACCTCCAACGTCGCAGTCGCTGTGAATCCGCAAATGACTTATCTCAAGGTTCGCCACGGCGATTGGATCTACTACGTCGCTAAAGCCAACTTCGATCATGAACGCGTCCAGGATCTGCAAGTGGAAGGCAAGCATGAAACCCACAAGCTTCCCTCCATCCGGACCATCTTGAAAGGTAGCGGTGGTGTCGAAGTGTTGGAAGAAATTCCCGGCCGCGACTTGATTGGTCTCACCTACACCGGCCCGTTCGACGATCTTCCCGCGCAGAACGCGCCCGGCGGCGTCTTCCCGTATGGCGAAACTGGCGGTGGACGCACCTCAGCGGAATCGCATCGCGTCATTGCATGGAACGAAATCAGCGAAGCCGAGGGCACCGGTCTGGTCCACATCGCGCCCGGATGCGGCGCCGAGGATCAACAGCTCGGGCGCGAGAATAGTCTTCCCTTCATCGCCCCGTTGGACGAAAGCGCGGTATTCCAGGACGCCTTCGGTCCGTTCACCGGACAGAACGCCAGCCACGTGGCCGATCAGGTGATTGCAGCTTTGAAATCCACCGGATTTCTGGTAGCGCGCGAGCGCTATCCGCACGTCTACCCGCACTGCTGGCGCTGCAAAGAGGAACTGGTGTTCCGCCCCGTTGACGAATGGTTCATTCGTATGGATTGGCGCGACCGCATCCAGCGAGTAGTTCCTACCATCCAGTGGATTCCACCCGACGGCGAAGCCCGCGAAATGGATTGGCTGCGCAACATGAGCGATTGGATGATCTCGAAGAAGCGCTTCTGGGGTCTCGCGTTGCCGATCTGGGTATGTGATGCGTGCGAACACTTCACGGTAATCGGCAGCCGCGAAGAGCTAAAGTCAAAAGCTGTCGAAGGCTGGGACACGTTCGAAGGCAACTCGCCGCACCGTCCCTATGTCGACGCGGTCAAGATCGCCTGTGAAAAATGCGGCGCATTGGCGTCGCGAATCCAAGACGTCGGCAATCCCTGGCTCGACGCCGGCATCGTCCCCTTCAGCACCATGCGATTCACCACAGATCGCGCCTATTGGGAGAAATGGTTTCCCGCAGACCTGGTGCTCGAAAGCTTTCCTGGCCAGTTTCGAAACTGGTTCTATTCGATGCTGGCCATGAGCGCCATGATCGACGGCCGCGCTCCGTTCAAAGCTTTGTTGGGTCACGCGCTGGTCCGGGACGCGCGCGGCGAAGAGATGCATAAATCCAAGGGCAACTCCATCGCCTTCGATGATGCCGCCGAGGCCTTGGGCGCGGAGGTGATGCGCTACATCTACACCGAACAAAAAACCGCGCAGAATCTCAATTTTCCCGATCTGCATCCCACGGCCAACACCGGCCAAACCATCGACGCCGAAGCTCGCCGCAAGCTGCTCACCTTTTGGAATTGCTACAGCTTCTTTGTGATGTATGCAACCGCCGATGGCTGGAAACCCGCAGGCTCTCCACCGAAACCAACGAATGAACTGGACCGCTGGGTCCTGAGCCGCCTGCAGCGCCTAGTGGACGCCGCGAACAGCGCCTTCCAAAACTTCGAGCACTATCGCCTGATCGAAGCCTTCCAGGAATTCGACGAGCAATTTTCCAACTGGTATCTGCGCCGCTCACGCCGACGTTTTTGGTCGAGCGACAACGAAGCTTATCAAACTCTGTACAGCGTCCTGACCACCGTCACGCGCGTTATGGCGCCGGCCCTGCCGTTCCTCACCGAAGAGATCTATCAAAATCTTGTGCGATCGGTGGATCCATCCGCGCCCGAGTCCGTCCATTTGACCGAATATCCGCGCGTGGATGCAGCTCTGATTGACGAGGCGCTTGAGCAAAGTATCGAAGCCGTAATCCGGCTCAAGAATCTTGCGCTGCATTTGAGAACGCAAAGCAAAGTCAAGATCCGCCAACCGCTGAGCACACTCTACGTTCGCCCGCGGGACGCAGCCGACCGCCGCGTTCTAGAAAATCCCGATTACGCCGACCAAATTCTGGAAGAAGCCAATATCAAGCATCTGACTCTCATTGACGACGAGACTAAGCTGGTGAAGGTGCGCCTCAAACCCGACGCCAAGAAAATTGGACCGCGCGCCGGAAAACACCTGAAGGCCATCGCGCAGGCACTGGAACAGGCCGGGCCCGGCACGAGCCACGTGGAAATCGACGGCCAAACATTCGAACTGGCTCCCGACGAGATCATCATTTCTTTCGAAGGCCCCGACAACCTGAAATGCAGCCAAGAACAAGGTACCTTCATGGCGCTCGACACCACGCTGACGCCCGAACTGTTGCAAGAAGGCGTCGCCCGCGACTTCAATCGCCTGGTCCAGGATCAACGCAAAGCCTTGGGTCTGGATATCTCGGATCGCATCGTGGTGAATTACGCTGCCTCACCCCGCATCGCCGATGCAATCGCCACGCACCAGGATTACCTGCGCAGCGAACTATTGGCCGAACGCCTGGAACCCATCGCCGCGCAAAACGGCGCCGCGAAACTTTCCCTAGCCGGCGAAGACATCTTCGTCACGATAACGAGGGTTTGACTACGACATGAAAACCAGGGAGACGTTGGATCCCGACGTGGAGCGACTCCTCGGAGACTACATGAGACAGCGCGGGGTGACCTTCAAAGAAGCATTGAATGACGCGGTCAGAGCGAGGCTCGGCGAACTAAAGGCACGCCGCGTCCGACGCTTCGTGCGAAAGACATATTCGCTTGGCCCCATTCGAAATTCCAATTAGGACAAGGCACTAGCCGCCGCCGAAGCAATAGAAGATGAGGATCTCAGTCGAAAGCTTACTCCACACCCGTAGCCAATGAACTGACCAGAATTGCTACCGGAAACCCGTAATAAATCTTGCCGTCTTTGAGACGCGTGGCCATGTCCAGCCCGTCATCCTCGATCGACCGCTCAAAAATCTCTCGTATCCGGTCAGCATCACCCTCGTTCGGAAACGAGCGCCGCAGCAAGTCTTCGAGTTCGCCTTCCAATCGATAGCTCTCGACACGCGGCTCACTCAAGCCCGCGCTGGCAAACAGCTCACGAAGCTCCTCCACCGGCATCGCGCGTACGTGCGATGGATCACGCAGCCGCTCCACGGCGTTAAACGCGCCAGCTTTGCCGCGAGCCGGCGCGCTGTCCGCAACAACGATTCGCCCGCCGACTCGCCGCATCTCCTTCAACACCGCCAGCGGATCCAGAAAATGATGAAAGGCAAACCGCGCGCTGACGATCGAAAATTCCCCGTCCGCATACGGCAGCGGCAGCACGTCGCCCTGCCGCCAAGTGACGTTCTGAAGGCCTTGCTGCTGCGCCAGCGCGCGGGCCTGATCCAGCATCGCCGGAGTCAGGTCGATACCAGTCGCATGCCGCACCACGCGAGCGAAAGCGCAAACCAGCAGTCCCGGCCCGCAGGCCACGTCCAGCACAGTATCTTCCGGACCAGCGCCAGCCAGTTCTACAATGCGATTAAGCGCTACCTGATCCCGAATCGCCGGCGCGGTCGAAAACGGCACAGCTTGGCGCGTGAACTGATCCAGAATCTGTTCGCGATGCTTCATTTCCAAACGAACCTCGCCGCTTCCCGATCCTTGCGCGCGCGATCCACTGGAAATACCTGGTTATGCATCACCACGTAAACCCCAGGAGACAGAATGCGCGCGGCCAGTAAGCTTTCAGTCAAATTCTGCAATCCATCGCTCGCTTCAAATCCCAGCGGCGTCATCGCCCCGGTGAGCACAATCGGAACTTGCAATCCCGGAAGACTCTTCTGCAGCAACAGACCCGTATCCACCATCGTGTCGGTTCCGTGCGTGATGACAATCGGCGCCGGATCTTTCAATTGCTCCCGCACCAGATCGAGCACTCGCGCGCGATCCTCGTCAGTCATCTCCAGGCTGTCTTTATTCATCAGGTGAGTCACCTGGATCTCGGCATCCGGCAAACGCAAAAGCCGGAAGTAGCGATCGATTTTGCTGTCCAGATTCTGCACGTTCCCGGTTTGTTCGGAATACACCTTCTCGATTGTCCCGCCGGTCGCGATCACGTAAATCCGCTGCATTTAGCTCTGCAACTTTCGCAACACCGCCACCAGCACGTTGCCCACAACATCCAAACTGTGCGCACTCAGCTTGTCCATGGTGTCCTTCTCCGTGTGCCAGTAGTCGTTGTTCGGACCGTAATCGAAATCAATCAGATCCAGCGCGTTCACGCCCTTGCGCAGAAACGGCAGGTGATCATCCTCAGTCGCAAATCCCGAATCCAGAAAATATTTGCCGTATCCCAAATCATGCGCCGTCGTCCACACCAGCTTCAGCAGCGCGGGCGACGAGTTTCCCTCCTGGATCATCCCCAGATCTTTATCGCCGATCATATCGACGTTGATCAAAGCCTTGATCCGACCAATTTTCCCCTCGCGCGACCATCTGTCCGCCAGATGCCGGCTGCCGTAAATGCCGTTCGTGTCGGACCATTCGCCATAAGCCTCTTCGCCGTCGAACCAAACCAGGATAATGTCATCGGCATGCGCCATGGAATTGACCACATGCGCCAGTTCCAGCAGGAATCCAGTGGATGAACCACCATCATTAGCTCCCACAAAAACTCTTCCGGGCATGGGTTTGGAATCAAAGTGACCAGTCACCACCAGCGCGCGGCCCGAGCTTCCAGGAAATGTCGCGATAATGTTTCGCATCGCAACCCGGCCCGCCGGCGTTTCGGCTGTGAACGCGTCGAACGATACTTGGCAGTGCAGCGTCTTCAATTGCGCCTCGATATAGGCTTGCAATTTCTGATTCGCCGCCGAACCGGGCGGCCGCGGTCCAAAAGCTACCGCATGGCGCGTGAATTCGAGCGCTGCCGGCCCGCTGAAATCCGCCGCCCACGCCGCGGATGCGAGGAAAATCAGGAGCGCTTTCGTGCAGTGCATATATATCCCAGTGTAAAGTTACGTTCGCGGTCGAGCGAATCGAACCACGGCAGAATCAGCGCCGGCGGCGCGAGAAATATGGCTGCCACAAAGAACCATGGACCGCGAAAGAATTGCAGTCCGTTCAGTAGCCGGCGCGAAAGCAGCCTGAAGTAGCCGCCCACCGGCTCAATTGTGTACTCCGCGAATCCAGCTTTACCCAGCAGGTACGCGATTCCGTGTCGCGTGTACCGGAAGTAATCATGCGGCGACTGGTGAACTTCCCACTCATGCGGCACAATCATCAGTAAGCTGCCGCCCGGCGATAGCGTCCGCTCGAGTTCTAGCAGCGCGCATGCAGGCTCCGAGACGTGCTCCAGCGTAACGATGTTGATGCAAGCTTCGAAACAATCGCGCGGAAAAGGCAGCGCCGTCAGATCCGCAATAGCGTCCAGCTTGCCGTAGTTCCAGGCTGCGTCACCCACCGCAAGATCCACGGCAACGTAGCGCTGGCGTTCAAAATACCGTGCATGCACCCGTTCTCCAGCGCCCGCGTCCAACACCAGCGCCCCACTCACGAGACCGGCCGAAAATCTTACCAACGAATCGTCAATCGCGGATTCAAAGTGCAGCACATGACGCCGCAGAAACCGAGGCAAGCGACGCTCGATGGCCCGATACGTCAAGTTTTCTTGCGCGCCTCCAGCATGATGGTGGATCCGGCGCCGCACGCCGCCTCGAACAATGTGAATGGCAGCGCGGCCAGCAGAATGGTGAAGTAAATCAGATCCTTCACCAGCTTCATGGCGGGCTTTTCCTTCAGCTTGCGAACCCGGCGAGCCATGGGATCGAGCGCCGGCGCAATGCTGGAGGCAAACCCGGCCGGGTTGTCGCGCAAGGAGAAATGCTTCCGCCGCACCACCTCGAAGCCGCAGTAGTCCAGCAAATGTTCCAGATCCCTCTGCCGGTAATTCACCAGATGGCGCGGAACATCCACGCCGTTCCAATGCTCGCCGAACATCAGGAACTGCCAGGAAGACGCGTTCGGCACCTGAATCACCAGACGCCCGCCGGGAACCAGCAAATCTCGCGCGGATCTCAAATAAGATACCGGTTCATGCAGATGTTCCAGCACGTGGAACATGGTCACCACGGCGCACGTTCCCCGCTCAATGGGGCCTTCCGACAAATCCCCGCGAACCACCGCTACATGATTCCGTTTCCAAGCCGCGCTCGCCGCCTCGTGCGATTTTTCGAGACCCAGAACGGCCATCCCGCGCTCGCGCAGCATTCGCAATAACAGCCCGCCGCCGCAACCAACATCCACTACCAGGCCTTTTTCTCCGGAACTCTCCACGGCCCGCATCACAAAATTCACGTGGTCGCGAAGAACAAAACGGCGATACTGTTCTTCGATTTTCGAAGCCGTATCATCCTCGGGCGCAAACCAATACTCGGGGGGATAGTAGCGCGATAATTCTTGCGGAGACGGCCGCGGCTCCAGACGAATCAGCCGGCAGTTCTTGCATTCCACCAGCAGAAAGCTTTTGTCGGTAGTGTGGAACAACCGATCGCTTCCGTGGAACAGCGTGCGAACTCCGCTTTCGCCGCACCCCGGACACTCCGTTCTAATGGGACCGCTTCCGTCGGTTGTTTCAGAAGCTTTGAGAGCACCGATTTTTTCAGTTGCCGCGCTGGGATTCAAATTGCTTGTTCCGTTAGCTCCTTCAATGGAATCCGGTAGCGCAGAATCAGCTTCTTTACTTCGCGCGGTGAGAGCTTGCGTATTCGGTTTACGTGGCGCCGCTTCCTCAGCATTCGTGGGATCAGCTTCATCGCCTCGAGATCCCCCTTCCCGAGCGCCATCGCCGCCTGCACTTTTCCGCGAATGCCCGGATACTGGCCCACTTCCCCCCGGTTGCGAGCCGCTGCCCAAAGGCTGGCTCCCAAGCGAGCGAGGTAGTACGCGCCGTTCAGCCAAAGTAAGCTCCAGGGAAACAGTTTGGCGGCCAGCAACACGCGGTTCCGCTCGATAAGCTCCAACCGGCGGCTGGATCGCACGCCCAACGTGGCGCCCCGATGATGCCGAACCACCGCGCGCGGAATGTAGATGCATTTCCAGCCCGCGATCCTGGCGCGCAATCCCAATTCCGCGTCATCGGCGTATGCGAAAAAATCTTCGTCAAAGCCTCCAATCTTGTCCAGCATCTCACGCCGGTACATGGCAGCGCATCCGTCCGGCCAGAGCACTTCTTCGATACGGTCGTATTGCCCCGCGTCCAGCTCGCCACTTCCCCTCCCGCGATTCTGGCCATCCGGATAAATCAGGTGGCCGGCTTTATCAATGCGCCTGGGATCCTCGTACACCAGGATCTTCGAAGCGGCCATCCCAATCTCGGGGCCACCTTCAAAAGCGCCAACTAACGAGGGAAGCCAATCTGGCTCCGCTTCCGCGTCATTATTCAACAACGCGATCAAGTCCGAGGTGGATGCCGCGAAACCCTGATTGTTGGCCGCGCAGAATCCGCGGTTATCAGAATTTCGAATAAGCTTCAACCGGAAAGCTGGTTCGGAGCCAAACTCTCGCAACACCATTTCCGGAGAACCATCATCAGAACCATTGTCCACCACCACCACTTCAAACGGCTGGTTCAACTGCTGCCGCGTAAGTGATTGCAAGCAGGATCTCAAAAGATCGCGGCGATTCCACGTTACCACTACCACGGAAACCGTTACACTTGGGTATTGTCTCACCCGACTGTTGTATTATAACCGTAAGCTGGAAGGCTATTTGTATGTCGTCGGTTGGAAAGGTACTACAAGGTGCCCGGCTGGAACAACAGCTGGATCTACCTACTGTCTCCGCTCGGACAAAAATCAGCGTCCGATTCCTCGAAGCCATTGAGGCGGACGATCGCCGGAGCTTGCCGAGCGGCTTCTTCTACAAAAGTTTTGTCGATCAGTATGCCCGATTTCTCGGCTTGGATACGCCTGAGATCAATGCTGAGGTTGATCGATTGTTGAGCGCCGATGCACCATTACCCCTACCGGGATATGAGAGCGTAGTTTCCAGAAATGTTCCCCCGATGGGTTCCTCGCCGCGCTTCGCCACGCGCCGCACGTGGGCATCTTTGGCAGCATTAGTCGCGGTAGTCGTGGGATGTTCCGGAGTTTACGCTTTGTGGCGCCAAGGTAAGCTGAGCGACTTTCGAAGCGTGTTGGCAAAAAGCATCCATTCGAAGGCGCCGGCCGAAGTTGCTACGGCTCCCGCTCAAAAACCGACTCCGACGCCCAATGAAACAACGGTCTCGCCCGTCGCGGCGGGATACAAAGTTCTGCTGGACCTGATGGCGCGCGAAGAAACCTGGCTTTCGGTATCTTCAGACGGAAAACATCTTTTCTCGGGCGTCCTGGCTCCGCATCAAACCAAGACAGTGGAGGGCAAAGAGTCCGCTGTAATGAAGGTGGGTAACGCAGCCGGCCTGGAAGTTCGTTTGAACGGAAAACTGCTCGGCCCGCTCGGCGGCCGTGGACAAGTGCTGGTGGTGGTATTCACTCCGGACAAATTCCAGATCGTGCCACCAACGCCGAGGGAGGGCGATTAAGCTACAGGTTGCGACATGCGGTGCGAGCGGGGAGGCTGCCTTTGGGATCGGTCGCCACAAGCGACCAGCGCTCCGTCCTGCAGCTCGTACTCATCGTTAGTAACCATTTGAACCACGCGCACGATATACCCGGCAGCGATCAATTCCGCGCACACCGCCCGTGCGCTTTGGATACCCCGCGCCAGATAAAGGGTGCCCGGCGCATCCACCGAGCGCCAGAGGTACAGACAGAAGACGTCCTCAATAGTTGGATTGACCACCCTCCAAGGTATCGGCGCAAGCGGCGGGAGACTTTAGCCCCGAGTCGTCCACTGGCTCCAGCCAACGAACTGCCCGACCAGCACCAGGAGCACGCCAATCGTGAAGGCTCGAGACTTAACGTAGACACTCCACGGCACATCTATAGCGATGCGGAATGCGCGGGCACACAGAAGAGTTGTGCCGCCAAAGACCAAGGCATCCGCAAGCCAAAGTCGCCAGCCACCAGGCTGCGAAATCAAATTGGACACCGTGCCGATGACCACTGCGGTCGCGACCCAAGCCACTACGAATCGTGGTGTCCCCGGAACGTCGCGCGCGGCCATGCGAGCGCATGACCAATAACTGGAAAGCTGGTGAAAATCGAAGTGAACGTGCCCAACACTAGGCACGCTGCCAAAAGAGACTCCAGGTTGTTTCGTAGCGAAAGGGCCGGGTTTCGAATATCAGAAAGGGTTGCATCCTTCGGCGAGTGGTACACGCTTACAGCCTCGCCGATACCTTTGTCTGACCCCTGGAAGGATTGTTCGACTTGCCGACCCTCTACCGAATAGCGAACTGCAATAGAGTTATGGTTTCTTGTGTCGCGAGCGATTACCGTTCCCGTCGTCGTCTTCCACGCTCTCGCTAACGCTACGTGGCGTGCACCGCCATTCAATCCGAATTCCACCGCAAGAGCAAACGCTGCGAGGGCCAGTACACAACAGATCCAAACAGCCAGGAATATTACGGCGCGTCGCATAGAGGTACCACAACCCTGAGCCCCCAGCGCCTAATCCCTAGCCCCGCATCTTCTCCGCTTCCGGCTGCGCTTGCGCCCGTGCCAGCTTCTTCTGCCGACGCTCAATCCGCAGCAGCTCCCGCCGGCGCCGCAGCTTGATTTTATCGTCGACTCTTCGCCAGAATTTACGGAAGTATTCAATCGCGGACGCCACGCCGAAAACCACCACGCCCCACATCCAGAGCATGGCGAAACCGACCAGCGCAGGCCAATGAATGCTCAGCAAGATCATCGAGATTGCGATCACCTGCGTGATCATTTTGGTCTTGCCGAGATCGCTAGCTCGGATGGTATACCCCTCGGCTGCAGCAATGCTTCGCAACCCGGACACCGCGAACTCGCGCCCTATAATCAGCACTACCATCCACGCGGGCACCCTGCGGATCTGCACCAACGAGACTAGCGCGGCTGAGATCAGCAGTTTGTCGGCAATTGGATCCAGCAGCGTTCCCACCGTCGTGATTTGCCCCCAGCGCCGCGCCAGATATCCGTCCAGAAGGTCGGTCGCGGCCGCCACTAGAAAAATGCAGAGCGCCAGAAACTCGTTCGGCATCCACACCACGCCGTGCCACTCAATGCGCAGATCCTGCTCCACCAACACGGCCACCAGAAAGGGCACAAAGAAGATGCGCAGGATGGTGAGCGCGTTCGGCAGGTTCATGCGAGTGCGATGCATCCGGGCCCTGTTCCTGTTGACAAGAATATCACTCGACGACGTATCGAGTGAGTTGGCGCCGTACCGATTCCGGCGTTTCGGCCTCGATTTCACACCAATCGTCCTGATATTCGCTAGCCAGCACCTTCGCCCGCTCATGCAGCAAATGGATGGGGAATCCTTCACCCGCGGGAATCCGGAACCGGGCCCGCGTGACCGGATCAAGCGACAGCCCGTGATCGATCGCGGTCAGAAGCGCCTCAAAACCCGCCCCCGTTCGCGCAGACACCGCAATCGCTTCCAGTCCCACCGGCCCCGGCACCTCGCCCAAAATTCGCTGAGCCAACGTGTTGGAATCCTCACCCGCCTCGATGGCCTGATCCATTTTGTTCAGTACCAGGATCTGCCTGGTCTGGTCAGCGCCGATTTCGGCCAGCACCTTCAGAACGTGCGCGGTTTGATGCGGCGCGTAGGGCGACGAAGCGTCCACCACGTGCAGCAGGAGGGATGCCTCGCGCACCTCCTCCAGCGTCGCCCGGAATGCTTTCACCAACGTGGTAGGCAGGTTGCGTATGAAGCCCACCGTATCGCTGAGCAGCACCTTGCGGCGCGACGGCAAGGTGACGTGGCGCACCGTGGGATCGAGCGTGGCAAACATTCTTGAATCCGCCGTGACTGCGGCGCCCGTGAGGCGATTGAACAGCGTGGATTTCCCGGCGTTCGTGTAGCCCACCAGCGCGATAGTCGCAAGCGGCACGGATTGCCGCTGTTGCCGCTGCGTCCCTCGGCCCGTGCGCACGTGCTCCAGTTCGTCGCTGAGTTTCTTGATCCGGCCATGGATTCTGCGGCGATCCGTTTCCAACTGCGTTTCGCCAGGGCCCCGCGTGCCGATTCCGCCTCCCAAGCGCGACATCTCAACGCCGCGTCCGGTCAAGCGCGGCAACAGATAATTCAACTGCGCCAGCTCCACCTGCAATTGACCTTCCCGCGTGCGCGCCCGCCGCGCGAAAATGTCCAGGATCAACTGCGTTCTATCCAGGATCTTGCAATGCAGCGCGTTCTCCAGATTGCGCTGCTGCGTCGGCGTGAGTTCGGAATCAAACAGAACCACATCGGCCCCGTGGCTTTCCACCAGGCTACGCAGTTCGTCGAGCTTACCCGATCCGATCAGCGTTGCGGCGTCCGGCGCAGGCCGCGCCTGGATGATGCTTTCTTCGACACTGGCGCCTGCGGTATCGGCCAGCGCTTTCAGCTCCTCGAGTGATTCTTCGACGGCGTAAGGAACGAAATCGGACGCGCGGCGCGAGCGTGATTTCAGATCCAACCCGACCAGAATCGCGCGCTCCTGCCCTCTTACCGCCAAACGAAAATTATTCCTCGGAGTGCTCTACGCTGGCGGATGGGCCAGGAGCTGCCGCCGCACTTTGAGCCCCCGCGGGCGCTGCCGCCGAGTGCCCCCCGGAACCGGCATGGAACGGCCTCGAAACCACAACGGTCGAGATCGCGTGCTTAAAAATGAGCTGTTCCTGATTATTAGTTTCGAGCACCACCGAATACTTATCGAAACTTTTGATACGGCCAGAAAGTTTCACGCCGCTCATTAAGTAGATGGTCAGGAACGTTTTATCCTTCCGCGCATTGTTGAGGAAGGCTTCCTGTATGTTTTGTGCCAGCTTCTCCATAGATGTCCTTTGGCCTGGCTTAGAATCGGTTTCTTGAATCGTATATCCCTCCGGTGAATCCGGATGGTCCCACGCATTCATGATAGCGCAAGTGCCCGGCTGTCACGGTAGTGGTCTGGTTCGATAGCGGGAATACCATAACCGGCTGGACGTCTGGAGCAACGGAACGGCTCGAACGTCGGCATCCGTCGATATAACTGTTATATTATTGCCATGCGCTTGGATTTCGATCCATCTAAGAGCCGAGAGGTTAAGCGCAAACACGGCGTCAGCCTTAGAGAGGCTCAGGAGATCGTTGACCAAACGTACCTGGTTGACCAGAAGAACGATATTCCGGAACAGTTCCGCGCAATCGGCTGGTGCCGGGGACGCCTCTGTTCCGTGATCTTTGAGATCAGGCGGGATGCAGCGGGCGAATACTACCATCTGGTCACAGCGTGGATAGCAACCAAAGAGGAAGAGCAAAGCTATGCCAAAATCGTTTAGGACTACGCCTTCCGCGGACGAGATCGCCGAAAGAGCGTCGCGCGGGGAAGACATTTCCGCACACTTCTCCAATAAGTTCACTGTCGTCAGACCCGTGCGCCGTGTGAATGTCGATCTCACGCAAGGCATGTTGCGCCAACTCGACGAGCGGGCGGCCAGACTCAACATCAGCCGGCAAGCCGTTATCAAAACCCTGCTGAGCCGCGCACTGGAGGAAGAGCGCGCAAGCAAACTGCCGCGCAAGCGAAAGACCGGCTAGGCGTGCATGGAGTTTGATATCCCGGCGTGGCTCGCCGCAAATTGCAACAAGTCCCCCGACCGCGCAGCGTGGCTCAACCGGCTGCCCAACGCGCTGCGAGACATCGAACACCGTTGGTCACTGACAATCGGTGCGCCGTACGAGGACGCAACTTGCGCGTGGGTGGCGCCAGCACAGCTCGCCGGCGGCACCTCCGCCGTGTTGAAACTCGGCATGCCGCACATGGAAGGCGCGCACGAAATCCAAGGACTGCGCTTCTGGAACGGAGATCCGACGGTACGGCTGCTGGATGCCGACGACGAGCAAGGCGCCATGCTCCTGGAACGATGCGAGCCAGGCACTCCGCTGCGCGCACTGCCGGAATCTGAGCAGGATCTGGTGATCGCCGGACTTCTCCGTCGTCTCTGGCGCTCGCCTCCAGCAGGCCATCCCTTTCACCCACTATCCGCGCTGACAGCTCACTGGAGCGACGAAACCTTGGCCGACATCGAGCAATGGCCCGACCCAGGACTGGTCCGTGAAGGTCTGCGCCTCTTCAAAGAATTGGCACGAACCGCGCCCGCTGAGATGCTGCTGGCGACGGACCTGCACGCCGGTAACGTCCTTCGATCCGAGCGGGAAACGTGGCTGGTCATCGACCCGAAGCCATTCGTCGGCGATCCAGCCTACGATGCGACACAGCATCTGTTCAACTGCGAAGCACGATTGCGCACGGACCCGGATGGAACGATCCGCCGCATCGCGGATCTCCTCGGCGTTGATCACGAGCGCGTCCGGCTATGGACCTTCGCCCGCGCCGCAGCGGAACCACGCGACAATTGGAGTGACGATTCAATAGAGCTAGCGAGAGCGTTAGCTCCATAATGGACGCACGCGCCCCTACATGCAGGCTCCCTTCTCATTCCGCCCCCTCAGCCGATCCGATTTTCCTCTACTGCAAGAATGGCTCGGGCGTGCCCATGTCGCTGCTTGGTGGCATGAACGCCTGGATCTCACGAGCGTCGAGGTGAAATACGGCCCGCGGGTGGATGGTACTGAGCCCACGCACGTTTTCGCTATCGAACATGCTGGACGGCCGATTGGGTGGATTCAATGGTATCTCTGGTCGGATTACCCAGAGCATGCGCTACAACTAAGTGCCGAACCCGCTTCGGCTGGCATCGATCTCGCAATCGGCGAAGTTGCGATGACCGGTCTGGGATTGGGGCCGGCTGCAATTCGCGAGTTCCTCGGGCAAATCATCTTTCGAAACCCGAGCGTCAGCGCCGTCATTACTGATCCTGAGGAGGGCAACGTCAGATCGCTAGGTGCCTTCAAGAAGGCGGGCTTCGTGGTGACGAATACGGTTCAACTCGCTAGTGAGAACTTCAAACGGCGAGTCGTGCGAATAAATCGCCCACAGGAGGGACCATGAAGATCTCAATACTCGACGATTATCACGACACCCTGCGCGGTCTCCCCTGTTTCCAAAAACTCACAGGCCATGACGTCGAAATCTGGAACGACCACACCGACGATCTGGATATCTTGGCCGACAGGCTCAAAGACGCGGAAGCGCTTGTGCTCATTCGCGAGCGGACCAAGATTCGCGCCCCGCTGCTGGACCGGCTCCCTAAATTGAAGCTGATCAGTCAGCGCAGCGTGTACCCGCACATCGATATCGAAGCCTGCACCCGGCGCGGCGTCATCGTGTCTTCAAACCTGCACGCAGGCACTCCGTCCTACGCGACCGCGGAGTTGACTTGGGGGCTGATCCTTGCTGCAATGCGCCAGATTCCACAGCAAATGGCCGCGCTGAAAAATGGCCAATGGCAGATCGGCGTCGGCAACACGGTACGCGACAAGACGCTCGGAATCTTCGGCTACGGCCGGATCGGCCAGGTAGTCGCGGGATACGGCGCCGCGTTCGGAATGAAGGTGCTGGTATGGTCGAGCGAAGATTCGCGGGCGCGAGCGCGCGCGGACGGTCACCCGACAGCCGACAGTAAACAAGCGTTCTTCGAAGAGTGCGACGTCATCTCCATACACATCCGCCTGGTCGATCGAACGCGCGGAATCGTGACCGCGAGCGACTTGGCCAGCATGAAGCCAACCGCCCTGATCGTAAATACCAGCCGGGCGCAACTGATCGAACCCGGAGCGCTCGTAGGCGCCCTGCAGGCCGGGCGTCCGGGCATGGCCGCGGTGGACGTCTTTGAGGAAGAGCCAGTCCTCGACCCGCACCATCCACTTCTCGGGATCGAAAACGCCGTAGTCACGCCCCACATCGGTTACGTCACGCGGGAAGAATACGAAATCCAGTTCTCCGACATTTTCGATCAGATCATCGCCTACGTCTCCGGCAGGCCAATCAATGTAGTCAACCCAGACGCGCTGAAATTCACCTGTTAGAAAGCTCAGCGTGCAGCGACTACCTTGGATGTGGGAGAAATGCAGTCCACTGCGGTGCAGAACGCGAGCCAAACTTCGCTGTATGAGCAGGTAGCGGAAACCTTCGGCCCCGCGCTCGACCGGCTGGCCCGAGCCTACGAGCTGGATGCCGAGGCCCGCCGTGACCTACTGCAGGACATTCATCTACAGCTCTGGCGCAGCTTCGCATATTTCGACCAGCGCTGTTCGCTCAGAACTTGGGTCTACCGTGTAGCTCACAACGTAGCCACCAAACATGTGATGCGGCAGCGCAGGATTAGGGACAGACTTGTGAACATCGAGAATTTCGATTTTATGCCGGGCCCGGATCAAGCGGAGCTCGCCGCCAGTCAGACCGAAGCGCTCGGGCGTCTGTCCACGCTGATCCAGCGTTTGAAACCGCTGGACCGTCAGATCATTGTTTCGTATCTCGAAGATATGGACGCAAGCTCTATCGGCGAAATTACCGGACTGTCGGCTGCGAACATCTCGATGAAAGTTCATCGCATCAAAAACATTCTGAAGCGCTGGTTCGGCGAAGGAGGCCTATGAACGATCCCAGGACTATCTGGCAAAACCAACCCAAGGAGCCATTCAGAATGTCAGTAGACGAAATGCGCCTGAGGGCGCAACGGTTTCAAATGAAGGCCCGTTTCAAGGTGGTCTACTCGATAACGATCGGGCTCAGCATTTGCGTTTTCTTTGGATGGAACTGTATCAGAGCCCAAGAAGTGCTTTCGCGGATGGGGTTTGGACTGCTGAGTGTCTGTGGAATCTATTTCGGATATCAGGCGTACAAATGGATATGGCCCAGCGATCTTCCGCCGGATTCCCCGGTGAGCACTTCGATCGAGTTTTACAGAAGCGAGCTAGAGAGACGCCGCGATTACAGCCTGCATGGCTGGCGTCGGTCGGGCCTAACGTTTTGCTTTTTGGGACTAGCCATGGCATTAGCGCCCGGGTTGATCGACTCACTCCACAACCCACGCCTCCTGGTGAATACGGTACCTTTTTTCGCGCTTCTCACCGTATGGTTTGTCGCTTTCCTTTACCTAAAGAAGCGCGGCCAGAACAAGCTTCAACGGGAGATCGACGAATTGCGGACATTTGAGAGAGCGGAGAGCTGAATGGGCGCCTCGATATAATCAAACCCATGCGGCCCATTGCTTTGGCGGTAGCTCTCTGTATGGCCGCGACCGCTTTCGCTCAGGAACCACAATTGCGTGATCTACATGCGACTCTGGTAACCTTGCACTCGCACGTTGCGCAGGCAAATCTAGAGAACCTTGGAGCACGTCCGGAGCTTACCGTCGCCAAGCACCAGCTTCGGGACTGGATCGAATCACAGCTCGGCTCGCTGAAAGATGACGCCAGCGAGAAAGCGCTGTCGATCCAAATCAACGCTGCTCTAAAGCGCGTGGAGGTGAAAGATTCCGATGAGCAGAATGCGCCAGGTTCTCTCGGCGAGGTTCGGCTCAGCATGGAATCGGGATACTTGATTGTCACCACAGCAATCGGCATCGTCTGCCAATACGACGAATCGGTTTATGCGTACAAGCGCGTTAGCGACCACTGGCAACGAGTTTGGGAATCGGAGCAAAATGACTACTCACCGAAAAAGTACGCTCCTCAGCTCATAGAGGCAGTGCACGTCTGGCAGGCGCACAACTACGGCCACAAGGATGGTCCACTGTTTCTGCTGACGCTCGGGCACGGCTGGGGCTGCGCATCACGTTGGCATCCAGTCCATTACCGCGTTTGGCGAGTTGACACATCCACCTCGAAACTCTTGATCGACCGTTCTGAAAGTGCTTGGCTGAGGACGGACACCTACACTACTGGAAGCATCGGACGGGACTTTAGAGAAGGCAACGCACCAGTTGACGTTCTGATTGAATTCACGCAAGGAAGTATCGACGCCGGAGTCCACAATCGCGAGGCCATACGCCACTTCTTGATCGAGGGAGATCAAGTCCGCCGTGTAGATCCGGTCGCGCTCAGCCCGCGCGATTTCGTGGATGAATGGCTGACGCGCCCTTGGAGCGAAATCGCCACATGGTCGGCCTCTCCCAGTCTTCAGGAGTGGCACCGCAAGCTTCACGCTGACTTTGTCGCCGGAGATTTCGTCGATGCCACCATGCGCTGCGAGACTCCCGATCTATGGCAGGTCACCGTTGAGCTCAAGAACGTCCAGAAGGAATTCGTCCCGGAGCCCGAAGTCTACTTCCTAGTCCGCTGGCGTCCCCCTTATCACTTCACCATGATGAACATCAGCGCTAAGCCCTTCGCTGGCTGCAACCAAGAAGATCCTGAAGCCGACCAATGGAGGACCCTCTTCTCCAGCCAGGATTGGCGCTACTAGCCGGCATCTATTTAGCCGCCGCTCTCGCCTTCGCGACAATCTCCCTCACCTCGGCCGCTAACGTCGGAGCATGATACGGAATCCCATCCTTAATGGTCCATTCCACGCCGCCGGTATGCACTACCTTGCCATCCCGCAAATCGTCGAAGCCGCCGGGATACAGCACTTTCAGATTCTCCAGCGGATTGCCGTTCACCACCAGAATATCGGCCAGATATCCTGTCCGCACGCGGCCGATCCGCGTCTCCTGGCCGAGAATCTTCGCGTTGTTCGCAGTGGCGTGCTGGATCACAATCAACGGTTGGAATCCAGCTTCCTGATGCAGCTCCAGCTCGCGGATTAATCCGAAACCGTACATCTGATAAATGAAGCCCGCGTCATCGCCGCAGCCGATTAAGCCGCCGCGCTTCTCGAATTCCTGGAGCGCCGCCATTTCGATCCGGTAGTTCTCTTTCCAAAAAGCTTCGTCAGTGGATGTCCAACCAATAAAGTACGATCCATGATTCGCCGGATTCGGTTCAAAATATTTCGCCAGCGTCGGATGCAGATAGTCGCGGAACCAGGGCTGATTCTGCGCACGCTGCAGATCGCGGCTGGCTTCATAAATATCCAGCGTGGGATCCCAAGCCACGTGCGCCTCCACCATGCCGTCGAAAACCTTCATCAACAAATCCCAGTTCGCTTCGCGCCACAATCGCCCGGCATAACGGAAACGGTCGGTCTCATTGTTGTAGTTGTAGCTAGCGGGAAAATCCTGCCGTCCGCTCTCGATGGCCGCGTCCGGGATACCGTACCAATGCTCGATGCTGGTGGTTCCGAACTTGATATCGTCCCACGCGTTGGTCTCTTCAACGCCCGTGTGATGCGCCACCCGCAGCCCCAGCTTGTGCGCTTCGTCTTCCAGCGCCTCCATCACCTCGCGATACACTCCCAGGATTTTCACCCCATCCGCCCCCATCGCTTTGTATTCGCGAATGCGGGCGCGCGCGTCGTCCGCATTCTGAGGAGTGGATGGCACATTGAACATCGGATAAACGAAAATGCGAGGAGCCGCTACTTCACCCGCCGCGCTTTGCTGGCGGAGCTGCAACGTCTTTTGCGTGTTGCTGCCGACGTCGCGAACCGTCGTGATTCCGCACGCCAGCCACATCTTCAGCTCATAATCCAGCGGCTGTGGAATCCCGCCGCGCTCTTCCTGGACGTGCGCGTGGGCGTTGATGAGTCCAGGCATCACGTATTTCCCGGCCGCGTCAATCTCCACATCACCCTGCGGCCTTTGAGCAGTTCCGCGGCCAACTGCCACCGGATCCAGCGGAATAATGCTGGTAATGCGCCCGTTCTCAATCACGATGTCCTTCGGCCCCGCCGCCGGCGTCCCGTTGCCCTCGATGATGATGGCATTGCGGATAATCAGGCGCGGGTAGCGATGCCCGCTGACAATTCTGGCGTTCGAAGTCTGCGCCCAGGCCGAGAGCGCGGCAAAAAAGATCAAGCCAAATCGCATATCAGCGGGTATCGTAACACGCCGCGTGCGAAAATGAAGTTAGTGCTCCAAAGCCTCAGGGAAGAAATCACGCGCCGCCGCGCACTGTGGATCACGCCGTTTGCGTTCGCGGGACTGGTTGCCGTCTGGTCCCGTCGGTCTCAAGACACCACGGCTGCCAACGATAGCGCCGGTGACGTCACGATTGTCCAATTCAACGATGCCGGCGAGAAGTTGGAAACGGCACGCGTGAAGAAAGTGGTTCATTCCGACGTCGAATGGCGCAAGCTCCTCAACTCTGAACAGTATTACGTGACGCGTCATGGAAGCACAGACATGGCCTTCACGGGAACCTATTATCAGATCCACGAACCCGGCCTTTTCCGCTGCAGCTGCTGCGCCAATGCACTATTCAGTTCAGAAGCAAAGTTTGACTCAGGCACCGGCTGGCCCAGCTTCTGGGCTCCAATCGCGGAACAGAACGTTCGCAAGCGCTCAGACACAAGTCTTTTGATGCAGCGCATAGAAGTGCTCTGCACCCGCTGCGACGCGCACCTGGGACACGTCTTCGACGACGGTCCCCCTCCCACCAATCTCCGCTACTGCATCAACGAATCATCCCTAAGCTTCATCCCCCGCAAAGCATAACCGACCCAACCAGAAACCAGAAACAAGAAACCAGAAACGGGTTTCAACTCGTCCCCGCCAACCTAACGCCAAGCTGCTGCCACGTCCCGTTAGTAGTGATCGGCAAATAGCTGATATATCCCCCGGCCGTCATCGCCGGGATCGGTCCGGTGAGCTTTTTCATGAAATCCAAGAGTGCCGGAGCTTTGGTGGATTGATTGAAATAGCCAGGCGCAACGAAGTTGGACACCGCCACGGAAGTGCCGTCGGAAGTCACGACATTGTACTCGTCGTTCTCCACCGGATCGCAAACCTCCAGCGGCGCTAAATTCTGGGCGCCCTGTGCGTCTTGGTATTCGACCAGAGAATCCACCCACGGATCCGCGAGCATTTCCAGAAGCTCGTGGCTGAGTACCGTGCTAAGCGCCACGTTGCCCTGTTGAGCCGGCAGAACGAACACCTCGCCATAAGGCCGGCCGCCGGTTTGATCGTGCCATCCGAGCGCCCCCGCCTGGTCGGAGTTGTCTGTGATGAGCAGATAGTAAGAACCGGCTTCGACGGATGCCGGGGTCTGTGCCGTGCTGAGACGAACGTGCACGCCCCACAGCGGCGCGAAGTCCCGGTTCACCTGGATTTGTAGGGCCTCGATCAGTTGCGGAGTCACAGTGAAGTTAGCGGACCCATTCACCAGTGCGACCGATACTAAGCCCGCCGAACCTAGCTGCTCCTCCGTTTGGGCGGCAGCAGCCAGGTTCGCGACGGACTTTTGCAGGTCGGCTAAAGCTTGTGCGGCTGTAGCCATTCGAAGCTACTACGTAGTCGCGGGTGTCGCCGGCGTGGCGGGCGGCGTTGTGGGTGGAGTGGTAACAGGCGGAGTGGTCGTCGCTGGCGCCGGCAGCACGGCCTCCAGGCCCGATGAGGCTCCGGTGAGATTGGTAGTGATCTGGTCGATAGACGTCTTTATATCGCCCAATTGTTGTGGTGTGGCCCCGCCCTGCGCCTGCAACGAGGCCACTTGCGCACTGAGCGCCGTGATATCGGTGACGGCGGAACTGATGTCCGTCGAAACCTGCTGCTGAGCCGTGGTCAGGGCAGCCAGAGAATTCTGGATGTCCGTAATACTCGTCGATTGTGTACTCACGATTGTTTCTCCTTGTTTATTGATTGCCGCTATAATAGTCTGGGTCTGCTGACTCAGAAGATTTTCCAAGGTTGCCTGGGAAATGTCGGTCATGCCTTGCCTCTCTTCGAGCTACTGGAGCTTTTCGGCGACGATGTTCAGCGAGTATTGATCGCCGCTGCAAGTCCCGGCCGTCCGCGTTGTCGTATAGTTTATGGGCCCGCTCGCCACCATCAGGGGCAACCCGCTTTGGGACCTGCCGAGCGCGGCCAACGATAGTCCGTTGACGACATTGGTCGCGGCGGCTCCGGCGCTGTCCGTATAACTGATTGTGACTTGTAGCGTACATCCCGTACCCGCGGTTGCCGCCGTGGTGGTCTGCGCGATGCTAACCACCCAATACATGCCCGGATCTGTGGGAACCACAGCTGTCGTACCGATCGAAGCTGTTTGAGAAGTGAGCGCCACGCTGCCCAAAATGTTGGGCGTCGAGATACAGTTGCCGGAGCCGCTAATGGCGTGCAGGTTGTCGCAGGTGCCCACTCCCGCGTTTGCCGGAAGCCTCCACACCGTGCCATCGAAATACAGCGTTACGGGGCGCCCGGCCACGATCTGTCCTGTCGTTGGATCGGTTGCTCCATCGGACTGCTTGATGTTCTTGAGCCCCACGCCGTCGACATTTAGCGTCGCTGCGCCGATGTTGGATGTGTCTACGTCCAGAGTCAGATGCATTCCGGGAGTGTATGCGGTCAAAACAGCGGAAGCGTTCAGGCTACAGGTATATGCGTCGGAGCCAGTGGTGGAGTTACAAAAATCCGGCTTGCCTGCCTGCGAAGTAGCGATCGTCAGCGCCACCGCCGTGTTGAGGCTGGGCGTGCAATCCACGCGATTCGCGCCTGAATTATTGACGCATACCTGCGTTATTCCAGTTCCGGAGATCAGATTCAGCGTCGGTTGAGAGCCTTGCGCCGCTCCGTTGACGTCGATGTTTAACCCGGATATTCCAGCGCCATTGCAATCCGTCCGGCCGTTGGTGGGGTCATCGGTGCAACCGCCGCCCGTGAAGTTCAGAGCGGCTTCCACCGGCAATGCCGTACCCGCATTTTGAATGTGCGAGACAGCGCCATTCGCGCCCGCCGGACCGGTAGCTCCTGGCGTCCCCACCTGCAGCGTCCACGCGTTCAATGCGGTGCACATGTACAAGTTCTCACCGGCCGGCGCATTGGTCTGAAAAAAAGCTTGCCCAACCGTACAAGTAGCGGGAAGAACCGTACCGGCCTGGAACGGTTTGGTGCTGGTGGCCCCGGTAAAGTCGACGCTCTTGGACTGGGTTCTTAGATCTACCAGCGTCTGTCCAATTGCCGCATGGGCGAAAACAACTGACGCAAGGACGGCTTGCCTGTAACGCATCGAGTGATTGCTCCGTGAAGAATTCTGAACTACTTCAGGTGTAGCAGCAGAATTCCGGCGCACAGGGCAGGATTTGGGTAAATGGCTGAAATTACGCTGAAGATTATCTGTGTTTCAAGGTCACCACCGCGAGAAGCCATCAATAAATCGGGGCTGCATCGAACCATTGGGTTCGTTTTGCAGCCCCGCGCGCTAAGCAACCACAGATTACTGGCTCACAGTGACCGAAATCACCGCGTTGGACTGCGTTTTCGCTCCGCCGCCCAGATCAATCACTACCGGAACATCGACATTCGGGGTGGTGCCTGGGGTCAACCCCATCGGAACCACCACGTTGAACTGGTACAGGCCCGCTTCCGATACGCCCGCGAACTGCACCTGAGCCGTGAGGCCTCCAATAGTCACCGCGGGCGTTGTAGCCAGCGGCGCCGCCGTGGTGATCAATTGCCCCTTGGGAACCGGAGGATTGGTCGGGCCGAAACCGGTGCCGTAAAGTATGATGATCTCGCCTTCCGTGAACGGCGTGCTGGTAACACCCGTCACGTAGTTAGGCGGCCCACCCGGCGTGCCGTTGGCATGTGTGGCAGCGATGTACTGATTGCCGGCCGCATTCACCGGACCGAAGTCGAAGAACGCCGGCGCCACAGCACTCATGGTGGCCGATATCGTCGCGCTCGCCAGACCATTATTGGTCACCTGAATCTGCACCGGACCCGCTGGAATATCGGGTGGCACCAGAATGTTGATCTGGACCGGGCTGATGTAATCAACGTATGCTGGTTCTCCATTGATACTTACGCTGACGCCTTGTAATGTTGTGGGCAGCGCGTTGTTTACAAAATCTGTCCCGCCCCACATATGTGTGGTCGCAGCCAAGCCGCCGCCAAAAATGGAGACAAACGAATTCGGAGCGATGGTGGCGCCGGAACTCGCGGCGTTCTCAATTCCCGCCGCGGTGAATGACGGCGCGGCCTGAATGCTGCCGAATAAACCGTGCGCCTGGGCTTGAATCCCGGCGGTAAAGTAAAGCGTAGCCGAATCCGACGCCTTGCCATTCCCGAAGTTCAACGACCAGAGCCCATCGATTGTGATCGGATTACTCGATGCATCCTCCAAAGTCCCCATCAACGCGCCCGACGTCGGATCGAAAGCGTGAATGGTGCCGTCCCCAAAATTTCCGACCAGGACCATGCTGGCGTATTTTCCGAAGGTCGCGGGAGCAATCGCCAATCCCCAGGGATAATTGAGAGTTCCGGCGCCGCTCAAGTTCGCCACCACCGCTCCCGTCATGTCGTACGTGGAGACATATCCGCCGCCCGCGACGGCGTATCCCGACGCAGCCGCACTCGTCGAGGTGGGCTGGGCGGCATAAGCCACATACAGCGTTCCGCCAAGATTTTGAATATTGAACGGCGCGAATCCAGCCGGAATCGCCGAGTTGACGAAGCCGACCGCGACGGGGTTCATGTTCATGTCCCACGCAATCACTTTGCCGGTGCCGTAGTCGGCTGCGTAAAGCATCGGCGCAGTCGCAGTTCCACCCAATGCACATCCCTTGTAACTAGCTCCGGACGCCGAATTATCCACGAGAACCTTGGCGGCCGTCATGTCTACTTTAGAACTCCATCCGGAAATGACCCCGTCTTCGGAGCAGAATATGAACGAAGGTGTTTGTCCACTGACTAGGAATGAATTTGCATTTCCGTTGTAAATCACTCCCGTCACCTTCCCCGGAGTGGTCGCGCCGCCGGCTGCCGGTATCTTCACCACCAGGGGAATCGGCGCGCCGGTATCGCCATAAAGCGTAGATGTCCCGGTTCCGTTGTTGCCTATCCAGAACGGACTACCAGAACTGAACCCGTTTCCCCACGGATTTATCAGGTTGGGGTCGACATAATCCGCCATCCCCGTTAGGTCAGAAACCAAATTGTGAACAAAGTAACTGTTCTGGGCTGAGAGAGAAGCAACAACAACAAAAAGGAGCAGGCACAGTTTACGCATGTCGGATTGACGACCCGACCCGGTGCATTGTTTCCCCTCAGATGTAAAAGTGGTGTAAACAGATTGTACGAAGGGAATAATTCAGACTGGAACGCCGTCGCGAATCCTTTTTTCGATTACACACGCCCGGTCACACTCATAACAATATCTAGTATCCCGGCTCTTGTAACCTTCCGGGTGTGTTGGGTCTGCGGCGTCGCACTTGAGGCACTTGCCATGCTGCCGACTTCGACCCTTGGGATAGTATTCGCACCGTTTCGTCTCGGTTTTGCAGATCTCACAGTGCTCAGACGTTAGTTGGCTCACAGTTCCTCATCGTCAGAAATATCCGGTAAAGATAGGGAGTAGTGCCCTTTTGACCAGTGGTCTCACATTGGCAGGTCGGGGACGTCGGGGACCTGCCCCACAGTTCCACTCATCGTGGCGCCGCCGGAACCGCAGCGACGATCAACGGCTGGGTGGTAGGCTGATCCGCACCCGCTTCGTTCTCCACCGTAACGGCCACTGCTGCCGTGGACGCCATGTCCACCGCTCCCGCATGAACGTGCATCGCACTACCACTCGCCTGCGATTGGAACAACCCTGCGGGAACTGGTTTGGCGCCCTTCGGTATAATCCACATCTCATAAATTTTGCTCGCGGGCGCAGGAGGCAAATTGGATGCAATCAGCAATACGCCGCGCGCCGGATTCAGGAACACTTTGCCCTGCGGCGGCCGCGGTTGCGCTCCGCCGAAAGATGTCTCGGTAGTATTGGGACCAGATAAGATGGCAAACGCCTCCGTTAAGCCGGCAATTTGCGCGGCCTGCTCCCGCATCTGGGAACGTAAGCGGGCGGCGGTTTGCGCATACTGTTGGCCAGTGAAACCAAGATACACCGCAACGACGCAGAGCGCGGCAATCGCGAGCGCCGAAACCCACCCGGGGAACCAGCCCGCCCGCCGATCTTCTAATCCCACCGACGCCAAAATACGAGTGCGAAGCTGGGCCGAAGGCTCAGCCGCGGGCGCGCTAGCGCCGATCATCGCTGCAGTTCCCAACGAACGCTTCACTTGGGCCATGCACACCTCGCATCCCCGGTTGAGGTGAACGCGGATCTCGCCGCGCTCCGGTTCTTCGGCGATGTCCAGCGCGTACAGATCATAATGCTCGCGGAGTTCGTCGCAGTTCATGACGGCACCGCCACTCCCAACTCGTTCCGCAGGCTTTGCAACGCCGTCCGCACCCAGGTCTTGATAGTGCCCAGCGGCTGCCCCATCTTCTCCGACATCTCCGATTGCGAGAGGCCCTCGAAATAGGCCAGTTCCATCACGGTCCGGTAATTCGGGGCCAGCCGATCCATGGCCGCCCGCACGCGCCGCGCCTGATCGGAAATCAGAATCTCAGCCTCCATCTCGTGATACAAGGGAGCGTGATCGGTTTCGCTCAGTTCCACGGCGTTGCGCTCCCGGCCGGCGGAAGATCGCAAATAGTCGATCGCCCGATTACGGGCGATGGCCAACAGCCAGGGACCCAGCGCGCCCTTCTCCGAGTCCATCTGATGCACCCGGTTCCATACCCGCAGAAACGTCTCCTGAACCAGATCCTCCGCGATGGCTCTGTCCCGCACCACGCGCAGCACCAGCGCATACGCCGCGCGGCCGTAGCTATCGTACAATTCCGCCAGCGCCTTCGGATCGCGGCGCTGCAAGCGTGAAATGAGCGCGCGTTCCTCGGGCCCCGCGTAAATCGCTAGAAATATCGGGAGCATCCCACCGCCATCTTCAAACCAGTATTACGGATTCCGCGAGGGTTTGGATTTCGCGCGAAATCAGGCGGATGGGCGAAGCTCGGTAGCCGTGCCCGATGGTTCTCTTCCGTCCTCTTTGTCTTTCACGCAATTGACACAAACCGGACGACCCATCACCTGCAACTCTGTTTCGGCTCCGCAGTAGATACACTTCGCCATTCGAAAAACTCGATTGAGCATACGAAGCCCTGGCGCTTCTGTCAATCCTGGGAGATTCACTTGGACCTTAAGGGTAAGTAAAATAACACCCACGACGCCTCCCTCCCGTGTTAGAGTCACTAGGATGACACTTTCGGCATCGTCGATATGCCGCGAGGTAGTCTCGGTCGTTGACCGGGCAAATGCCGCCGCGCATTCAGAGGTTGAGTCGTGCCTCGCGAACCTCAAAATCAACGGCAACGTCAAGCGCTTTGTTATTAGCAGGATGGGCTCGACGGGCTCAGGCTGGCTTGCGAAGCTGTTGAACGCGCACCCGGACGTGCACTGCACTCACGAAGGCGTTCTGGCGCACGTTTATCCTGCCAGTCAGTATACTCGCCAGGATGTTCTCCGATTCATTGAATATTTCGCTTGGGACGCAAAGCATGAGGCGTACCAGGTGCTCGGTGATGTTGGCTCAGTCTGGTCGGACCATTTGGCTTGCCTGCCTTCTTTTGCAACGGCCCTCCTGGTGCGCCATCCGGCACGAATTCTCAACACGCGCCTGGCGGTCTATGCTCGGGACCAGTCGTTCACCGAGATTCCACCCGAATCGCGGACCACGATCCGCAGGATCTGGGGGATTGACATTCAAGACCACGACCCGATCGACCAAATCTTTTTGCATGATGCGTTTATCTTCGCTTCCCACATCTGGGCGCTCGATAAAGCGGGCCTCCTAATTCGCATCGAGGATATGCGAGAGGTTGAGAATTGCCAAATCATACTCAAATCGCTCACCGGTTTACACTACAGCCGAGCGCTCATTGAACAGGCTTCCCAACGGCGCGTGAATCAGCGAACCCATGGCGCGCAGTCAATCTCCGAAGTCGTCGCGGGATTCACGGCGCGGCAACGCGACTGGTATAAGATCATGCTTTCCGATGTCGTGCCCTATTTCGGATACGGTTTGTTCGACGAGCTGGACCAGCGCATTCTTCCCGCGAACGAGCGGGAACAGAGCGTCCTGAACGATTCGGCTGCGTAAGCACGGCCATCCGCAGTTCAGTCATTCTATCCTTTGCGGCGGCGAAAACATACCGCAGTACGGAAAGATTTACATATTCTTTCGAGTTCTAGGAGCCGCATAGTCTATCTGGACGTGAATGGCGATTCCCTTGCAAGATCGCCGTTGATGAGATTCTTATTAGTACTTCTGCTGCTGGGCGCCGTAGCTTGTCGCACCAACGAAACGCCGGAATCCCAAGTCAAGGATGCCGAGATTTTGGCATCGGTCAAGGCCAAGCTGGCCGAAGGATTAGGTGCAACCACGGTAACCAATATTTCCGTCAACGTCACCAACGGAGTGGTCACGCTGACAGGCACAGCTCATAACGCCGACGAGAAATCCAAAGCTATCTCCATCGCGCAGGACGTGCCAAAAGTAGTGAGCGTCAACGATAACTTGCAGCTTGCGCCCGCCGGGCCAGGTTAGCCAGTCCTCAGCTACAATAGTGCCAATGCGCCGCGCGTTGGCATCGTTGCTGATGGCTCTGTTCAGCTTTTCGCTGATCGGTCCCGCGGCGTTCGCCTCCGATCCGGATTCAAAGCTTCCCGCATGTTGCCGGCGCGGTGGAAAGCATCATTGCGCGATGATGGCGATGCAATCGGAATCGCCGTCAGGTCCTTCTCTGCAGGCCGGCAGATGCGCTCTTTTTCCATCCACCTCCGCCGTCCAAGCCGGTCCCGCCGTAAGTTTACCTGAGTTTTTCCAGGCCATCTTTACCGGACCCCGGCTTCATTCAGCTCTTCTTGCAAGGAGCGAAGCCCTTTGTCTAAGCTCCTATAGCCGCGCGGGTCAGAAGCGCGGACCTCCCGCCTCAATCTCCTAACGCAAGCCCGATCTCGAGAAACTTTGCAGGAGGTTTTGTGCGAACACTCGTGTTCTGTTCGTGTCTGGCAATAATCGTAAGTTTTGGTTCCCCACTCCACGCAACAATTTTTGGAAGAGTACAAGGAATCGTCCATGATCCTCAGCATCGCCCTGTGGCTGCAGCATCGGTAAGGCTCCAGGCAACTACTTCGGATTGGTCGCAAACCGCGCAAACGGACGATAACGGCGAGTTCTCGTTCACTGCCGTACCGGTCGGCGACTACAAAATCACCGTCGCTCAGTCCAAGTTCGAAACCACGCAGCAGGGCGCCACAGTGGCTTCCGGATCTTCACCGGTTCTTCACTTTCAACTGGCCATCGCGCCGTTGAACGAAAGTACCGTCGTTGTCGGTCAGCCAGAAATGGCCAACATGGATTCGGTAACACCCACCACGCTGATCGATCGCGAAGACATCGCCCAAACTCCCGGCGCCGACCGCACCAACAGCATGGCTATGATCACCGACTACACTCCCGGTGCGTACGTAACCCACGACATGCTGCACATGCGCGGAGGCCATCAAGTGGATTGGCTGATTGACGGCGTACCCATACCCAACACCAACATCGCCACCAATCTGGGCCCGCAGATTGATCCCAAGGACATTGATTATCTCGAAGTTCAGCGAGGCAGCTACGACGCGGAGTACGGCGACCGCACCTATGGAATTTTCAACATCGTTCCCCGTACCGGCTTCGAGCGCGACAATGAAGCGG
Organism: Bryobacteraceae bacterium; assembly: GCA_050011295.1. Lineage (GTDB taxonomy): Bacteria > Acidobacteriota > Terriglobia > Bryobacterales > Bryobacteraceae > Palsa-89. The sequence continues at coordinate 78,291 of JBEKJJ010000001.1, forward strand.
AACTCGTCACCAGTTTCGGAAATTGGTACCAAACCAACGATCAGTTGAATTTCGGAGGGCACACCAGGCGCTTCGCATACTACGTGAGCATAAACGGAAATCGCAGCAACTACGGCCTGCAACCTCCAATCGGGCAAGTAGTTCACGACGCGGAGAACGGTTACGGCGGATTCGCATCCTTCATATTCAACGCCAGTCCCTCCAACCAATTCCGGCTGGTCGCGTCTCTGCGCCGGGATTATTACCAGATCCCCATCGACCCGAACCCCAACTCAACCGGAAATCAGGTCTACCCTAGTTACGGCCTGCGCGATAGTGAACGTGAACCCGATGGTTATGTCACTTTCTCATGGCTGCACACATTCTCTCCGAACTTGCTGTTGACGGTTTCACCTTTTTATCACTACAACCAGGCCAGCTATACCGGCAGCCCGAACGACGTGCCAGTGATATCAACCGTGGATCAGACCGCCAATTACGCCGGCGCCCAGGCCAGCCTGAACGTAACTTCTGTAAAGAACAATGACGTTCAAGTGGGCGTGTACGGATTCGCCCAGCACCAGAGCAACTACTTCAACAACGTTTTCACGGATTGCGCACCGAACTGTCAGAACTTCGGCGCGTCCACGGCTGCAGTAACCGGCGGTCTGATCGAAGAATACGTCAGCGACCGGTTCAAAGTGACCTCGTGGTTGACGCTCATTGCCGGCCTTCGCGAATCACACTTCACCACTCCGGGAGCCGTCGAAAATGCAACCGATCCGCGCTTTGGCGTTGCCGTCCGCATCCCGCGCGTGAACTTGGTTTTGCATGGCTTCTACGGCCGCTTTTATCAAGCGCCTCCACTCCTGACTGCTACTGGTCCATTGCTCAACTTAGCCACCAGCCAGACTTTGACTTTCGCCCCCCTCAAAGGAGAGCGCGACAAAGAATATCAATTGGGCGTCTCCATTCCCTTTCACGGCTGGGTGCTCGAGGAAGATACATTTCAGACGCGCGCGCGGAATTGGCTGGACCACAATAATATCGGTGAGTCGAACATCTTCTGGCCAATCACCTGGACTGCCGCTCTGATTCAGGGCTGGGAAACCACGCTTCGTTCCCCGCGACTCTGGCACCGCGCTCAGGTCCACCTGGCCTACGCGAACCAGATCGCCCAGGCAACCTCGCCCATCACCGGAGGAGTGGTCTGCCCTCTTCCCGTGTCGCCGGCATGCCCAGTGGCTATCCCGCCGGGATACGCGCCAGTGGACCACGATCAGAGAAACACGTTGAACTTCGGCGCCAACACAATGCTTCCCTGGCAGGCGTTCGCTTCCACCAATGTGTACTACGGCTCAGGATTCACAAACGGGGCGCCGGACGCGCAGTATCCGGGAAACTATCTGAGGCAGCACACCACGTTCGACATTTCCATGGGAAAGAGCTTTGGCGAGCGCGAGAGATACAGGCTCTCGTTGACCGCTCTGAATGTGGCGAATCGCCGGGTATTACTCGACAACAGCCTGACTTTTGGGGGCTTCCACTTTAACGACCCGCGGCAAATCTACGTGGAATTCCGTTACAGATTTCATTACTGACAATCCCGCATTGTGTGAATTCAACTGCTCGGATTGTTTCGAACGCCCATTCCGAGCCGCGACCGGGAGGGAGCGCCACCATGATCTTCCACGCTCCCTTCCCGTCGCGGTTCAGTTTTCCACCGCCGCGCTCAGCCCCAGCAAGTTCTCAATCGCCTCGAATAGTTCCCGCCGGGCGTCAATCTGGTTCAGCTATGACAGCGGCGGCGCTCCTTCAACCGCGTCTTCCTCGCACCTACACCGGCGCGGATTGCGAAGGTAGCCGAGCGGGCCGCCTGGTGCTTGCTCGAGTTCTTCAGGTTCAACATGGCCTGTGCGACGCGGCCCATTTTTGACCCTGATATTTGAAAGAGTCAAACCCGCGATTGGCACGGGTTCCGGCGTCGTGTCAGGCCTTACCGATTTTGCGACCACGAGTGGGCTGGTGTTTTCGTTGGGCGACGCTCATCTCTGGAGGCTTTGGTCGCGTGGCTCGTTGCGAAGGCGACGAGCGTGTAGTGAGATTATCCCGCCTAGGCCCAACGAAAGCAGGACAAGATAAGCGGGCTCTGGCACGGGCGGGGGTAAAGCTGCGGTCCGCCCCCAAACAATATAGGAGCCGACTGGCGAACCCGCGCCAAAGTTGTTCGTGAAAGTCTTGTCGTCCGTGTAGGAGCCGTCAACATTGGGTATGAGAAATGTAGTACTCTGATTGAACGATCCGGGCGGGCTAACGGGACCTAGGCACGCGAGCGTTCCCCCGAAACATGTGCTGGCGGAGCTAGATGCGGCAATTGTAGGACCGAATGCGCCCAACAATTCCGTGTTGAAAAGAAGCGAGCTGGCTGATGCCTGAAAAGCCGCGTACCGTTCCACCGTTATTGTGTCGGCCGCCGAGGGTCCGCCGCTTGCATTCCCTTCATAATCAACTTGAAAAGCGAAGATGTTTGACTCACTGGAACCGTTCAAGGTGAACGAACCGTAAATCAGATACCTATCGCCGTTCGGCAAAATATCAGTAAAATCAAAAGGCAAGGTCGCGGTGGAAGTGACCGGAATCGGCGTCGCGGGACAGCTTCCGCCTTCGCATACACCGTTGACCGAGACCCCAACGAAGTTCGCATTTAGCGCAACAGTCGAGAGAAATAGAAGCACAAATGCAACGCGACGCAGACGCATGGAACCTCCAGGGTCTCAATCCTATCACGGATCACGGGAAAACTAGCAAAATTATTATTTAAGCAAAAGCGGCGGCCCCTACATGTTCAAGATTCGTTTCTTAGATGTTTAGCTTGCCAGTGCCGCACACTTGGAGTAGAGAAGTGTGTGTACGTAGAGTTGAAATAGTGAGTTAGTGCTGCTGGGCCTGGTTTTCTTTAAGGCAATCTTGCTGCGGGAATATTTCACAAATTACACCTGACCTTTGAGGCATTAACTTCAATCCAGGCCCCTTAGTAACTCAGGCAGCTTCGCTCCAAATCCTGGGTTTCTCCGGTGGATCGCTTGCGGGTAGTCCTACGTTAACTGGGGATGTCAGCGGAACGTTGCCCGCGATGGTGACCCTTGATAATGGGAGCGCCTTCAATGACTACTTTGAGGGGTTCACGTTTGGTTCGGTCCTATCGTTCAGCGTTGATCTGTCCGGGCCTGCGTTGAGTTCGCCTGATGGGGTATCGACTTCGGGTAGCACGTTCGGTTTTAGCATGTTCTCCGATGCAGCGGGAACGGTTCCCGTCCTGACGACCGAGACGACTGACGGATTTGCCGCCACAATAGGCGTCAACCTCGACGGCTCAACAACCGTTGCGGACTTCTCGACGCAGACCACCATTGACCCGGTAATGAACGAACGGCCGGAGCCGAGCAGTTTAGCTTTGCTGGGGACGGCGCTCACCTGTTGTGGCGCGTTGCGTTTCTGGCGAGAACGGCGACGGCGAAATTACCATCTTGAGCTCTGACATTTGACGCACCTCCATCCCGCGATTGGCGAGCCTTCCGGCTGCGGGTCAAAACTTACCTTTGGCGCTGATTCTTTATTTTGCTATTCAAGACGCCCCGGAGCCGCACACTGCGCGGAGATTAAGTCAGGTCCGCTTTTGCCAGTGCGACGGATCGCGGCTGGCGTGAAAACAGGCAATTACGATCAGGGCGGCATCTTCGACGACAAAAAACAGCGAGTACGGAAAGCGGCGCAAGAGGGCGCGGCGAACATTTTTAAAGACGATGGGAAACTGCAGGGGATTATCGCTCATCCGCTCGATCAGGGCATCAACCACTTGGCGGAAACGTCGGCCTAGCCCGATGGCTTCGCCTTCATACCAATCCTGGGCCTCGATCAGCTCCGCGCGCGCGGCCTGAGTGAAAATAACCGAATACACTACGGGCAACGTTGCTCAAGTTCAGCTTTCAAGGATGCCCACGTCACGCCATTGCGCCTATCTTGGTCGAGCGAAGTGAGACGTCGTTCAAGCTCCGCTTCCTGCTCGATGGTCAAGGGAAGCTGCTCATGTTCGAGACTATCCCAAAGCTGCGCGATAAGAGCCAGACGTTCCGGGGGCGTCAAACGAATGATCTCGTCAGGAGTGAGCAGTTCCATATTCGTATATCATCCAACAGAATAGCTACCTTTGTAGTTGCAAGCAAGGACGAAAATGGCTCTGCCCGAAGCGCCACGGGGAAATTTGTTCAGAGCTTCGGCTCGGCATCAGGCCCTCCGCCCACCAAGGCGGCGTTTAGCCCCAGCAGGCTCTCGATGACCTCGAACAGTTCCCGCGGTTGGACCGGCTTCGAAATATATCCGTCCATGCCGTTTCCGAGAAACCGCTCCCGGTCACCCTCCATCGCGTGAGCCGTCATGGCAATGATGGGAATGTGGGTGCCTGTGATTCTCTCCCGTTGCCGGATGGCTGCGGTAGCTTGCACCCCATCCATCACCGGCATCTGCACATCCATCAGGATCAGGTCAAAGCTCTGTTGTTCCAGCGCCTCCAGGGCGAGCGCGCCGTTCCCGGCCAGCACCACTACGTGACCCCGTTTATCCAGTAGCCGTGCCGCCACTCGCTGATTCACCGGATTGTCCTCCGCCAGCAGCACCCGCAAAGGCGCGCGGCCTTCCTGCAGAGTCTGGCCGGTCACCAGCTGCGGCACTTCAGGAGTCTCGATACGCGAACGGAAGACCCTCGAAAGTGCGTCCAACAAATCCGACTGCAGGACTGGTTTCATGAGGTAGGCCGCGATTCCCAACTCCGTGCACCGCGCGCCATCGCCGCGTTGCCCACCTGAAGTCAACATGACGGTTGGCATCCCGGCCAGCTCCGGAATTTTTTGAAGCTGTTCCACCAGCATGAATCCGTCCATCTCCGGCATATGCCGGTCCGTAAGCATCAAGCTGAACGGATCCTTGGCCTCCAGCGCCTGTTTCAGCAAAGCTAGCCCTGTCTTGGCGCCGTCGGCTGTAGAGGGTCGCATGCGCCAGTGGGTCAGAATCTTCTCGAGAATTTGACGGTTGGTGGCATTGTCGTCTACCACCAGCACGCGCATGTTCTTGAAGATCGTAGTGTCCGCGTCGGGCGTTGTTTGAGTTTCAGCGGCCGGCAAGCCGAACGGTACCGTGAAGTGGAATGTCGACCCCTTCCCCACTTCGCTCTCCAACCAGATTCGCCCCCGCATCATTTCAATCAATCGCGCCGAAATGGATAAGCCCAAGCCGGATCCGCCATATTGGCGCGTGGTGGACGCATCGGCCTGGGTGAAGGGTTCGAAGATTAGCTTCTGCTTCTCGACTGGAATTCCAATCCCTGTGTCTGAAATCGTAAAGTGCAAAGATACACCGGCGAAATCCCGCGCTTCCATCGCCACTCGCACCACCACTTCTCCTCGCTCGGTAAATTTGATCGCATTGCCAACCAGGTTCAAGATGATTTGACGAAGCCGGGTCGCGTCACCTTCCACCATCTCCGGCAGCTCGGGCGGAACATAGTAAGCTAGTTCCAGATTCTTCTGATACGCTCGGACCGCCAGCGTCTTCATGGCTTGCCCCAGGTGGTCCCGCAGGTCGAAAACCACCGGCTCCAAACTCAGCTTGCCCACCTCAATCTTGGAGAAGTCCAGAATCTCGTTGATCACGCCCAGCAGGGAGCTAGCGGAGTGCTTCACTACATCCAGATATTCGCGCTGCTCCAGGTCGAGTTCGGTTCCGAGCGCCAGTTCCGTCATTCCTATGATGCCGTTCATCGGCGTCCGGATCTCGTGGCTCATATTCGCCAGGAATTCGCTCTTGGCTTGGCTGGCGGCTTCGGCAGCCTCTCTCGCCCCTTCGAGCTCGGCCTGAAATCGCTGGCGTTCGGTAATGTCTCGAAATCCCCAAACTCGACCCACACTCTTGCCGCCGATTCGCTGAGGCTCCGAGTGCCGCTCGAACACACGGCCATCCTTGAACTCGATCAAGTCGTCGCTCTGCGCCTCGGGATTGGCATACAGTTGCCGGACCCCTTTCAGATGTTGGTCCGGATCCTTGAGCTGAGCCACTGCCTGGATGAGGAATACGTTCGCGTCACGAGTGGCCAGCACCTCCTCCGGCACCTTCCACATCTCGATGAACTTCTGATTGTAGGTAACCACCTTCGCCTGAGAATCCACCACAAGAATCCCATCCGCGGTGGATTCGAGCGTAGTCCGGATAATCTCGGTCTGGCCCCGGACGCGCCGCCTCAGGATAGATACCCAACTGAGCGCGCCCGCAATCGCCGCACCCAGAATCCCCAGAATCCCCAGGGCGCGGTTGCCCGTCAGCCAGGCAGGATATTCCAGCACCTCTACATCCTCGGGCGAGCGCAGCCGAATCTTGAACGTCGTTCGCTCGACTCCGCCAGCCGGAGTCTGGCCGCCGGAGACATCTCGATCCACCAGACAGATCCCCGTTACGCGCAGCAGGCTGCCCTCGCGCAGCATGGCCGGCCGCAATTTGCCGATGTCATCGGCCAGGATCGCGGTGAACACCGTATTGCCGTTCTGTAGCATCAAGACCTTTTCGCGAGGAAGCAGCGAGACGGCCGTCAGCCGTCCCTCCAGGCTCACCAGCCGGTCCTGCATTTTCTGGAGTGCTTCGGCGGGAGTGGTCCGCACCGGCTCAGGAGTGGGCGCTAATCCTATTTGTTGGAACACTGCATCTTGAAGAGCCGGCCGCGTGTCGACAATTCCCCGGAAGCCCACCACGTCGACGCGATCTCCCGGCCGGAGGAGTGCGGCTTGATTGGACTCCACGTACAGGCTGCCGGATTGATCTGTCAGGTAAAACGCCCGATTAGCGATGTAGGCGGTCACCACTCCCTGCACGCGTACCCGTTGGCTGGGAGTCCCACTGAACGTAAATCTCTGGATTCCCGAGATGCGGCTCACCGGGATGGCAAAATCCTCCACAGGACCAGACCGTAATATTCTGATGTACTCAGGACTGGGCGTGTGAATGAGGAGACCGATGAGTTGGTTATTGTCGTTGAAGAGCGCTGCGCAGACACCTTGCACTCGAACCTTTGCGCCCACCCACTGTTCCCGCCGCGTGACGTAATCCTGTACTTCAACCATGAGCCGACTGCCCTCGACAACCAGGTTGAGACGGAGCCGGCGGCTGTTGGCTGCATCGGAGGGAATCTCGACAGCGGAACGCACCGTACCGTCAAACTCCACCCATTTCGAATCCTCCGACGTGGAAGCCATTTCATCATAAGTGGGGCGCCGTGGCGCCGGCATCGGTGCCTCCCCGATCACCCGCCAATGCGGTTCCGCAATGTCCGGCGCGAAGTCCGTCTGCGTGGTGACACCCTCCAGATCCAGCAACTGTCCCCTGCGGGGTGGCGTCATGCCGGCAGGCCGGGACACCCAAATGCCACCCGTCGAGTCCTGGATGAACAAATCGCCGGCAGTGGAATAAGTCACGACCACACGAAAGTGAACGGGGTATTTTTGCTTGGCCTGCGCCTCACTCAGTTTATGAGCCTGTATGACGTGCGTGAGTGTGGGAAGTCGCGCAGTAGGCTGCTGGGCCAGGCAGATCCCAGCGCAGCACAGGGCCAGTGCGACGCGAGTCGACGCGAAGTGCACGCTTCTCCTATCGGCGTTTTCTCTCTAAAGCGTTAAATGGACAACACATCGCGATGCTGACCAGCCGCCTCCGCCCAGCCCTAAAACTGATAGAAACGATCGCGATAGAATAAGAGTCTTCTGGGAAAGGAGATGTACTTGCAAAAAAGACTCTTGATCTTGTTAGCGGGGCTGGGCGTGTTCCTGATCCCCGCAGTCATAACGGCGGAGGAACCCTGGGGAGAAATGCGAGCCGAGCCGAATCCTTGTAGGATCGAGCCCGGCCGCGAAGAGTGCACCACACATATCATCTGGCACACGCGAGGTGTGGAAAGAGCCAAAGTGTTCGTTACTTCCGTAGGCCGGAAGGAAGAAAAAGAACATCTGTTCAGCACCGAGCGCAGTTGTGAAGGCGACCGTTGCCGCGCACCCTGGATCTCTCACCACACCACTTACACGTTCCAGTTGTTCGATTTCACCCGGGGCGACCGGGGAAAATTGCTGGCTAGCATAACGGTAAAGGGCGAGCAATAAACGTTCGCCTCTGCGCCGCGGGACAGCGCGCGCCAGTCAGCGGGCCACCGGCTCCAGCGGACTGGCCGCGCGCTTCTGCGGTGCCGTACACGCGAAAAGATTGACATGACGTGGGGCAAGCTGGCAGCCGCGCGCCGGTTTGTGCTTGACTAAGGAAAGATGCGTTCAGAAATACTCACGCTGCTTTTGCTTATCGCACCACTGGGGCAAACCTTAGGGTCCGCCACTCCCGCCCCGCGCGAATACCGGCTTCGTTTTTATCACACCCATTCCAACGAGCGGCTTGATATCGTTTACCGGCGCGGCGAAAATTACTTGCCGGATGCGTTGGCCGAGCTCGATCGCTATCTCCGCGACCATCGTACCGGCGAGGTACGTCATTTCGATCCCCATCTGTTCGACCTGCTCTACGACCTGACACGTTCGGTGAACGATTCCGGCGGCGAGATCGACGTGATCTGTGGATACCGAACGCCCTGGAGCAACGAATTCCTGCGTACCCGCAGTGCCCACACTGGCGTAGCTGTCCATAGCCTTCACATGCAGGCGGAAGCCATCGACATTCGCTTACCAGGGATTCCCACCTCCGCCGTGCGGGACGCCGCGCTGCGCCTGGAACGCGGGGGCGTGGGTTATTATCGCGATTCCAACTTCGTCCATGTGGATGTGGGACGCGTACGGCACTGGTAATTCAGCTTTCACCCGGGATACGGGTAGCCCTTCGCTAGCACCTGCTTGAGTTCGTCATCGTAGCCATAGATATCATCGAAAAAGTGCACCTGGCCGCTCGGCTCAACAATCGCGGTGCCGTACAGAATCAGCACCGGAACTGGGTTGGTGAGGTTTACCTGTTCGTTGTCCTTGCCACTCTGCATGGCCGCCTGCGCTCGTTGAACGTCCCAATCGGGCTTGTCGCGCAGCACCCACGCCGCCAGTTCCGCGGGATGCTCCACCCGGATGCAGCCGTGACTGAAATCCCGGCGAGTCTGTGAGAACAATTGCTGCGATGGTGTACTGTGCAGGTAAACGTTGTACTCGTTAGGGAACATCAATTTCACCAGGCCCAGTGCATTGGTTGGTCCTGGCTTCTGCCGCACCTCCAGCTTTCCGGCGCGCAATTGCGCCAGCACTTCATCCGTGATTGCGCCTGAGGTGACCACCTGCCCGGCCGGCGTGACCACCTCGAATCCCTTCTTGGCAATGTAATCGCGGTCTTTCTGTATGGCCGGCACGATCTCCGAGCGCTGGATGCTGGGCGGAACATTCCAGTACGGACGGAAAATCACAAACCGCATGTCCTTTTCGAAGATGGGCGTCTTGTGGTGGAAGGCCTTGCCGACAATCACGTTCATGGAGAGCGCGGGGTTTCCGCTGTTGTCATAAGCTCGGAGGCGGAACTCCGGGATGTTGACGACGATGCGCGGCTCGTTGAACCGGTCGGGCAGCCAGCGCCAACGCTCCAGGGTTAGGCGCAATTGGTCGAGGCGCTGGTTCAGAGGCGTATTCAGGTTTCTCAAAGTTTGCTCATCTAATCTTCCGTCCGGCTTCAGCCCATGGCGGCTCTGAAAGCTCTTAACCGCGTCCACCAGCGCGCCTTGGTACAAATTGGAATCTTCGGGAATCGGTGTGTTCGCGGGCAAATCGCCCACGAGGCGCAGCAGGTGCGTTAATCGCGGAATACTATCGTACGGACTTCCGGGCGCGATGGGTTTGCTCGCAACCGGAAGCTTCTCGCCCGAGTCTTGCCGCGCCAGTTGCAGGTATTGCTGCAACGCTACGAGGGTGCGGTTGTAGCCGGCAAAGGGTGGCCCGATGTGCGCCAGTTCCGTATTCACATCCCGGCCATTGACCAGCCGTTCACGTAGAAACGTGGGTAACTCGTACTTCTTTTCTTCGACACTGAGTCCGAACTTGAAGTGTTGAGGATTGACCTTTCCGATGTGGCAATCTGAGATGTAGCGCATCACGCAAACCGTAAGGGACGCATCGAAAATTGCATCCTGGCTGGCTTCATGAGGGTTTTGCATGCGAACCAGCCGGTCAGCCCAGCGTGAGCCATCATAATCTTCAGCGTCCAGACCCTGGGTGTCAGCCTGCTTCAGCAGGTTTATGATCGCCAGCGCCTGCGGAGTCGGCTGGCCGTCCCGAATCCACGCTGGCGTGTAGGCCGAAGGCTGGTAGAAGTTCTGCACGTGCTCGCGGTAGTCGGAGAAATTCGGCCATCGAAGTTCGGGCAGTTGGCCGGCCGAAGCCATCCCGCGCAACTGGGAGGAGACGTCGGAAGAGTCTGTCGGCTGCGCAACCGCCGAGCCGGCGAGCGTGCCTACGATCAGTAACCACAACGACCAGCGCCCGGACATCTTACGGCCCGCCATTTCGCGTTCGATTTCGATTTTGGACATGGCTGTATTATCTCGCGCGGTTGGGCGGGATCGTTTCCACACGATGGGAGGATCATCCTGCCGGCGTTTTTGTTTGGGTCGATGCTGATTGTAAATATTTTGTGAATGTTCTCATTTACGAAATCCGTTTGCCCATGTGGCCACGTAACTTCGATACATAGGCTTCGGGGAGCAACTGCGCCGGAGTCTATTCACGACGGTTGAATCGTCTCAACTGTTTTCGTTCAAGGAGGTAGTTCATGTCAACACTTCGAACGGTCCGAATCCTTCGGACCTTGGCCCTTTCCATCATCGCCTTAGGCATCGCACGGGCAGGAACCGTCTCTGTCCCGGAAGGGACCATCACTGTTACAGACTTCGTCACCCCGAATGACCCGACCGCTGGCTTGTTTCAATACGACTACACCATTACAGACGGAACCGGGCAACTGGCGGTCCTCGACATTGCCGTTACGCCTGGTATTTCCATTACCAATTTTGCAGCTCCTGGTGGGGTTAATACGCCCGGTAGCGCTTTCGACGCTGAAACTGATACCGTGAATACCCCGAGTGGGTTGGAGGAGTTCGTGTCGTTCATTGAGAACGACGGGATATTCAACGCCACGCCCGAATCTGGTTTTATTTTCGACAGTCCCGTTGCTCCCCGCCCCAGCACCTTTGGCGTCACGCTTTTTGACGGCACCACGGGATCTGGTAGCGTCCAGGGTCCCGTTGCGGCTGCCACCCCCGAACCTAGGTCGCTCGCGCTCTGCGCCTTATGCGGAGCAGCTCTACTGTTCTGGCGGAAGAGATCGCTGGCTTCTCGCCCCCGATAATCGTCTGATTACCCATTCAAAAAGGAACTCGAAAAAATGAAAAGAACAATACATCGTTTGACTTCGGTCGCAGGTGCGTTCTCGCTCCTCTGTGGCCAAATGTTCGCCTCCAGTCACAGCGACGCGCCGTTGAGCAAGCAGGATCCGCAGACCAACCTCACCGACGTCTACGCGTTCGTGACTCCCGGCAACACGCTCACCATCGTGGTCAACTGCCGGCCCTTCTCCGAACCAGGCGACGGCATCATGTACGATCGGTTTGCCGATGATGCGCTCTACAGCATTAACATCGCGAACCCGGTAACCGGCCAGTTGCTCGTGACCTACGATTTCCAGTTCAGCCCGGTTTCCTCCGCGGCGGGAAGCTACAAGAATAAGGGCACGGCTTTCTCGTATGGCATCGGAACAGCGGTCGGAGCCATTCAAACCGTCGGCGATTCCCATCAGAACTTCACGCAGACGTATTCGGTGACCGCGGTAAACGCGGCCACTTCCAGCAGCACTGTGCTCGGCTCGTCCTTCACGGTCCCGCCGCCGAACACGGGATTGCGGGTCACTCCACACTACAATAACGCCTCTACCGGCTTCGCTGTCTCGGGCGCCACCACTTCGGCTGCGCTCGACACCTACACCCGGGAATCGGTATTCACAGCGCCTACGGGCGAACTGGTCTTCGCCGGTTCGCGCGAAGACAGCTTCTTCGCCGATGCCCCCGGCATCTTCGACCTGCTCGACCCGCGCATCCTGGGTACGGATGGACACGGCCAGACCGGAAATGGCGTGGACGGTTTCAAGGGGTACAATGTCCTGACGTTCGCCATCCAGATTCCGCTCGCCAACTTGCCCGCGCCGATCGCCTATACCGATGCCTTCACGGGCTCCTCGCACGGCGTGGGAATTTACGCCTCTGTTAGCCGCCAACGCATAACGCTGCGTAGCGCCTCTGGCGACAATACCAACTCAGGACCATGGATTCAGATCAACCGCCTCGGCAATCCGTTGTTCAACGAGGTTCTGGTAGCCATTCAGGACAAGGACAACTACAACCGCGATGTTCCGACCAACGACGCGGCCAAATACGCCAAGTACGCCTCGACCCCCGAGCTTGCGAGCAACATTAATCTGGTGTTCGGGACCAACTTCGCTACATCGGGCCGGAGCGATCTGGTTGCGGTGTACATTCCGGACGTTCTCCGGGTAGATACCACTACCGGAGCGGTGCCTCTGATCGGAGAGGGCGGCAATCGCCTGAGCGGTCTAGGCGGCGACTTGACGAACGGCAAGTGGAGCGGCTGGCCGAACGGCCGGCGCTTGGGAGACGACGTTGTGGATATCGCGCTGACGGCAACCGCCAGCGGCCCGAAGTTCAGTTCGATCTTCCTGCTCGGCGATAACATCAACGCCAACGACCAAACCTACAACTTCGTGTTCCCCTACGCCGCCACGCCCAACGCTGGCACGAAGAACTCGAAGGATCCCGTCGGGTCTACCGGGAGCACGAATTAGAACCGTTATGCGTCAACCTACCGGTCTGACGCTTATCGCGGCACTGCTGATTGGTCCGGTTCTTTTGCCGGCCCAATCGGCGCGCCCGGCAAGCGACGATGAAATCGAAAAAGCTTCGGCCATCGCGCGGTCTCGCCCAACCAGCGCGGCCTGGTCTCGATTGGGCGATGCGTATATGCAGAAAGCGCGCGAAACCATGGACCTGTCCTACTATGGCCGCGCCGAGGCCTCCTATCGCGAGGCCCTGACTTTGAATCCCAACTACGCGAATGCACTGGTTGGCGTCGCCTGGGTGTTGAGCGGGCGTCACGAGTTCGAGCAAAGCATCGAGTGGGCCGCGAAGGCACTGAAGATCGAACCGAACAGGGCCGACGCGTACGGGCTTCTGGGCGATGCGGCCACCGAAATGGGCGATTACGATTCCGCGTTCGAGCACTACCAGAAGATGCTCGATCTTAAGCCCGATATTGCTTCCTATAGCCGCGCGGCGCATCTCTTGTTTGTTACTGGCGGCTTCAGGAAAGCCACGCTGTTGATGTCGAAGGCCATCGGATCTGGTGGCGCGTACCCCGAGAATAGGGCTTGGTGCATCGCGCAGCTGGCGCTACTCGATTTCGCGCAAGGCGCCTATGTACCTGCCGAACAGCTCCTGAGTCAAGCATTGAAGGAGACTCCCAGCAATTATCATTTGCTGGCGGCCATGGGCAAGGTAAAGGCGGCACAGAAGGACTTTCCAGCCGCGGTTGAATATTACAAGGGAGCGCAGGCCATTGTGCCGCAGCACGAAGTGGTGGTTGCCCTCGGCGATTTGTACACGCTCGCGGGGCGAACTGAAGACGCTAACCGGCAATATGCATTGGTGGATGTCCTCCGTAAGCTGAATAAAGCGAATGGCGTGACCGGCGACCTGCAGATGGCGCAGTTTTTAGCGGATCATGACAGAGATTTGGACGGAGCTCTGCGGCTCGCCGAAGCCGAGTACAAGACTCGTCCGACTGTTTACGGAGCGGATACGCTGGCTTGGTGCTACTACAAAAACGGACGCATCCCGGAAGCAAGGAAGTATAGCTCAAAGGCGCTAAGCCAGAATACTCCGGAGGCGCTGTTCTTTTACCACAGGGGTCTGATACTCGCGAAAGGTGGCGACATTGGCGAGGCCCGCAGGACGCTGTATCAGGCGTTGAGCCAGAATCCGTACTTCGATCCGTTAGGCGCGGTAGTGGCCATGAAGATGGTGCAGGAACTTGGTTCGGTCGCGGTCGGCGGGAAGTAAAGAAGCGGAGCGCCGAACAACAAGCGGCGTGGAGATCGTCCCTCAGCGTCCTGAAGCCGGGTGGTATCTTCCATCGACCGATGCGCGCACGGCCCACGAAATGCTCGGCGGCTCGCCGCACAAGCGCGGCAAGATTGTGCTGCAAGTTGCAGCCTGAGCCTATGGGCAACCGCACGTCGCTTGGGGCGATCTTTCCCACGTCGTGGCCCAGCTGGTTGGTTCTGTGTTTAGCGCATCGGCCGGAGCGTTTCTACTCGCATTCTCCGATTCGAATTCAACCAGCAGGGACGGTTCATGAAGCGGAATTGGCCTTGCGCTTGCGGGATCGCGTGTGTACAAGTCGATAAGTCGTCTCGCCGTGCCCAAACCTGACGCCGGATGGACACATTCCCATTCTGATCCACTGATTCTGCAAGCGCGCATGGTTGGCACCTCGCTTGCAAGTTAGGAAGCCTATGGCTAACGCACGGACCATGATCGTGACGGGTGCGTCTCAAGGAATCGGCGCCGGCGTCACCAAAGCGTTCCTCGACCGAGGTTACAATGTCGTCGCCAACTCTTTGCATTTGACAAACGCGGCGTTTGCGCCGAGCGAAAAGCTGGCGTTGGTGGAAGGAGACATTGGGAAGCCTGCAACCGCTTCTAAAATTGCCGAGACAGCCATCACCAATTTCGGCTCTATTGATGGCGTCGTCAATAACGCCGGCATCTATTTCTCGAAACCGTTTACCGACTACACCGCGGATGATTTTGAACGGCTGTCGGAAACGAATCTCGAGGGTTACATCTACATCACCCAGCTTGCTGTGAAGCAGATGCTGGCGCAAAAGACGGGCGGCAGCGTCACCTGCATCTCGAGCGCGATGGTGGAACATCCCATCGCAGGCGTAAACGCGTCCCTGCCGATGATGACGAAGGGTGGGCTGGAAGCGATCACGCGCAGTCTTGCGATGGAGTATGCGAAAGAAGGTATTCGCTTCAACGCAGTGGCTCCAGGGGTTGTCGATACGCCGATGCATGCCGGGGACTCCAGGGAGTCCTTGAAAAGCTTGTCACCGATGGGAACGCTACCGGGCGTAGACGACATTGTCGAAGCGGTGATCTATCTGGCCGAAGCTCGCTACGTAACCGGAGAGGTGTTGCACGTGGACGCAGGGATGCACAACGGTAAGTGGTAAGAACACTGAAACACACTTGAGAGGGAAAAGGAGATTCACATGACTTCACGAAATGGAAGCGCCGATTGGCGCGGCGATATCAAGAGCGGCTCGGGGACCGTCACGGTTGGCGACGGCGTCTTTAAAGGCACCTACTCCTTCGGGACTCGCTTCGGCGAGGACGCGGGAACCAATCCGGAACAACTCATTGCGGCTGCGCAGGCTGCTTGTTTCACCATGGCGCTTAGCGCCGCGCTTAGTGCGGCAGGTCACGCGCCGGAATCCCTGCGCACGAGTGCCGTCGTCCACCTGCGCAACATCAACGGCGCGCCAACGCTGGTGCGTCTTGATATCGATACCGAAGGGCACGTGCCCGGCGTGGATGAACAGCAGTTCCAGCGCCTCGCCCAAGAGGCCAAGGTGAATTGTCCGGTCGCGCGGGCCCTGGCCGGGATTCCCGAGATTGTCTTGACGGCCAAACTGGCGGTAGCTGCGTAATGAACTGCGATGTTGCTGTTCTCGGGGGCGGCCCCGGCGGCTACACCGCGGCGATTCGTGCTGCCCAACTCGGCGCCAAGGTGGCGTGCATCGAACGCGCGCCCGAGTTGGGTGGCACCTGCCTCCGCATCGGCTGCATTCCCACCAAAGCGTGGGTCGAGACAGCGTTCGCGCTGAAGTCGGCCGAGGAGACGTTCGCCAAGCTCGGGGTGAGCGTCGGCGCTTCGCACCTCGAATTTTCGAAAGCGAACGAGTGGAAGGCTGCGGTGGTCAAGCGCATGACCAGTGGAGTGGCGTTCCTATTCAAGGCCAACGGCGTGGAATGGATCAAGGGAACGGGAACGTTCAAGGACGCGAACACCATCGCTGTCAGTGGCGGGGAGGACCTGACCTTCAAGTCCGCGATCATCGCTACGGGTTCGTTTCCGGTGCGTCCCCGGATCGACGGGCTAGAATCGCCCCGCTCGGTCGACTCCGAAGGACTGCTGGCGCAGACAGAGGTGCCGAAGCGTCTGGTCATCTTGGGCGGTGGCGTCGTCGGGTGCGAATTCGCGTCCATCTTCCAGCGCTTTGGGAGCGAGATAAACATCATTGAGATGCTTCCGTCACTGCTTCCCCACGAGGACGCTGATGTGTCGAAGGAACTCGCGAAGCAATTCGGCAGGCGCGGCATAACGTTGCATCTGGAGAAGCAGTGCACCAAGGTGGAGGACTCGGGATCCGAGCTGACCGTTCACTTTGGCGATGGCGAATTGCTTAAGGCGGACTTGATGCTGGTCTCGGTTGGCCGTGCGCCGGTAGTCGAAGGGTTCGGTCTTGAGCGAACCAGCGTGCAGTTCGACGCGCGCAAAGGCATCGCCACCGATGATCGGCGCCGCACCACTGTCCCTCATCTCTACGCCGTGGGCGATTGCGCCGGCTACTGGCAGCTTGCCCACACGGCCTTTCGCGAGGGCGAAGTGGCCGCGGAAAACGCGTGCGGCCACGATACTGCTTTCGGAAATCGCGCGGTTCCCCGCCCGATCTACACGGATCCCGAAATTGCGAGCGTCGGCCTCACTGAGGCGCAGGCACGCCAGCAGTACGGCGACAATGTCGCCACTGGGATGTTCCCGTGGATCGCCAACGGCCGCGCTGTGATGCAAAACGAAACCAACGGCTGGGTCAAGTCGATTCACGAAACCCGCAATGGCGAATTGCTCGGCCTGGTGATGATTGGCCCGCATGTGACCGACATGATCGAAGCCGGCGTCGTCGCACTGGACGCCGGTGCAACTATCGAGACCGTCGCGGACGGAATCGCTCCGCACCCCACCCTTTCCGAGGCCATCAAGGAAGCTGCGCTCGCGGCACTCGGCCGGTCCATCCATCTCCCCAATCGAAAGCACGCGCCGGCTGCGGCTGGGAGTCGCGCATGAACACAGCCAGCGCCGAACAGCGGTTGAAGGAGCTCGGTATCCACCTGCCTCCGCCGCCCCAGCCGTTCGGCATCTACGCGGAAGCGGTACAAACGGGCAATCTGCTTTTCTTGACTGGCATGCTTCCGACGGAAGGCCGCAGCGCAAAATTTGTTGGCCGCCTGGGCGCGGAGCTGGATGTCGAAGCCGCCCGCAAGGCTGCTCACCTTGCGACACTCAACGCCCTGGCTGTCGCGCGCGAGCATTTGGGATCGCTCGACAAAGTGACGCGCATCGTCCGGCTCGGCGTATCGGTGGCAACGTCGGGGGACGTTCGCGATCATCCGAAAGTGGCTGACGCCGCTTCGGAGTTGCTCCAAGATGTTTTCGGAAAAGACAAGAATCCAAGCCGCTTGGTGTATGGCGTGGCGAGTCTTCCGCTCGGCACACCGGTGGAGCTGGAAGTCATTTTTGAAGTGGCCGGTTAATAAAGCGTCGCGAAGCCGGATATGGCCCGAGGTTGGTTGGCGGTCGCGGGCTCGAACCGCGGAGCTCGCAAGACCGATTGTCGACCGACTGAGTTTCTAGATTTATCCAACTTCCAGAGCCACCGGGGGAACCGCTTTGGTCTTCTCTACGGTTCGCAAGAAAGCTGCGACCACGTCGGGATCAAAAGCGTACCCGGATTGGCGCTTCACCTCGACCATGGCTTCTTCCGGACCCATTGCTGGGCGATAGGTTTTCTCGGTTACCAACGCGTCGTAGACGTGGGCCACCGCCACAATTCGGGCCGCCAGCGCTGTCTCGGCGCCTTTGCTCGAAAGGGGATACCCGGCGCCATCCCAGCGCTCGTGGTGGCTGAGTCCGATATTCTTGGCCATCTCCAACGCGGGCGACGTGCTGGCTCCGAACATCTGTTGAGCAGCTATTGTGTGGCGAGTCATTTCCAGGCGTTCTTCGGCCGTGAGCGGCGCGCGCGATCGGCGGATGGACTCCGGCAGCGTCAGCATTCCGAGATCGAAGAGCCGGGCCGCGCTGCGCAGTTCCGCGCAGAACAGCTGATCCAGATTCAGTTCCTCGGCGATCTGAACAGAAAGTTCGGCCACCCGCTCTCCACATTGCGCTTTCTCGGGATCGAGACAAGCCGCGATTACCGCGATACGGTCCAGCAGCGCGGTGTCGGCTTCCATCGTGCGCCCGTTTCGCTCGGCCGCAATGCGTTTGGCTTTCTCTTCCTGCGCCAGTCTCTGCGCGAAACGCCACTCCAGCAAGGCGCGCGTCCGAATCAGCAGATCCATGCGATCGACCGGCTTAGTGAGAAAATCCCGAGCCCCCATGGAAAGCGCTTTCACCTTGGTGGCCGCCGCGGCGTCGCATGTCAGCACTAGAATCGCCATCAGCTTGTCGCGCCTGGCGCTTAGTGTGAGTTCATCCAGGATCGCGAAGCCGTCGGGAGGCGGCATAAGCAAATCGAGGATCAGCATGTCCGGCCCGACGCTTTCCACTTGCGACATGGTCTGTCGCGAATCCACCGTGGAATAAATCCTGTGGTAACCGGCCCTGCGTAGCATCTGCTCGATCACCGCGATGTTCTCCTCGTTGTCGTCGACGATCAGGATTTTCGCTTCCCGAATGATAGAATTCATGCCGGCACATACCTCGCTACCAATTGTTTGATCTTGTCGAGGAACAGCCCCACGTTCAGAGGCTTCTCGATCCACCCGTCCACGCCCTGTTCCTCCAGAGAGCCCCTGGTTTCGGGTGTTACATCGGCGGTCAGCACCAGCACCGGAATCCCACTGGTTAACGGATTGGCCCGAAAGCGCGTCAGCAGTTCCAGACCGGTCATGTCGGGGAGGTGCAGATCGAGCAGGATCAGATCCGGAAGATAGTCGCAGGCCGCGTTAAAACCCGCTTCCCCGTTCTCGGCGGTGATCAGCCGAACGTCCGGATGAGCGGCAAGTATCTGACTGACTAACAGTAGGCTCTGTTTGTTGTCGTCGATGTAGAGCACGGTTGCCGCTGATATGGCGGCCTGCCCGTCACCTGGGTTGGTTTCCCAGGAGCCGGGGGGCGCGCAGGCAGCCAGTTCGATCCAAAACGTGGAACCGGTGTCCGGCTCGCTTTCCACGCCAATGCTGCCCCCCATCAACTCGGTCAGGTGCTTGGTCACCGAGAGTCCCAGACCCGTGCCTGGCACCTGGCTCCGTTCTGCGCCCAAGCGCTCAAAGGGCTGGAACAGCTTCGCGCTGTCCCGCGCGTTCAATCCCCTACCGGTATCGCGAACCAACAGGCGGATGCGCCGTTCCCCTGGCACCTCTTCGCTCCAAACCTGGACTGCGCCGTCCTCGCGGTTGTACTTCACGGCGTTGCTCAGCAGGTTCAACAGCATCTGCGTCAACCTTTTGGGATCGGCCATCACGGCGTGCGTGGGCGACGCGCCAACTTGAATCTCGATCCGCCGCTCGTCCGCCAAGGGACGAATCAAATCCACGGCGGCACTCACTCGCTCGGAAAGCCGGACGGACTCGATGCTCAGCGCCAAATTGCCGGACTCGATCCGCGAGATGTCGATGAGCTCATCCAGCAGCTGCAGCAAATACCTGCCTCCGCGCAGGATCTGCTGGACTTGTAGCGCCTGGCCGGCCGGCAAATCCTGGATCTCAAGTAGCTGGGCGAAGCCGAGAATCGCGTTCATGGGCGTGCGGAGTTCGTGGCTCGCCCGGGAAAGAAAGTCGTTCTTGGCGGCATTGCAGCTCTCGGCATATTTTCGCGCTTCCTCTTGCCGCTCCTGCGCGACGCGGCGCAGATGAATGTCCTTCAGCGTGCCACATGTTCCGATGGTTTTTCCCGCGGTATCAAAGAGGAGCCGGGCATTGATTTCCGCCCAGCGGATGTCGCCGGAGGCGGTTTGGTAGCACACCTCGCGCCGCAGGACGGACATAGCCCCGTCGAGCAGGGTCCAGAATCCTTCGCCCTGGTTTTTGCGATCCTGAGGCGGAGCAAATTCGAGAAACGTCCGTCCCAGGGATTCGGCTACGGGAAAGCCGGTCAGCGCCGTCCAGGCCGGATTCAGAAATGTCCACCGCCCCATCAGGTCGGTCCGAAAGATCACTTCCTGGATGTTTTCTAACAGGGACCGAAATTCCAACTCCCGCGCCTCGAGCGTGGTTTGAATCCGGACCTGCTCGGAGCGGTCCCGCACCATCACGGCGAGCTTCCTGCCCGGATCGTGGAACTCGCCGAGCGAGAACTCAATCGGCACCTTGCGTCCCGAGGGATGTTCCACCATAAAAGGAGTTCCCCGCCAATCCAGCGTCCGCCGGTTAGTGATGAAGTAGCGCTGAAATCGCTCTTGCATTTCGGATCCGAAGATTTTGGCGAAGGGCTGGTTTACGATCTCTTCTTGCGGGTAGCCGAAGATGGTCTCCACTGCGCGATTTGCGAAGCGGACGATCCCTTCCGGATCCACCGTCAGGATGGCATCGGAGACCGCGGCCGTGATGATGGAGTATTGTTCGGACCACTCGCGGCGTTCCTGTTCGGCGGCGTCCGCCCGGGCGATCGCCATCCGTAGCCGTAGCTGGTCCTCCACCAGCGCGGCCAAACCAGTCAGCTCTTGGCGCTCCGACTCGTCGAGCCCGCGTGGCCGAGGCTGAACGTCGGCGATCGATAGCATGCCTATCGGTGCGTCGTTCCAATGGATGGGAGCCCCAGCGTAGAAACGCAGATGGGGCGCGCCCGCCACCCAAGGATGCTCGGGCATCTCGGTCGAGAGATCGCCCCGGAAAGCAATGGTTTCGCCCGGAATCGACTGGCCAAAAAGCAAAAACTCCCGCGGCATCTCGCCAACGTCAATCCCCCAGGCCGATTTTGCCCACACCCGTTCACCGTCCGCCAGTGAGATCACAGCTATCGGAACTTTCAATACCGACGCGGCCAGCCGCGTGATCCGGTCGAAACAAGGTTCCGGACCCGAATCCAGGATGTCCGCCAATACGGCTGCGCGCGACAGTTCTTCATTGCGGCTCACAAATTCTCTTTTCGGCAATCCGCGGCAGAATTCAGCAAGATTTTTCTGTTCTCACCGATATGGAAAAAGGAGCGAGACCCGTGGTCTTTGAGCTAAAGCGCGGGCGCGAAGCACTTTATCCGAACCGGTATGGAAGATCAAGAGATTATCCGCGAATTCCTGGTCGAAAGCACGGAGAATCTCGCGCGGGTGGATCGCGAGATGGTGGAGCTGGAGCGCCAGCCGCAGAATACCGATCTTTTAGCCAGCGTTTTCCGCACCATACATACGATCAAGGGCACTTGCGGGTTTCTGGGTTTCACGCGCCTGGAGGCCATCGCGCATGCAACCGAGAACATCTTGAGCGAGCTGCGCAGCGGAAAGCGCGAGTTAACGGTCGAGTTGACTAGTGTCATTCTGGACGCCGTGGACGCGATCAAGCGCATCCTCGCCTCGATCGAGACAGGCGGCGAGGAAGGACCGGTGTTTGAGCAGAACGTTCTCGCCTGCCTGCGCGGAGTACTGGGCCCAGGCGAGGAAAAGGACGACGAGCCGGCGCGGGCCTCGGAGCCGCGACGGTCCACTCTGGCGGCCGATCCGGCGGCAGGCGAAGAATCACGGCAGCCGAAAAGCTCGCTGGTTTCAGATGCCGGACTGCGCGTGGACGTAGGCCTGCTGGACCGTTTGATGGACATGGTCGGCGAGCTGGTGCTGACGCGCAACCAGGTATTGCAATACAACGCCCAGCGCGAGGACGCCACGCTGAACACCGTATCCCAGCGCTTGAACTTAATCACGACGGAGCTGCAGGAGGGCGTCATGAAGACCCGCATGCAGCCCATCGGCGTGGTGTGGAACAAGCTGCCGCGCATCGTACGCGATCTGGCGACCATGCTGCGAAAAGAGATCGATCTGCGGATGGAAGGCGCCGAAACCGAATTGGACCGGACCATTATCGAGGCTATCAAAGATCCGCTGGTCCACATTGTGCGCAACTCCTGCGACCACGGTATTGAGGCACGCGAAGTGCGGGTTGAACAGGGTAAGCCGGCGCGCGGATGTCTCAGCCTGCGCGCGTTCCACGAAGGCGGGCAGGTGAACATCGAAATCTCCGACGACGGAGCCGGAATGGATCCCCAGCGGCTGCGCAGTAAAGCGCAAGAGCGCGGCCTGCTGACCGCCGAGCAAGCGCAGCGGCTTTCCGATCGCGACGCGGTGAACTTGGTCTTTCTCGCGGGGTTCTCAACCGCGCAGACCGTGACCAACATTTCCGGACGCGGAGTAGGCATGGATGTTGTGCGGACATCGATTGAACGCATCGGCGGTACGGTGGACCTGGCGAGCACCCCCGGCCAGGGCACCACCGTGCGGGTCAAGATCCCGTTAACGCTGGCCATCATCCCGGGCCTCGTGGTGTGGGCGGGCGGCGAGCGGTTCCTGGTGCCGCAGGCCAGCCTCCAGGAACTGATCCGGCTGGAAGGCGATGCGGCCAGAACCCGAATCGAGTACATTCAGCACACCGCCGTCTGCCGGCTGAGAGACCGGCTTATTCCGCTCGCCGACCTGAACCAGGTCCTCGGTTTGACGTCCCGGCGCTCGGCGGAAGAAGTCAGCATCCTGGTGCTGCAGGCGGGCGACGCACCGTTCGGACTGATTGTAGACACGATCAGCGATACGCAGGAAATCGTGGTGAAGCCGCTAGGCCAGCATCTGAAAGGGCTGAACTGTTACGCCGGAGCCACCATCATGGGAGACGGTAAAATCGCGCTGATCCTGGATGTGGCCGGGATCGCGGCGCGCGCCGAAATATTCGCCGCGGCGGAGGAAGAAGGGGCGGCCGATCGCGGCGCCCAAGTGGCCGTCTCCGGCACACTGACCAGCTCGCTGTTGCTGTTCCGGGCCGGAGAATTCCGGCGGATTGCGATGCCGCTCGGCGCCGTGTCGCGCCTCGAGAGCATCCCGCGCTCGAGAGTGGAACGGGCTTCCGGCCGCGAGGTGGTGCAGTACCGGAACCGGCTGCTGCCGCTGGTGCCACTGGCCGGCATGCTCGGCAGCCGGGCGGAGTGCCAGGAGGAAGAGCAACTGCATGTGGTGGTCTATCGCGCCGGCTCGACCGACCTGGGCCTGGTGGTGGATGAAATCACCGACATCATTCAGGAAAACGTTTTGAGCCCGTACGGCTCGGACCGCCCAGGACTGGTTGGCTCGGCGATCGTGGGAGGCAAGTCCACCGATTTTCTGGACCTCGACGCGGTGGCCGGATGGGCCAATCTGGTGGGCGAAAGTTCGCTCGCCAACCTGCGCAGAATGCTCTCGGCCGGCGAGCAACCTGCGGCTGAAAAGGGCGTCATGGGCGAGGTAGCTTCATGAGCGCCAGCCAGCACACTTCCCATCAATATGCCACTTTCGTTGTGGCCGGCCAGTTTCTTGGGGTGGACGTGACCGAGGTGCAGGAGGTGCTGCGGGGGCAGAGTATGACGCGGGTTCCGCTGGCCCCGCCGGTGGTGGAAGGGTTGATCAACTTGCGTGGCCAAATTGTCCCGGCGCTCGATATGCGCTGCGTTCTGGGATTGCCGCCGCGCCCTCGAGACCCGGGCGGCAATGAAAGCGCAGCGGCCGTCAGCCCGGGAGCTGTCAGCCCAGGAGCCGTCAGCCAAGGAGCAGTAAGCGTAGTTGTGCGCTCGGCGCATGGCGCGGTCAGCCTGCAAGTAGACGAAATCGAGGATGTGATTGAGCTGGACGCGGGCTCGTTCGAGGCGCCGCCGCCCAATATCGATGGCGCGCTGCGAACGCTCTTTGCCGGGGTCCACAAATTGGAAGGGCGTCTGTTACTGGTGCTGGACACCGGACGGACAGTCGAGCGGGGAATCTCACAGGAACGGAATTGAATAATCTCATGGCTACTTTAACCAAGCAACATAAAGACGCTCGCCCGGCGATCAAGGCGCGGAAGAACGGGAGCAAAGCACCGGCGGCCGCGCCGGCGGAGCGGAACCGGGCGCCGGCTGGGGAGGTTGCGAATTCGCCGGCGCAGTTCAAGGCCGGGCATTCTCCCGGCAGGTCGCTCGCAGTGCAGTTCGGGATTAGCGAAGCCAATCTCGCACGCCGCCGGGAATTTGTCCGCATGGATGAAAGTGCCCGCGCGCTGCTGGCTGGGTTGGAGCAATGGAGCCTGCAGGTTGCGCCCACAATCGCCCGCGAGTTCTACGACTGGCAGTTCTCGTTTGCTCCGACTCGAGCGTTCTTTGAGGCAATGGCCGCATCTCGGAACATGCCGCTCGCAGCCTTGCGGCAGGCGCTGGAGGCAGCGCAGTCCAACTATATCGCAGGTATTTTTTCCGGCGCCCGCCAGAACTGGGGCATCGAGTATTTCGAGCATCGCCTCATCATCGGCTGGGTGCACGATCAAATCAACCTGCCGTTCAAGTGGTACATCGGCTCCTACGCCGAGATGCAGCGCCTGATTCGCCGGCACCTGCGTGAGGAGCTTCCCGATGCCGAGACCCTTTGGGAGGCGGACGAAGCCATCGGCCGGGTGTTCAACTACGATATCCAATCCGTCGGTGATTCCTTCGTGTTGAACACGCTCGAATCCATGGGCCTGAACGTCACTGCCATCCAGGAACGCGACGGCGGCGACAAAACAGAGAATCTGAATCAGGTCAAGGAGGCCATTCATGTGCTGACCGATCAGTGCACGGCGCTGGCGGAAGGCCGCCTGAACGATCCGGTGTTCGAGGTTTCGGCGCCCTGCGCCGGCCGTTTCGGCACGGCCTTTGCGCGGATCCGCGAAACCTTCCGTGACAGCATGTCGCGCATTGCGCAAAACGCCGCCGCGCTCGCCAGTTCGGCTGAGGAACTAACCGCCGTTAGCCAGCAGATGGCGGGCAACGCCGAAGAGACTTCGGTGCAGGCCAATGTGGTGGCCCACGCGAGCGACGATGTGTCGCGGCGCGTTTCGGTGGTGGCCGCCAGTTCGGATGAAATGCAGACTTCCATCCGCGAGATTTCCAAGGCCGCCAACGAGGCTGCGAGTGTGGCGCACAACGCGGTAGGAGCCGCGGACTCGGCCAACCAAACCATCCAAAGGCTGGGCGAATCGAGCGTGGGGATCGGCAAGGTGATTAAAGTAATCACCTCCATCGCACAACAAACCAATCTGCTGGCCCTGAATGCGACCATCGAGGCCGCTCGCGCCGGAGAGGCGGGCAAGGGCTTCGCTGTGGTGGCGAACGAAGTGAAGGAACTGGCCAAAGGGACGGCCCGAGCCACCGAGGAGATCGGACAGAAGATCGAAGCCATCCAGAACGATACGCAGAGCGCGGTGGAGGCGATCGCGCAGATCGGAAACATCATCAAGCACGTGAACGATATCTCCAACAACATCGCTGCGGCGGTGGAGGAGCAAACGGTTACGACCAACGAAATCAGCCGGAACGTGACGGAGGCCGCATCGGGGACCGGCGAGATCGCGCACAACATCGCGGGAGTAGCGACGGCCGCTCATGACACCACCAGAGGCGCCACGGACACGCAAGTCGCCGCCAAAGCGCTGAGCGAAATGGCTACGATTCTGCAAAGTCTGGTAGGGCGCTTCAGCATATAACTCTATGTCGCGAGCAATGGTAGTAGACGATTCGCGCGCCATGCGGATGCTCTTGGCCCGCACCCTTACCGCGTCCGGGTTTAGCGTGGTCGAATTTGCCAACGGCCAGCAGGGCCTCGACGCGCTCGCGAGCGAAGGCACCGGCATACACGTAGTTCTCGTGGATTGGAACATGGCCGGAATGGACGGATTGGAGTTCGTCAAAAACGTCCGGGCGCAGGCTACCCTGTCCGGCGTAAAACTCATGATGGTGACCACCGAGACCGAAATCGAGCAGATGGTCCGCGCGCTCGAGGCGGGCGCGGACGAATACATCATGAAGCCCTTTACTACGGAAGCGCTCCAGGAAAAGCTGCGCCTGCTCGGAGTTTTAGCATGACGGGAGTTTTGACGTGATTCCCCTCGCGCAGTTGGTACCACGCAGCACCCAGCGTGCCGAGCGCATCCGTGTGCTGATTGTCGACGACTCGCTCGTGATCCGCCACCTGATCATGGAGGCTTTGGGCGCCGATCCGGCGATCGAGATTGTGGGCGCCGAAGCCAACGGCGCACTCGCGCTCGCACGGATTCCCGAACTGAAACCCCACGTCGTCACGCTGGACATTGAGATGCCGGTGATGAACGGCCTGGAGACGCTCCGGCAGATTCGCAAGCTGCACCCTAGGCTCCGCACCATCATGTTCAGCACGCTCACCAAGCGAGGCGCGGGGGTAACGCTCGAGGCGCTGGCCAGCGGCGCCGACGATTACGTAGCAAAGGCAGCCAACGCGGGTTCGCTGGACAAATCGCTGGTGAGTCTCCGCAGCGATCTGATTCCCAAGATCAAGCAGTTTTTCGCGACGCCGGAGCCCGCGCGTTTGCCGCGGCTCGAAACCGTCAATCCGCCCGCCAGCGCCAAGAGCACGCCGCATGCTAAGGCGCAGGTGGTGGTGATTGGCGTATCGACGGGTGGTCCGCAGGCGCTCGGTGAATTGATCCCGCGGCTGCCCGCGACGTTCGCGCTTCCCGTGGTGATCGTGCAACACATGCCTCCGATGTTCACTCGCCTGCTCGCCGAGCGGTTGGACTCCAGCAGCCCGCTCAAAGTGGTGGAGGCTCAGGAGGGCATGGAGCTGCGGCCGGGCTTGGTGCTGGTGGCGCGGGGCGACCATCATCTTCGCTTCCGCCGCACTGGCGCCGCCGTTGCTACTACCCTGGATCAGGGAGAACCGGAGAATTCCTGCCGGCCTTCGGTGGATGTTATGTTCCGTTCCGCGGCCCAGGTCTACGGTGCAAGTGCCTTCGCCGTGATGCTCACTGGAATGGGCTCGGACGGTCTCAAGGGCACATACCTGCTTAAGAATGCGGGCGCACGCAGCCTGGTCCAGGATCGGGAGACCAGCGTAGTTTGGGGAATGCCCGGCGCCGTGGCCGAAGCCGGGCTGGCCGATCAGGTGCTTCCGCTAAACGAAATTCCCGCGGCGCTGGTTCGGCTGAGTACCGAGTAAGTCCATGCCTGCTCCATCCGCTTCTGACACAGCATCGCCCCTCGCCGCCCCTGGTGGCGCTTTGAGCGCGGACAACTACCGTTTTCTGCAGCAATACATTCAGCGAGAATCGGGCATCGCCCTGGGAGACGACAAGCTGTACCTCATCCAGGCTCGTCTGATGCCGGTGCTGGCTCAGGAAAAGCTGGCTTCGCTCGATGAACTGTGCGTCAGGCTGCAAAAGGCACCTCAAGAGTCGCTCCGGCGGCGGGTCGTCGAGTCGATGACCACACACGAAACGCTGTTCTTTCGCGATCCGCAGGTTTTCGACACATTACGCACTCACCTGATTCCTGAACTGGCGGCGCGAAGACAGTCCACGAAATCGTTACGCATCTGGTCGGCGGCGTGCTCGTCGGGGCAGGAGACCTATAGCCTCGCCATGCTGCTGGTGGAGCATGGGATTTCGGACTGGAATATCGAAATCGTCGGCACCGACCTGTCGAACCAGATTCTCGAGCGAGCGCGCGCCGCCCGCTATCTGCAACTGGAGATGAACCGGGGCTTGCCGGCCGCTTTGCTGGTGAAGCATTTTGAGCGCGCCGGGCTGGACTGGCAGGTCAAGCAAAACCTCCGGCGCATGGCTCGCTTTCAGACTTTCGATCTGCGCGACAAAATGGATGCCCTCGGCTATTTCGACCTGGTGCTGTGCCGAAACGTTCTCATTTACTTCGACCTCGAAACGCGCCGGCGCATACTGACCGGTATTCGCGGACAGATGTACGCCGGCGGATATTTGATTCTTGGATCGAGTGAAACCACTTTCAATCTCGATACGATCCTAGAGAGAAAAACCCTGGGCGGAACTACCGTCTATCAGAAGCCGACTGCAGGCGGCTCGCCAGGAGGTTCCCAATGACTTCGCAGATCACTACCGAGTCGTATCGCGCCGGGATGATTCAGGTGACCGAGACGGTTTTTGAGACGCTCTTGAACACGCCCGTCACGGTGCTGGATGCAACTCCGCTGGATGCAACCTCGCCGGATGCAACCTCGCCGGATGCAACCTCGCTGGATGCAACCTCGCCGGATGCAACCTCCGCCGCGCCGGCATTCGCTTTGACGGCCGCGATCTACTACGCCGGGCTATGGCAGGGCGCCTTGCTTATCGAATGTTCCGAGCAGCAGGCAAGCGCCTGGAGCTCGCACATCATGGACCTTCCAGATCCAACGGAGGAAGACGCGCGCGACGGCATAGGTGAACTGGCCAACGTGCTGGCCGGGAACCTGAAGCCGCTGCTTCCGCCTGGCGTCAGCATATCCATACCTTGGGTGGTGGCCGGCGGCGAGTATAGCGTGCACGTGTTGCGCGACCACGCGATCGAGCGCGTAGCGTTCGCCGACGAACGCGGGCCGTTCCGCGTCACGTTCGCGCGTGTGGAACCATAGGTTCCGGACGCCTATCGTCAGCGCCGCAATCAGGCCGATGCCCTTAGGCAACCACTCGCAATCTCAGGACCAGGTCCTTACCTGTTTCCCAAGCGACAAGAAGCCAGACATCCATCAGAAATCGTTCAAGACGGTCTCGCGTTGTGGAGGGCAGGCATTCACTACTGTCGCATTTACGATCTCCGCTCGGCTTACGCCACACGGCTCAGTGCCGGCGGTGTCGCGGACGAGTGGGTCACGCAGTTGCTCCGACCGGGCGATGCGCAGGTGTTCAAGAAGTACTCGCAAATGAAGCTGCAGATGAAACGAGAGGCGTTGACCAAATTGAATCGTCCGGCAAATGAAGGCGGATTGAGTTTTGGCACAGCGCAAACAAACTGAGCAGGGTTTTGGCACAGTTTAGGACACAGTTGAGTGAAATGGGAAACGAAGACGATCGGGCACAGCAAACAACTCTTGGAGTCAGCGAGAGTTGTGGTGGGCGGTCGCGGGCTCGAACCGCGGACCTCCTGCTTGTAAGGCAGGCGCTCTAACCAGCTGAGCTAACCGCCCGATCTGAAGCTGCTCTCATTCTCCCTGAAGTATACGCCATCAACTATATTGACATCCATATGATTGGCGCCATGGTTAATGAAAAGGAGAACCCGGTTATGAGAACCGTGGCTGCCCGGAATACTAGCCGGCCCGTAGCTGTTTGCTTGCTCTTGGATTTGAAATCCTATCCGAATTGACTGCGACGAATCCATCCCTTAGCCGGGACATTTCACCCCGGGTCGCGGTCAGGCCTGTTAATCCCGATTTTGTGCGTGGAAATCCATCCGACAGTGGCCAAGAGAGCTAAGCCAAGCGCCAATAACCCTCTGAAAGAGGGCTCCGGCACACTGGAAATACCCTCGACATCAACAGCGAAATCATCCGCTCCGACTATGTTCAGATCCGAGACTCCGCCGCCGAGGAGCGCATAATTTCCGGGGTTGCTACTGCTCAGGAAGGACGCTGGGAATCGCAACGTCGAAGAGCTCGATGTCGCCGGTGTGGGCGCCTCCCGCCAGCGAGAGCGGGGTATTCGCAAACAGGTCGGTGATCGAACTTAGGGGAAATCCACTCAAATTAAGACTGTCGCTATTAAGGAAGACAGTGTCAGAGCCCGGGTTCGTCAGTGTGCCGAAGAATCTCAGTGTGTCGCCCGGCGAACCCGTCTCGGAGGAATGATCGAAGGCAATGTCGATCACATCTGCACGCGCCATTGCGCAACCGAGTGCAACGCTCAGGGATAAGACCAAACAGTTCTTCTTCACAATAGTGCTCCTTTTAGTGCGTGGCCGCAAGCCAAGCAAGCTTGCGGACGGCGATGCCTGCGGATGCGAAACGAGGGTAAACTCCGCTGATAGAGTAAGTGAAAGAGTCTTGAAAATCAACACATATCTCGGCGGAAGTGGCGACGACATCGCCACCAGGATCGCAGTGGACCAGAACTGATCGGTGGTTCCTTTGGCGATCGATGTCGATGGCGCCGAGATCGCAATCGAAGTCAGGCCAAAGGAACCACCGATCAGTTCACGGTGTAAACACCAACCCTGCCGGATCATCGGCATACAGAAGCCCTTCGCGGACCGCAAGTTCGCGCACAAACGCGCCGTAGCGCGTCAACACGCTGTTGTATCCGCCGTCGAATAGCGGGGGCCGCGTGACGTCGTCATAAGGCGAAGGTTGGATCGCCGTAATGCGCGCCTTGGGCAGGGCTGTTTTCAGAGTCTTGACAATGTGTTCATATCCAGCGGTATAACTTTTGAACAGCCCAGTATCGAACGCACGGTAGCCGCCATCATTCATTCTCAACATCACGGTCACGACCGTCGGTTGATAAGCGATTACATCGCGGTTCAGTCGAATCTCTATCGGACCATTGGATCCGCCATCCACTCGATCACCTCCGCAGCTGGAATGAATGAAGCGGATGGTTGCGTTGGAAAAGCGAGTGACGACAAAGGCCTCCGTGAAGGGTTTCGGCATTTCGGGAGTTCTTCTACGAAATCGAGAAGAAGCTTTCTGAACCGGCCGCATATGACAACTTTGCCCACAAGGTGGCTCCTGGCTCGAGCATCATCACGTTCAACTACGACGTAGCGCTCGAGAGGTCTCTAGCAAAACACGAGAAGTGGGATGTGGGAAATGGGTACGGATTCCAATTCCTGGCTAACCGACCCCCATCCACCGTTAAGGTGTACAAACTGCACGGAAGCGTTAATTGGTTCAAGAGCCCTGTGTATGACGTGCCGCCACCGGTTATTTTCACGCGTGATCTCCAGATGCTAGGTTTCGAGACACTAGTAGACCCAAGAGTTGGCGCGAACGCAATGGGAGTCGATCACTCCGGTACGTTGATTCTCCCCAACCCGCGCAAGAGATTCTATTGGGAAGCTTTTTGGGAACCGCTATGGAAAGCAGGCGCAGAACGCCTCCGAGAGGCGCATGAAGTGTTCATCCACGGATACAGTATGCCGCCAGCTGGCGTGCGAGCACGCGAATTGCTGTTTGAGAACATCAATAAGTCCGCGGCGATAAACGTGCATTGCCGAAGGACGAGCGATCGGATCGCTGCCGAGTTCGTCGACAATGGCTTTACGAGGGTGAATGCGTTCCCGTCGATCGGATTCGAGAACTGGGTCACCTCGAGTTATGCGCGGGAAGTTGAATAGCCACCATGCGCTTGCAAAGCAACCTTGGGCCGCACTTGTGCAAGAATCAAAGCAGCCGGTGCCATGATCACTGCAACCGCCTACGACAAACACGTGGAACAGCTCTTTGAAGTTATGAAGCGCGTTCATTCCGCGCTAACAAATGCTGGCATTGACTACCGCATCGTGGGAGGCATGGGCGTTTTTTTCCAGGTCAGTGAACGCGACCCGATCGCGGGACGTCTGACCAAGGACGTCGACATTGCAATACGGCGCGACGATCTCGAACGAATCGCCTCAGCCGTCGAAAAGTACAGCTTCAAATACCGTCACGCCGCTGGCGTCGACATGCTAGTGGATGCCACCCAACCGAAAGTCCGTAGCGCCGTCCATTTTGTGTTCATACGCGAGAAAGTGCGTCCGGAATACTTGGAGCCGGTCCCGGATTTTTCAGAGCCTACGGTCACCGAAGAAGGATTGCTGCTCTCCTCTGTCCCGGATCTTCTGCGCATGAAGCTCACCAGCCTCCGCCTCAAGGACAAAGTTCACATCATCGACATGGACGGCGTTGGCTTAATCACACCCGAAATCGAAAACGCGCTCCCGGAACCACTCCGCGTCAGGCTCCAACAAGTGCGCCAGGAAGACCGTCAATCCGCCGGCGCGGAATAAGCCGATGCGGGCGCAGCCTCAATCAGAGCGTCCTCAAAAGAATAATCCGGCTTCGGAAAAGGATTGTGCCGCAAATACCAGCGATACGATTCTTTTAATCCCGCAGCGAAATCCACCGGTTTGAATTTCAAAACGCGCTGCGCTTTGTTCACCACCACCGTGATCGCGGGCATGTCGAAATAGAATCCGAAGTACAGCTTCGGACCCATGGGATGGCCGCCGGCGCGCAGTATCCGCTCGCGCGGCCAACGCACAAAAGTCGGCTCTTTCCCCGCCGCCACCGCGAACGCTTCCACCGCCTCCACCTGCGTCAGCGGGCGCGGATTCGCGATATTGAACGCGTGGCCGTCCAAGTCCGCAACTTCCATCACTTTCAGACACGCCCCCACCAGATCCTTGATCGCCACGAACTGCATCAACCGCCGTCCATCGCCCGGCAGAATGATCGGACGGCCCTCCCTCAGCCGGTCCCAGAAAAATGCCTCGCGATAATACGGATTGCCCGGACCATAAATAAACGGCGGGCGCAGCGTCACCACTGGAAATCCGTTTCTCTGATGCATGCGGAACAAAGTCCGCTCGCTCATCGCCTTGTTGCGGACATACGCGTCGGGATGATCGTCCGGCGCCAGCGCGTCCCCTTCGTGATGATTCAATCCATCTCCGTAGGCCGCCACGCTCGACATGAAAACGTACCGCTCCAGATTACTCCCACAAGCCCGCGCCGTCGCCTCTACCTGGGCAGCCGTGGTGCCGCGTTCCCAGTCGTAGACGTTATCGTAGACCACATCGAATTTCCGGCTCGCCAGCGCTCGTTTCAAAGCCTCGGGATCGTTGCGGTCGGCAACAATGCCGGCCACCTTCTTCCCCAAGTCATGCCGCGGCCGCCTGTGCAGAATCGAAACTTCGTGACCGGCCTTCAGCAACTCCTTCACCAGAGCCCGGCCGATGAACAGTGTTCCGCCTATCACCAGGATTTTTTTCCTGGAAGGTTCCTGACGCTTTGCTCCGTTAGTCGTAGTACTCAAGCCCAAGGTGTGTAATTAAATCCTCTCCGCGCATCCACCGCAGCGTGTTCTTCAACTTCATTAATTGAATGAATACGTCGTGTTCCGGATATAATCCCGGCGCCGTCATGGGAGCCTTAAAATAAAAGGACAACCATTCCTGAATTCCCTTCATGCCTGCCCGCTGCGCCAGATCCAGGAATAAAACCAGATCCAGAACCAGTGGCGCCGCCAGAATCGAGTCGCGGCACAGGAAATCGATCTTGATCTGCATCGGGTAACCCAACCACCCGAAAATGTCGATGTTGTCCCAGCCTTCTTTCGAATCGCCGCGGGGCGGGTAGTAATTAATGCGCACGGCATGATAAAGATTTCCGTAAAGTTGCGGATAAAGATCCGGCTGCAGAATCTGTTCCAGCACCGAAAGCTTGGTCTCTTCTTTCGATTTAAACGATCCCGGATCTTCCAGTACTTCGCCGTCCCGGTTTCCCAGAATGTTAGTGGAAAACCAGCCAGACATTCCCAGCATGCGCGCCTTAAATCCCGGCGCCAGCAAAGTTTTCATGAAAGTCTGGCCCGTTTTGAAATCCTTGCCGCAAATCGGGATCTGCCGCGCCCGAGCCAGCTCCAGCAGCGCCGGAGTATCGGTGGTGAGATTGGGCGCGCCATTGGCGAACGGTACGCCGCTTTTCAATGCCGCATACGCGTAGATTTGGCTGGGCGCGATATCCGGATCGTTCTTCTGCAATCCGCACTCGAAATCCTTCAGCGTCTGGTGCACCGCCGCGGGCTTGTGAAAAACTTCCGTGGACCCGCACCAGATCATCACCAGCCGCGCCGCTCCCGTGGATTCCCGAAACTGCCGGATATCCTCCACCAGCATTTCCGCCTGATCCATTTTTGAGCCGCCCGCTTTGACATTGGGCCCGTGAATCCGCTTCACGTAGTTCTGGTCGAACACCGCCTTCATTGGCTGAATGGCTTCCAGCGGTTGCCGCACCTTTTCGAGCAGCGCCGCCTCCAGCACGTTGGCATTCACAGCCGCCTGATACGCGTTGTCTTCGAAAATGTCCCAGCCTCCGAAAACCAGATCCTCAATTTTAGCCAGCGGAACAAAGTCCTGAATTCGAGGAGTCCGGCCCTCGGTACGTTTCCCCAGCCGGACCGTGCCCAATTGCGTGAGTGAGCCGATTGGCTGGCCGAGACCGCGCTTGACAGCCTCCACCCCGGCCATGAACGTCGTGCTGACTGCGCCAATGCCGGGAATCAGAATTCCCAACTTCCCATCGGCGGGCGCAATCGTAGTGTTTTCTTTGGTGGGCAACTCTCGAATCTCCTTAGGGTGCCGCGAGGATGCTTGGAGGTACCCTCGTTAGGTGTCCTCGAAACGTTTATCCTAGGCTATACTAACATTTTATGACAACTCGCGCGACCGGCACAATATCCGCTCTCCTGGTGGATGATGAACAACTTGCGCGCGACGAGCTCTCTTTTCTGCTCAAGGAGTTTCCAGAGGTGGAAGTGCTGGCCACCGCGAAAAATGGCCTGGAAGCCATCAAACTGATCGAAAATCTGGAACCGGATTTGGTTTTCCTCGATGTTCAGATGCCCGGCCTGGACGGCTTGGGCGTTATCCAAAAGCTTCGTGAAAAAAATATCCCGCTGCCGCACTTTATCCTCGCGACAGCTTATGACCAATATGCGCTGGAGGCCTTTCGACTGGAAGCCCTCGACTATTTATTGAAGCCCATCGAGAAGGATCGGCTGGCGCTGAGCATCGAGCGCGCGCATAAAGTGGTCGCCGAACAAGCCAAGACCGCGCAGCCCGAAGCTCCGCCGCTCAAGCCATCCACGCAGCGCACCAAATTGCTCGTGAAGAACAGCAATCGCAACTTTATCGTGGATGCGCAGGACGTGGTCTACGCCACCATCGAGGATGGATTGATCACCGTAGTCGCCACCGGCGTAGAAGGCGAGTCCAACTACCGCACCATCGAGGAGCTGCAATCCAATCTCGATCCCGATACTTTTTGGCGAGTGCACCGCTCCTTCCTGGTCAACATTCATCGCATCCGGGAAGTGATCCCGTGGTTCAAATCGAGTTTCCAACTCCGCATGGACGATAAGAAACAAACTGAAATTCCTGTGAGCCGCGTCCAAACCAAACGCCTTCGCGCGCTGCTCAAGCTGTAACCGTCTCCGCCTCCCCAAACAATGAACCGCGAATATCACAAGTGGTATAGCAATGCGCTTCGGCGCGACATGGAGTTGTTGATCTTCGGACACGCAGGCATTCCCCTGCTCGTATTTCCAACATCCATGGGCCGCTTCTTCGATTACGAAAGCCGCGGCATGATCCAGGCCGTCGGAAACAAGTATGAAACTGGTCAGCTTCAGGCTTTTTGTGTCGACTCAGTGGACGCCGAAAGCTGGTACAACAAATCCGTTCCGCCGCGCGAGCGCGCTCACCGGCATACCGAATACGATCGCTATCTTTTCGATGAAGTGGTCCCGCTCATCCGCTCCCGCAATCGATCGGATCTGTTAATCACCACCGGCTGCAGCTTCGGCGGCTATCATTCCATCAACTTTGCGCTGCGCCATCCGGACGTGATCACGGGCGCCGTCAGCATGAGTGGAGCATTCGACATCCACCAATTTCTGGACGGCTACTACGACGATAACTGCTACTACAACTGTCCTCCGGATTTTCTGCCGAACCTGACCGACCCCTGGTATCTGGATCGTTACCGGCGCCAAAAGCTAGTGCTAGCCACGGGCGAAACGGACATCTGCCTGGACGAAAACATCCGCCTCTCCGGCATCATGCACGCGAAAGAAATCCCGCACTGGCTAGACGTGTGGGGCAACGGCACCGGACACGACTGGCATTGGTGGCAGCAAATGGCCATCAAATTCTTGTAGGGCAGGATGTCATCCTGCGGCGGGTTGCCAACCCGCCATTCAAGCCTTCACAAAATCAATATACCCGCGCCTCGGATCCGTACTCACCAGCTTCACCCGCAGCTGATCCCCCACATCCACTCCGTGCTGACCCTGCGCAAGAATCCCCTCGGCCGGCGGATCCAACACGCGCACGAATGTACCCTTAGGCGTAACCCCGGTCACCACCGCAGCGAAAACCTGCCCGATCTTGGACGCCAGCGCCACCGCCGCAATCCGTTTATTCATCACGCGTTCCACTTTCCGCGCCGCATCCTCCTTCAACGTGCAGTTCTTCGCGATCGAATCCAATTGTGAGGCCGAATACGGCGCCGCCGTGCGCGCCAGAACGGCTTTGATCAGCCGTTGCGTCACGGTATCCGCGAAGCGGCGGTTCGGCGCGGTGGAATGCGTGTAATCAGCGGCCGCCAATGCGAAGTGGCCCTGCTGCTCCTCACCCGGCCGCGATAAAACATATTCGCCCGGCCCCATCAGCTTCACCACCGCGAGCGAAACATCCGCCCAATGGACCGGATCAGCAGCCTTTCTCTTCTGCAAGAACGCATTCAGCGCCCCGGAATCGGGCTCCACCGGCAGCGTCCCGCCGTGTTGCGCGGCCAACTCAACAATGCGTGGCCAACGCTCGGGCGTTTTCACCACACGCCGGATGGAACAAACTCCGGCCTTCGTAAGCGTTCGAGCCATCACCCCGTTCGCGGCAACCATGAAATTTTCAATCAGCTCGCTGGCCCGATTCTTCTTGACCACGCCGATCCCTTGCACCTTGCCATCGGAAATCACCGGCTCCGCTTCCACGCGATCCAGGTCCAGCGCCCCCAGTCTGTGCCGTTCACTCAGCAAACTCTGCGCAGCCTCGTCTTGCATTTTGAGCTGTTCCGCGAGCACCGCCGACGCACCCACTTTCGCTGGCGGCCCGGATTTTCCCTCCAGCCACGCGCCCACCGCGTTGTAAGTCAACTGCGCCTGATTGCGCACCAGCGCCGGATAGACGCTCTCCGCGGAAACGGCACCCTCCGCGCTCACCACCATCTCCATCACCATCGCCAACCGATCAGCCCCTTCGTTCAGCGAAGTCAGGCCCGTCGATAACTCCTCCGGCAACATCGGAAATGTTTTGATGCCGGTGTAGACCGAGGTAGTTTCTTGAGCCGCATGCTGATCGATGGGCGAACCAATCGCGACATCGGAGTCGACATCGGCAATCGCGATCCTGATTCGAATCCCGCCGTCCACACGCTCGGCCAATTCCGCCTGATCCAAATCGCGCGACGTATCGTTATCGATGGAAGACCACGCCAGCGTGCGCAGGTCGCGTACATCACCGCCCGCCGCCATCCCAGTCCGCGACTTAAGCGCTCTCAATTGCTCCTGAACCGCAGGCGGAAAATCCGGATGAAACCCGCGCTCAATCATCTCCTGGTGTGCCGCAGCGGCTAGATCAAATCCATTGGCAGACATGCACAGAAAGCCTACCACGCTCGCCAGGAGCACAGGGCCTCACTTCGCCGCACCAAACTCCGCGACACCTACTCGAACCACCGTAGGCGCTCTCCGTTGCTGACCTGCGTCGGCAGCCGCAGCCTCCGTCCAAACACCATAAACACGATTGTTGAAAGCCGTGAGCCACGTATAATCGCCCAGAAACACCTGCTGTCCTTCGAAAGCCGCATCGGACCAATCGTGATTCGCAAAAGTTCGCCCGCCATCCACCGAGCGAGCTAGCGTAACTCGCGTTTTGCGATTCGCCGGATCACCGCGCCGGTCGTAAAATTGCACATACACCGCGCCCGTCATCGGATCCACCGCCATAAACTGAAAGAACTGATCGCAGCCGTTGTGCAGCGGATCATCATTCACGCGCACCGGTTTCGACCACGATTTTCCACGATCCGTCGACGACGCAACAAATACATCCACATCGCCGTTGCGGTAATCGCTCCAGGCCACATATAGCCCTCCGCGGTTATCCACGCCGATCTGCGGAAATCCCATAACCCGCGCCACTCCCGGAATTCCGCCCGCGCCGCCGAAGTAGGGAGGGCCCACTTCCACAATGGCGCGCGATGCAGCAAACGTCTTCCCGCTGTCCGAAGATTCAGTAAACGTGATCGTGTTGCCGTCATTCCAGATGGCGTAGATCTCTCCATCGCGGCCTACCACGCCCAGAAAACCCACCAGCGCGCCATTGTCATCGCGTGGCAACCCCGCATGCGTGCTGATGCGAACAGGAGCTGAAAAAGTCTTGCCTTCGTCCATCGAGCGCGCGAAAAGGATAATCGACTTATCCAGCTGCCACTCAATCCAACCCGCATACAAATTGCCTGCGAACCGGCTCTTGGGTTGATTGTCCGCGAAAATGCGCGGCATATCTTCCCACTGTATTTCTGGCTCATTGCCTTGGAACGCCTTCAAAGTAGCCGCGTCTTTTTCCCACGTTTTGCCGCCATCCAATGACCGTCGAACAAACATGCCGTTGCGGCCCGCCCCATGCGCCCAATAGGACGCCGACCCCAGCTTGTCGAAATGCAGCGAGCATAAAAACGCATGCCCCTTGTTATCGAACGTCGTGCTAACGTCTCCGCCCTCCCGCCATCCTGTTACCGGCGGAAGTTCCGCCTGCGAAAAAGTCTGCGCGCCATCGTTGGAATAAGCCACGCTAGCCGGTTGAAATACCGCAACCACCTGATTCGGATTGTTCGGATTCACGGCAATGGACGGTTCATTCCCGCGCCGGTCCGGCGAAGAAATTGTCACGACATGCAGTGTTTGTCCGAACGCCGCGCCCATCATCAACAACGCAACCAGTGGGGCAGGCGCTTTCGCCTGCCAACGGAACCGCGGCAGTAATGGAGTCGGGCCTGCGCCTTTCATCACCAAACCCTGCAAGCCTGTGCGGCAACCATCGGATCGCCCGCCTTGCAACTAAAAGCTTGCTGAAACTCCGGCATGTTTTGGACCACGCCGGTAACGCGAAACTGTCCGGGCGAATGCGGATCCGTCGCGGCAGCGACGCGTGAGTGCGCATCCGTCACGTTCTCGCACCAGATCTGTCCGTAGCCGATGAAAAATTGTTGCTCGGGAGTAAATCCGTCAGACTTCGTGTCCGGAATAGTCTTGTCCGCCAGATCGCGCATCAGCGCCATGTAAGCCAAGTGGATGCCGCCATTGTCCGCGGCATTCTCACCCAGCGTTAACTTACCCTTCAACTTGACTCCATCCACCGGGCTGAACTTGTCATATTCGTTCACCACGCATTCGGCGCGCGTCTCGAAATTCTTGGCGTCTTCCGCCGTCCACCAATCCCGCAGGTTGCCGTCGCCGTCGTATTTGCGGCCCTGATCGTCGAACCCATGCGTTAATTCATGCCCCACCACCACGCCGACGGCGCCCAGGTTCACCGCCTCGTCCGCTTTGGGATTGTAGAACGGAGGCTGCAGAATACCTGCGGGAAAGTTGATGTTATTCTGCGGCGGGCTGTAGTAAGCATTCACCGTCGGAGGCGTCATGCCCCACTCACTCTTGTCCACAGATTTTCCAATCTTGTTCAGATTGCGCCGGACCTCGAACGCGCTAGCGCGCTCCTCATCGCCCAGATAATCGTCCGGCTTCACAACCACGCCCGAGTAGTCGCGCCATTTTTCGGGATACCCAATCTTATTCGAAACAGCCGCCAACTTGGCGAAAGCCTGCTGCTTGGTCGCGTCCGACATCCACGTCGCGCCTTCGATATCCTGCTTCATGGATTTCTCGATCTCACCCACCAACTGCAGCGCCTTGGCCTTCGCGGGACCACCGAATGCCACTTCGACAAACTTCTGTCCCAAAGCTTCACCCAGCGCGCCATCTGTCGCCCGAACGCACCGCTTCCAGCGCGGCGCCAGCTCCTGCTGTCCATTGAGCGTCTGATCGAAAAACTGAAAGTTCTCTTCGACGAAGGCGTGCGGCAGGGCGCTCACGGAACCCAGCAGCAGCCGCCAGGTCAAGTAGGTCTTGACATCCTCCAAGCTAGTCTCCTGCATGATGCCGTCCAGTTTCTTGAAGAAATCGGGATTGCCGACGTTAATCTTACTGAACGGCGGCGTGTGCTCATCCGAAATGAACTTGGCCCACTGGAACTTCGGCGCAAGATCGGAAAGATCCTTCGTAGTCATCGCGTGGTCGCGTGACTCAGGGTTCCGCCGCAACACTCGATCCATCGAGGCTTCCGCCAGCGCGGTCTCGAACTTCAGCACCGCAGCCGCTTTGGCCTTCGAATCCCACGTAGCGTTCAACGATTTTGCCAGCAAGTCGAACATATTGGCGACATGCTGCTCGTATTTTTGGCGAAGATCGGCCGAACGTTGGTCCGTCTTCAAATAGTAGTCGCGGTCCGGAAGGCTGATGCCGCCCTGGTCGAAATTGGCAGTGTACACGCTGGCGTCCTTGAAGTCCGGAGTAGCGCCGAAAGTGAAAACGCCGATCACCCCGATGAGTTTCAACCTGGCCAGCTCCCCGGCCAGCTGCTCTTTGGAACTCAGCGCGTTGATGCTGTCCAGCGTTGCCTTCACCGGCTCAACACCTTTCTTATCGATGCCCTGTTCGTCCATGCAAGCGGCATAATAATCGCCAATCTTCTGATCGACAGCCGAGCGATTACCCGAAGCATGCGCGGCCTTCTCCAGAATCTCGCGCTCCGTCTGCAGGTTCCGCTCCCGCACTTCATTGAAACGCGCCCAGCGCGATTGGTCCGGCGGAATGGGATTCTTGGCACGCCAATTACCGCACGTGTACTGATAGAAGTTCGTGCAGGGACTGACGTTGGTATCCATAGCACCCAAATCAATACCAGACTGCGCAAATGCCGTGCTGGCGCACCAGCTCAACAGCGCGATAGCAAGTAATCTAGGTCGCATCTTGCGATTTATTCTGACACATTTTGGTTTTTGTGGCGCAGGCACTCTTGCCTGCCGCGTCGGCACTCATGCCGACGCCCTGTTGCTTTCCCAAACGACCCATGCTATCCTACCTGTTGGAAACCCAAAGAGAGGCGCATGAAAGAAAAACAGGACGTCCACCAGGGCACCCTGGCATTAATGGTTCTCAAGACTCTCGACGTGCTTGGACCACTCCACGGCTACGGCATCGCCCGCCGCATCGAACAAATCAGCGGTGACTTGCTCGCCGTAAATCAAGGCACTCTATATCCCGTGCTTCTGAAGCTGGAGCAAGAAGGCTCCATCGCATCCGAATGGGGCGCTTCCGAAAATAACCGTAAAGCCCGCTTCTACCGGCTCACCCGCGCCGGACGCAAACAGCTCCAGGCCGAGACCCGCGATTGGGAGCAAACCGCCGCCATCATCGGCCGATTCTTCGCCGCAAAAGCGCAGGATCTCGAATGAGAACCTTGCGGCGATTCTCGAAGCGGCTCCTATCCTGGGTAACCATCCAACAGGACGAAGAGCGGTTGCAAGCCGAGATCGAAGAACACCTCGCTTCCGCGACCCTCGAAAATCTTCACCGCGGTTTGCCCCTTGTGGAGGCGCGTCGCCAAGCCATTCTCAAATTCGGAGCCGTCCAGGCAATAAGCGAAGACTACCGGGATCGGAAAGGACTGCCCTTCATGGAAACTTTGCTCGCCGACATCCGGCACTCGCTGCGCCGATTGCGAAAAGCACCAGCCTTCACTGTCACTGCCATCCTGACGCTGGCTCTCGGCATCGGCGCCACCACGTCTATCTTCACCTTGGTGCACGCCGTTCTCCTCAAGTCCCTGCCGGTCTCCAATCCAGATGATTTATACCGGCTCGGCCGGCAAAGCCGTTGCTGCCTCGCGGGCGGATATAACCAACCTGACGAGTGGTCCATCGTCTCTTACGATTTGTACAAACACCTCCGCGATAACACCCACGGCTTCGCGGAACTGGCCGCCTTTTCGGTCGACCCCAGCTACCTCTTTGGAGTGAGGCGCGCCGGCTCGATCGACCCTGCCCAAAGCCATCCAGGCGAATTTGTATCCGGCAACTATTTCACGATGTTCGGCATCAGCGCCTATGCCGGGCGCGCGCTCTCGCCCAT
The DNA here is from genome assembly GCA_050011295.1 of Bryobacteraceae bacterium. Classification (GTDB taxonomy): domain Bacteria; phylum Acidobacteriota; class Terriglobia; order Bryobacterales; family Bryobacteraceae; genus Palsa-89. The sequence continues at coordinate 120,418 of JBEKJJ010000001.1, forward strand.
CGATGATCAACCCAACGCGCCGCCCGCAGCCGTCATAAGCTATCGCCTCTGGCAGCAGAAGTATGCATCGGACTCCTCCGTGATCGGAAGCGTCTTCAACCTGAACGACAAGCCATTCACCGTCGTCGGCATCGCTCCTCCAGGCTTCTTCGGCGATACCTTGCGCGAACATCCTCCCGATTTTTTCATGCCTATCGCGACTGAGCCGCTCCTCCAGGGCGCCAATTCGTGGCTGCGTGTTCCCTACGCGCACTGGCTGGATTTAATCGGCCGCGTTCAGCCTGGAGTCACGCGCGCATCCCTCGAACCTCAAATGCGCGTGGAATTGAAGCAGTGGCTGTTCTCGCACCAGTCCGATCCGGAGATGGATTCGAACGAACGCGCCAACCTGTCGCGCCAAACCTTATATCTCAGCCCCGGCGGCGCCGGGATCACCACCCTGCGGGAAAAATTCGCGGATTGGCTGAAAATCCTGATGCTGGTTTCCGGATTTGTGCTCGCCATCGTGTGCGCCAACGTCGCGAATCTCATGCTGGTGCGTGGCATCGAACGCCGCCAACAAACCTCGCTGAGCATCGCCTTAGGAGCTCGCCCATCGCGCCTCATCCGCCAGGCACTCACCGAAAGCTTGGTGCTTTCTTTGCTCGGAGCCGCGGCTGGTCTCGCGGTTGCTTATGCCGGAACCATCCTTATTATTCACTTTGCATTTTCCACGCATACCGGTTTCGCGAGCGTCCCCATCAGCGCGTCGCCGTCGATGCCAATTCTGCTGTTCGCCTTCGCCGTCTCACTCATCACCGGCGTGGCTTTCGGCGTCGCACCCGCGTGGATGGCCGCTCGCGTGGATCCCATTGAGGCCCTGCGCGGCGGCAACCGTTCCACCAGCCGGCAAGGATCACTTCCTCGCCAAGCTCTAGTCGTTTTTCAAGCCGCGCTCTCGCTGGTGTTGCTATCCGCTTCGGGACTGCTCACGATCGCCCTGCGCAATCTTGAGAATCAGGATTTCGGTTTTGAGCAGGATCGCCGAACCATCGTCAATATCGATCCGCAGCTCGCCGGCTATCGCGCCCCGCAGCTCACCGCGCTCTACCGGCGCATCCAGGATTCGCTATCCCTCATCCCCGGCGTATCCGAGGTAGCTCTGTGCTGGTATTCACCTCAAAGTGGCGACAATTGGAACGAACCCATGTTCATCGACGGACGCCCAGCTCCTGCGCCCGGCCAGGACAACATATCGTATGTGGATCGCGTCACGCCGGGATACTTCAATGTAATCGGTAATCCCATCGTTCGCGGACGTCCAGTCTCCGATCAGGACACAGCCATGTCGCGCCACGTCGCCGTTATCAATGAGGCCTTCGCGCGAAAGTTCTTCCCCGGCCAAGACCCCATCGGAAAACATTTTGGACGAAACGAAATCAGTATGGCCCGCCAATATGAAATCGTTGGCATCGCGAAGGACGCCCGCTATCTCAATACTGATCTCGACAAGCCAGTTGGCCCCTTCGTCTTCTTGCCCGAGGCCCAGCAGGACATCTATCCAAGAATGGATGATACCGAGCGCGATGTGCATACCCACTTCCTGCACGACATAGTCATTGTGACCAAGCCCGGCGCCAGCCTGTCGATCTCCGAAGTGCACCGCGTCATGGCGGGCATCGATCCGAATTTGCCGGTGAACTTCATCAGCACGCTGCGCGACCAGGTTTCCGTAGTATTCGGCCAACAGCGTTTAATCGCCCGCCTCACCTCATTGTTCGGAATTCTCTCTCTGATCCTGGCCTCCATCGGGCTCTACGGAGTCACCGCCTACAACGCCGGACGCCGCACCAACGAAATCGGATTGCGCATGGCGTTAGGAGCCAGCCGCAAAAATGTTGTCGCGCTGGTGCTCCGTGGCGCTTTCGGCCTAATCGCCTTTGGGCTGCTGCTAGGCCTGCCTTTATCCGCCGCGGCCGGACGCTTTCTCGGCCATCAACTTTACGGCGTGAATCCATACAATCCCGAGGTAATCGCAATCGCCGTGGCAGCCTTAGGATTCTCGGCGCTGATCGCATCGCTAGTACCCGCGTTCCGCGCCAGCTCAATTTCACCAGTGCAAGCCCTACGGTCAGAGTAGCCCCGCGCGTTAGCAAGGGGACCAGTAACGAGGATCTCAATGAAAACTCTAAAACGATTCTTCAACCGCCTCCGCTCCTTCGCCACCACCCAGCAAGCCGAACAGCGCCTGCAGGCCGAAATCGAAGAGCACCTCGCTCTCGAGACCGCCGAGAATCTCCGCGCCGGTCTCTCACCAGCCGACGCGCGCCGTCAAGCTCTCCTAAAGTTCGGAACCGTCGAAGCAATCCGCGAAAGTTATCGCGACCAGAGAGGACTACCATTTGTGGAAACCCTAATCCAGGACACCCGCCACGCCTTACGCCGCCTGCGCAACGCCCCGGCCTTCACCATCACCACCATCCTGACTCTCGCGCTCGGCATCGGCGCCACCACTTCCATCTTCACTCTGGTCCACGCCGTCATTTTGAAATCGCTCGCTGTGGCGAATCCCAGCGAGCTGTATCGCCTGGGGAAAGAATCGCGTTGCTGCTACTGGGGCGGCTACAGCCAGGAGAAAGAGTTTTCGCTCGTCTCCTACGATTTGTACAAACACTTTCGGGATCACTCAAAGGGTTTTACCGAACTAGCCGCGTTTTCGGCAGTCCAGCCGCTGTTCGGCGTCCGCCGCGCGGGCAGCGCCCAGCCGGCCCAAAGTTCTCCCGGCGAATTCGTCTCGGGCAATTACTTCACCATGTTCGGCATAAATGCGTATGCCGGACGCGCGCTTTCACCTTCCGACGACCAACCCGGCGCTCCACCAACCGCGGTGATGAGCTATCGCTTATGGCAGCAAAAGTTTGCATTGGACCCGTCCGTCATCGGTAGTGTCTTCACGCTGGACGGAAAGCCATTTACCGTAGTCGGAATCACTCCGCCTGGTTTCTTCGGCGATACTTTGAGCGCCGATCCCCCCGATCTCTTTCTGCCCTTGAACACCGAGCCACTCTTAGAAGGCGATCTTTACACAGTCAATAACAACTGGCTCGACGTCATCGGCCGTATCCGGCCCGGCGCGAAGCCCACCCAGGTAGAAGCTGATATGCGAGTGGAGCTGAAGCAGTGGCTGCTCTCGCACTGGGGAGACATGAACCCGAACGAACGCGCGAAATTCCCCGAGCAAACCCTGTTCTTGCGCCCCGGGGGCGCCGGCATCACCAGCATGCGCGAAGAATACGAACACTGGCTCGAAATCCTGATGATGGTTTCCGGATTTGTACTGCTCATCGTTTGCGCCAATGTCGCCAATCTCATGCTGGTGCGTGGCATGGAGCGCCGGCGCCAGATCTCCGTCAGCATGGCGCTGGGCGCGCGTGCCTCGCGTCTTATGCGGCAGCCTCTCACCGAAAGCATTTTGCTTTCCCTGTTTGGCGGAGCGGTAGGCCTCGGAATCGCTTTCGCGGGCACGCGTCTCATTCTGCATTTCGCGTTCCCGAAGGTCGCGGGCGTGGCAGACTTACCCATCAGCGCCTCGCCTTCCATACCCGTACTCCTGTTCGCGTTTGTCGTTTCGCTCGCTTCGGGAATCGCCTTCGGCATCGCTCCCGCTTGGATGGCCACGCGCGTAGATCCCATCGAGGCGCTTCGCGGAGCCGGCCGCTCCACCGCCCGCGCCGGCTCGCTCCCCAGGAAGACGCTCGTGGTGTTCCAAGCGGCGCTCTCGCTTGCGTTGTTATCCGCGTCTGGATTGCTCACCGCTGCGCTGCATCATCTCGAAACTCAGGATTTCGGATTTAATCGGGATGGGCGCACCGTCGTCAAGATCGAGCCAAGGCTGGCCGGCTACGGCCCTGAGCAACTCACGCCTCTCTACAATCGCATCCACGATTCGCTAGCCAACATTCCAGCCGTATCTTCCGTGGCTCTCTGCAATTACTCTCCGTTATCCGGCGGCGGTTGGGGCGCTGGCGTCTTTGTGGATGGCCATCCCGCTCCGGGCCCCCACGACACCAACTTCACTGCATGGGACCGAGTTACTGCCGGATACCTGGACGCCATCGGAACCCCTATCATCAAAGGACGCGGCATCACCGAACAGGATACGGCATCTTCGCGTCACGTGGCCGTCATCAACCAGGCCTTTGTACGAAGGTTCTTCGGGAATGTTGATCCCATCGGGAAGCACTTCGGCCAGCACGACACCGGATCTGAGCGCGAATACGAGATTGTGGGCGTTGCCAAAGACGCCCGCTATCTAACTTTCCAGCTTGACAAGCCAATTCCCCCATTCTTTTTTCTGCCCGAAGTGCAGCACGACTTTTCCCCGAACGCCGCGCACAATCCCGCGGGAGTTTATGCAAAGATGCAGGATTTCAATCCGGGCTCGCATTTCATGCATGACATCGTTATCCTCACCCAACCAGGCGCCGGCCTGCCCATCGCGCAGGTGCGCCAGACAATGGCATCCATAGATCCCAATCTGCCCATCCTTGCGATTCACACCCTGAAAGAGCAAGTGGCTTTTTCGTTCACCCAGCAGCGCCTGATCGCCCGCCTCACCTCGTTCTTCGGGATTCTTTCGCTAGTTTTAGCCTCCATCGGAATGTATGGCGTCACAGCCTACAATGCCGGACGCCGCACCAGCGAGATCGGCGTGCGAGTGGCCCTCGGCGCCGATCGTAGCGACGTCTTCGCTTTGATTCTCCGCGGAGCGCTAACTTTAATTTTCATCGGACTCCTATTAGGCATACCGCTAGCATTAGCAGCCGGCCGCTTCCTAGGACATCAACTTTACGGAATCAATCAATACAACCCGTTCGTGATCGCCATTTCGATCCTAGCCCTTGCGTGCTCCGCATCGATCGCCGCCCTAATCCCAGCCTTCCGCGCCAGCTCAATTTCACCGCTGGACGCCTTGCGGATGGATTAATCCCAGATCACCCGACCCGTAATGTCACTCGAAGTTATCCGGCAGCTTTTTCCATTCCGCCCAAGTAGTCCGCGGGTCGTCGGGAAAGCGCTTCAAAATCCGCTTCTCTCCCGCGTTTCGCAAGCGCTCATTTCCGGACCAGCTAGCCCTTCCACCAAGCCTCACGGCATCGTAAATAGCCGTGATCGTAACAGCGTCGATAGAGAAATCCTGCATCCCGAGCTTCAGAATTGTATCGCTTTCTTCGCGCGGCCTGGTTTGAAACCAGTACAGGTAATCATGCACAATTGCTGAGTAAGCGTATTTTCCGTCCGGCCGCAACAGCGTCCAGAACACGCGCGGAATGCTGGCCAGATCCGTGACAAACCCCGCGGGCACGCTCACTTCCTGGTAGCGCTCCTGACCCTGGTTGGGCTTCCAGGTGATGGGTTTGGTCAGGAAATACATGGGGTCGGCGAATCGCCCCAGGTACAAAGCACCTACTGGCGCCCGCTTGTCGGACCTCCAGGATTCCATCCACTTCTCAGCTTCCGCCGTGGCAGCCCGCCCGCCAGTTTTCGCCTTATCCGATTTGCCGCCAACCACCGGGAGCTCGCCCGGTGCGGCGTCCGTTGTTCGCCGTGAAATTTTCCTCATAGCACACCTCTTTCATGAGCCTGCTATTAGCTAAGATAAGCGATCGTTCCGCCAAAAGTGAGCGCTTTATCGGGGCGCCGTTTCAATGAATTCCCCGCGCGCCCGCGCCGCGCAGCCAAAACCCGCACGCACTACGAGCGCTGCGCACCCCCTTATTGTACGATTACGATTTATCGAGGCGCGCGCCATCAGTATAACGGGAGGTTTTGAAATGTCTATACCCATTACACCCGAAGCAACGGACGTGAAGGAACGAAACCGCGAGGTGGCCATTCTCTATAGGGCTGGGAAGTACGACGAGGCAATTCCCGTTGCCGAGAGCGCCCTTAGCTTGGCCGAGAAAACTCTCGGACCCGGCCATTCGGCTTCCCTTGAGTCGCTCGCCAACCTCGCCGAGCTCTATCGAATTAAGGGCGATTATAAGCGCGCGGAGCCCCTCATGGTTCGCGCCCTGAGCGGCATGGAAAATGCGGAGGGTCCATGGTCTTCCCAGACCGCCTCCTGCGCCAGTAATCTTGGCAGGCTGTATCGTGACAAGGGTGACTTTGTACAAGCGGAATCCCTCTATCAACGAGCGTTAGCCATTCGCGAGAAAGTCCTCGGCCCCGAGCATCCCGATACTGCACAATCGCTTAACAACCTTGGCACTCTCTACGATGCCGAGGGCGATTACAGCCGGGCGGAGCCCTTCTTCCAGCGCGCTCTGAGCATCCGGGAAAAGGTCCTTCCGCCCGAGAACCCGCTTATCGCCAGTACCCTCAACAACCTCGCCCAAAATTACCGCGCAAGAGGCGACTACCCGCAGGCTGAGCTGCTGTATCTGCGCGCCATCGACATGGTTCAGCACGTTGAAAACGCCCAGCCCCAATACGCTACTACCCTGGACAACCTCGGCCAGCTTTATCGAGAAAAAGGGGATTACGACCGGGCTGAGCCATTGTGCCAGAAAGCCTTGAGTATGCGCGAGACGATCTACGGCCCCGAGCATCCTCAAACTACCTGGTCTCTGAATAACCTTGCATTGATTTATCGCTATAAAGGGGACTACCAGCAGGCCGAGCCGCTCTTCCGTCGAGTCCTGGCAATCGACGAGAAAGATCGCCCTGGCCATCCTGATACCGCCCGTGCCCTTGCCAACCTGGCCGACATCTATCGGGACAAAAGGGACTACCAGCAGGCCGAGCCACTCTTCCGGCGAGCCCTGGCGATTGACGAGAACGCTCTGGGCCCCGAGCATCCTGATACCGCCAACTCCGTCAGCAACCTCGGTTTGGTTTATCTCAACAAGGGCGATTACCAACAGGCCGAAGGCCTCCTCGAGCGCGCCCTGGCAATCAACGAAAAAGTCTTCGGCCTGGAACATCCCACCACCGTCACCGCGCTCGCCAATTTGGGCTTAGTTCATTGGATAAAAGGGGAACGGAAAGAGGCAGCGCTTTATCTGTCCCGCGGCTCCGACGCCCGGGAGCAGAGTCTTACGCTCATCTTAACCACCGGATCGGAACAGCAAAAGAAGGCCTACTTATCGACGCTGGAATTAGATACTCCTCTCGCGATCTCGTTTCACGCGCAGTTTGCGCCCGACGATCCCGATGCACTGAGCCTGGCCTTTTTGACCGTGCTGCGGCGCAAGGGTCGCTTGCTGGAGGCTGTGGCTGCAGAGACGCATACGCTACGCGAGCGGCTCAATCCGGATGACCAAAAGTTGCTGGACGAGTTGCTGCAGATGCGTACGCTGCACGCCAACATGGTGATGCGCGGTCCGGGTGAGCGCAACTTGACGGAATACCAGCAGGAGATTCAGAAGCTCCGAATCCGGGAGGACCAGATAGAGGCCGCCATCAGCTTGCGCAATGCCGCATTTCGGGTGCACTCCGAACCGGTCACGTTGAAGACAATTCAGGAATCGATTCCTCACGGTGCCGCGCTAGTGGAACTTGTCTATTACCAGCCCCTTGATCCGAAAGCCGATCTGGAGAATAAGGCTCTTCAACCACCGCGCTACGCTGCCTACGTGCTCTTCCACGACGGGCAGCCGGCCTGGACGGATTTAGGTGAAGCCCAACCCATTGACCGCTTGGCGTTACAGCTGCGCGGCGCGCTCAGCAATCCCGGTCGAACCGATGTCAAGCTTCTCGCTCGCGAATTGGACGAAAAAGTAATGCGGCCTCTGCGCGCCTTGCTGGGTAGCCAGAGCCAGGTACTGTTGTCTCCCGACGGCCAACTAAACTTAGTGCCGTTTGCGGCGCTGGTGGACGAGCGGCAACACTACCTGCTCGATCACTACACGTTCAGCTATCTCGGCTCGGGTCGAGACCTTTTGCGGCTGCAGGCTCCCGCGTCCAGTCGCCAAGGGGCTCTGGTGCTAGCGAATCCGGATTACGATGCCAAGCCGGCCCAAGCGCAGGCGCCGGCCCAAGCAGAGAGAGCATACCGCTCAACCGACTTCCAGATGTACTTTCAACCGTTGCCCGGCACGGCCCAGGAGGGTGAGCGCCTTCAGAAGCTGCTGCGGCTACCCAAGAGCGCTGTGCTCACCGGCGCGCGAGCGAATGAGGGAGCGTTGAAAGGCGTCTCGGGGCCGCGCTTGCTGCACATTGCGACGCACGGATTCTTCCTGGCGGATCAACCGCAGGAAGCGCCGAACTCGAGCCGTGCATGGGTTGATCCGCAGGCGGAAGGGGGCTTGCGGCCGCTGCTTACAAATAGAGAGAACCCGCTGCTGCGCTCGGGCTTGGCCTTGGCGGGGGCAAATGTGCTGGAAAGTGGAAGCGAGGACGGCGTGCTCACCGCCCTGGAGGTATCGGGGTTGGACTTATGGGGAACGCAGTTAGTGGTGTTGTCCGCTTGCGAGACCGGCATAGGCGATGTCGCCAACGGCGAGGGCGTTTACGGCTTGCGGCGGGCCCTGGTGCTGGCAGGATCGCGAGCGCAAGTGATGTCGCTTTGGAGCGTGGATGATGCGGCAACGCGGGATCTGATGGTCGGCCTCTACCGGCGCCTGCTGAAGAAGGAAGGGCTCTCGGAATCGTTACGTGGAGTTCAGCGCGAAATGCTCGCCGCCAAGAAACAAAAACACCCCTACTACTGGGCAGCGTTTATTCCGTCAGGAGAAAGTCGCGCGCTGGGTGAATAACTGGTGCGGGCATTTTTCGGCTTCACAATCACAATCCCGCCTTCTTCAGCAACTGGAGGAAACCCTCCTCCGTGTGCGGAAAGGGAACCCGGCCCACAAACTTCCCATCGCGATCAAAAACGACAGCCAGCGGAATACCTTGACCATTTCCATCCACCCCAAACAACTCATGCACCTTGCGGTCTGCATCCAGCAGCGTCGGATACGTAACCCCATTCTTCGCATTGAACGCCCGGATCACACGCGCAGGCTCGTCATCCACGCCCAGCACCACAACACCTTTGCCCTTCCACTCTTCATGAATTTTCTGGAGCGCCGGCACCTCATCCCGGCACGGCGGACACCATGTCGCCCAAAAATCAATCAGCACGATCTTGCCTTTCAGTTCGCGCAGATGAAATGCCGTTCCATCCAGGCTAGCCAATGAGAAATCGGCGATTTCGTTGGCCGCTCCATCCAGGCGCGCCAGCGCCCTCCGCGACACGATAGACGGATGCGGCTTCGAAAACGCGAAATCGCGCTGCTGAAACAGTTCGTCCAGCCTCCGGAGTTCGACGTCTATAATCCCTCGTTCCTGCTCTCGAAGGAGCATGATGTCGTCCGAGCTAACCGCCGCATCCAGCGCTCCGATCCACTCCAGTGCCGCTTCGGCAAACAAACCCTCGATCTTCGAATCCACAACCTCAAAAAACATCCATCGCGTTCCGTTGTAGCGCGAGAACGGTTCCTCCCAGCGTAACAATGGAAAAATCTCCTCGAACACCACCTTCCGTTGCTCCGCGGTAAAGTCTTTCCGGGTCGCCATGCTGGCCAAGACGGAATATTTTGCCGGAAATTCCAGCGCCTTCGCCGCGGACATAGCTTCCTGATACGACATCTTCGAAATGTCCGGCAACGGCGCGGATTTAGGACGCGGTGGCCCCGGCTTTTGAACCCTCGTAATCGGGGCTCGCGCGAGCCGTGGAAGATCCTCCACCCTCAAATCCCGAAGTGCCGGCCCCCAACTTGGCAGCGACGTGACACGTGCACGAAACACTTCCGAATCCCATAACGCCAGGTAAGCCGCCGCTGGCAACAGCACAGTTTCGAATGTGGTCCCGGTCTTGATCTCATTTCCATGGAATTCAAAAGTTGCCGTCTCTTCGAAATCGCCGGTACTTTCTTTGAAGTCCGGCCGATCCAGCGCCGCAAAAATCTTCCGCAGCGCTCCGCGCGTCACATCAAGATCCGGCCAAGGAAACACTGCGAGCGACCTCAAAAGCGTGCTCACATCCGATGCCTTAGCGCCTTCCGGAAAGTCAGCCACGCGTTCTGCTAATAACTCAGCCGCGCTCTGCGGCGCGTCACGCGCCATCTGCTGCATTGCGAATATCACGGCGCCCAAGCTATACCACCCGCCCTTCACTGCCTGCCTTACCAGCCGGGTCGCCCGCGCATAATCCTTAACCCGCGCCGACTGTTCGATGAGCGCGGTGTAAACCCAAGACTTGTCGGGTATCGTCGCCCCAACTTTTTCTGCAGCATCGAGATCGATATGCGCGTACGTCTCCATGAATCGGAGCGTAAAATAGCTCGGACGCGGGAACCGGTTCAACCACGCCGCCCCTTTATCCAGTAATTGACGAGCCGTAGCCGGATCCACATCCCGCAGCCGTTCCGCTCCACGAATCAGCGTGTCGAGCCCCATTCGCGGATTCTCACGCTCGGCATCGGCCTCGATCTCTTTAGCCAACGCCTGAATTCTCGTCTCCCCACGTGCCGGCCCGGCCGCAAGCAGCATGCCGCAAGAAATGCTGACGACGATATCAATAATCCTCGTAATTATTCCCCGGGATTAATGATAACGTGTTACGGTCACCACCCCACACCAAAACTTTTTCCCACTCTTTCAATCACTTCCCTCCACCCACCCTCACCAACCCACAACCCATCAGCTAACCTCAAGCCGGGACAGTATGCCACCCAGCATCCGCATCTCGGAACAGCCTCAGGCACTGCTCAAGCTCGCCCACGACGCCTCCCCGTTCTGCTCCAAGGACGGACAAGCGTGCGCCAGTTTCCCCGCCAGCACCGAGCATCGCACCGTCGCACCCCTACGCTCCGCGGTCTTCCGCGATTGGCTCACCGCGAATTTCTACAAACAATTCGACACCGCGCCCTCCCCCATTGCCTTTCGCACGGTATTGCGGACACTCGAAGCCCAAGCCCGCTACGGCGATTTCCCCACCCAGCCCGTCACCCAACGTCTCGGCTTCGAAGGCGACCCCTTTCTCCCATCGAAAATCATCGTCGACCTAGCCAACCCCACCGGCGACGTCCTGGAAATCACCTCCCGAGGCTGGCAAATCCGAAACAACCTAAAAACAGCCTTCCGCCAATCCACAAGAACGCTCGCACTTCCCCGTCCTCAGTCGCAGTCCCCAGCCCCCAGCCCCCAGCCCCTAGCCCCTCTCCGCCAACTCTTCGACCTTTCCACCAACGCCTGGCACTCGGTACTGGCTTGGCTCATCTCCGCCCTTCGCACCACCGGCCCCTACCCCATCCTGGTCCTCAATGGACCCGCCGGCAGCGGCAAGTCCGTCCTCGCCCGCGCACTCCGCGCTCTCATCGATCCTTCCGCCGCCCCCGTGCATCGACTCCCCGCGCGCGACCGCGATCTCTGCCTGCTTGCCCTCCATAACTGGATCCTGGTTTTTGATCAGGTGCACCGCATCCCCAACAAAATCTCCGAGACCCTGTGCGCCCTCTCTTCCGGCGACGCCATCGAAATCACGCAGCCCGACCTTCGCGACCCGCTCGTCTTCGAAGTTGCGCGCCCCATAATCCTGATCGCGCCACACGACGAAACGCAACGCGCCTGGACTCCGCCCCGCACTCTCGCGAACCGGACGCTGACCATCCAGCTCGAACCTATCGCCCACCCCCGCCCCGAATCGGCTATCTGGTCCACTTTCGAAACACTCCACGCCAGTGCACTGGCCACGTTGTCCGACGCCATCTCTACAGCGCTATCTCGCATTCGCGACATCGACCTCGGCAACGTCCCGCGCTTTCTCGATTGCGCCACCTGGACAGCAGCCGCCGCTCCCGCCCTCGGCCTCGACGAAGCCGCCGTCATCAACGCATTCGCCGACCCTCATTCCATCTGGTCCGGCGCCGATCCACTCCGCGAAGCCCTCCACGCCCTCCTCGAAGCCACCGGCTCCTGGGCCGGCGAAGCCACCGATCTCCTAAACGAACTCCGCACGCGCGTCCCCCTAGCCGCCCTCCCCTCCACCTCTAAAGGTCTCTCCCAAGCCCTCCCAAACATAGCCGGCATCCATACAACAAGGACCAGAGACGAACGCGGCCAGCGCATACTCAACATCGCGAAAGTTCTTGACGCATCGCAAAAAAAGGCGACTGCAGACACGCATCCGACGCTAGCAACTCTCCTCTAGCCAACACGTTGCCGAGAAAGCACCTCGAAACACAAAAATCCCCAGATGCGTCAAAACGAACCAGAAACCAGAAACCAGAAACCGTTTTATCTTTTTTTCCAAAAAAAATAAACCGGAACCCCGGTCGCAATCAACCCCAACGCCGCCAGCGATGGCCCCGGCCGGCTCACCGCCGTATTGACGATAAAATACGCAGCCACCGCCACAAAGAAAACCGGCGTAACCGGATAACCCCACATCTTATATGGACGCACCAGTTGCGGCCGGCTCCGCCGCAGCACAATCACCCCCAAAACCATCAATGCGTAGAAAATCCACAACGCCATCATCGCGTAGTCGATCAACGTTTCATACGTTCCACTCAGCAGCAGCACAATTGCCCACCCCGCCTGCGCCACAATGGCGAACCCCGGCGTCCGGTACCGCGGATGCACCTCCGCGAACTTTGCGAAGAACAGTCCATCGCGGGCCTGCGCGAAGTACACTCGCGGGCTGGTGAGAAAGCAGCCATTCAGCGTTCCGACGATCGACAACAAAATGACTACTGCAACCAACCCACCCCCTGCCGATCCCAACGTTCGTTCCGCTGCCGTGGCGCCCACATGATCGCTTGCAGCGATCTCCGGAATCGAAAGCACGTGCAAATAAGCCAGATTCGCCAGCATATAAATAAGGATGCACGCGCCCACTCCAGCCGCCAGCGCCAGCAGAATATTCCGGTTTGGATTCTTGATCTCTCCCGCCACATAGGTCACCTGCATCCAACCGTCATAGGCCAGCAGACAAGCAATCAGTGCTATACCAAAATGACCGAGCGAAAACGGAACCGCCGCGCTCGGCGCCGCAACAGCCGGATTACCCCGATAAAACGCCGCGCTGCCGATGATGATCAGCAATCCAATCAATTTCGCGGATGTGAACGCCTTTTGCACCAGCGCCCCCAACGAAACACCCCGGTAGTTGATTGCCGCGAAGAGCAGGATCATCCCAATCCCCACCAGCTTCGCCGCAATCGCGCTCAGCGGAACGAAATACGAAACGTACAAACAAAAGATCACCGCCAGCCACGCCACCTGCGCGGTTCTGGCCACCAGAAACATCGACCATCCGCACAGAAATCCGGTCATCGGACCATAAATCTCTCGCAGAAATACATATTGCCCGCCCGTGGACGGCAGCGCCGCTCCCAATTCAGCGCAAGCCAGCGCCCCAAAGAACGACGCGACGCCGGCAAAAATCCACACGGCAAGAATAGAACCAGGCGTGGCCAGGTTTCGCGCCACCAGATTCGGAACCAAAAAAATTCCGCCTCCAATAACAATCCCCACCACTATGGCCAGCGCATCCACCAACCCCAAAGTCCGCGGCAGCTCCGCTCGCACTCTATCCTCCAATACCACTTCCATCACTCCCTCTCACCGCGTGGCGCAGGCACTCTTGCCTGCCGCGTCCACACTCATGTGGACGCTTTATTCCTTCACTCCCGGCATATCCCCCTCTTGCTGCTTCGAATAAACTCCACCAAATGCCGCGTATGCTCCGTATCCAACTCCGCCTCAATCCGTCCCAACGCCTCTTCCAACTTCAACCCGCTCCGATACAAAATCCGATACGCGCTCTTCAGCGCCGCAATTTCTTCCCGACTAAAACCAGCCCGCCGCAACCCAACCAGATTCAACCCCTTCGCCGCAACATTGAAATCCGAATACAAAAAGTACGGCGGAACATCGCTGTTCACTCGTGAGTTCCCGCCGATCATCGCCAGCCGCCCAATTTTGGAATACTGATGAATCACCACGCCGCCCGAAATAAACGCCTGGTCCTCCACCTCCACGTGCCCGGCCACCAGCGCGCAACTCGCAATCACGCAGTTGTTCCCAATCTTCGAATTGTGCGCGATGTGTCCCGACGTCATGATGTAGTTCGAATCCCCGATTTCGGTCACGCTCTCGGGCTGCGTCCCCCTCGACACCGTGTAATGCTCGCGAATGATATTGCCGTCGCCGATTCGAAGATAGCTGCGCTCTCCCTTGAAGTTCTTGTCCAACGGATCCGTCCCCAGCACCGTTCCCGACGAAATCTCGTTGCGCTCTCCGAGCGTAGTCCAGCGCTTCACGTACACATAGGGTTCCAGCCGGCACTCAGCTCCAATCACCACATCTTCCTCGACGATCGCGTACTCCCCGATCGCCACTCCCGGTCCAACCACCGCGTCCGGATGCACGCGCGCAGTCGCCGCCACTCGAGCCGAAGGATCAACCGGCATAAGTTTGTATCATACAGGGTGATGCGGGTCTCAGAAATTGCGGATCATTTGAAAGCTCCATGCGATGGCGACGGTTCACTCGAAATTACCGGCGCCGCGCCACTCGAATCGGCCCACCAACACGAGATCGCATTCGTCGGAAATCGAAAAGCCGCAACCACGGCCGGTAGTTCAACCGCCGGCTGTCTTCTGGTCACGGACGAATTCCCCCCGGGCCGCACCCTCATCCGCGTAGCGGATCCCCGCGCCGCATTCGCCCGCGTCATTGGATTACTTTATCCCCGGCGCCCACCCGCACCTGGGATTCATCCTAGTACCGTACTCGCCGGTGACGCGAAAATCGCATTATCGGCCGCCGTCGGCCCGTACACGACCGTCGGCGAACACACGATCATCGGCGAACGTTCCAGCATCGGAGCTAATTGCTCAATCGGAGCCGGCGTCCGCATCGGCGACGATTGCATCCTGCATTCCAACGTCACAATCTACGATCACGTGACCATCGGAAAACGTTCGGTCCTCCATTCCGGCTGCGTGCTTGGCGCCGACGGCTTTGGCTTCGTTCGCGCCGGCGATCATTATGAGAAGTTCCCGCAGATCGGCCGCGTCGAGATCGGCGACGATGTCGAAATCGGCGCCAATTCCTGCGTGGACCGCGCCGCGCTCGGCGTCACCTCCATCGGAGACGGCACCAAGCTCGACAACCTGGTTCATATTGGACACAACTGCCGCATCGGCCGCCACGTCGTAATCGCCGCGCAGACCGGACTCTCGGGAGGCGTAGTGGTGGAAGACGACGCCGTCATCGGCGGTCAGGTAGGCATCGGGGATAAAGCGCGGATCGAATCTGGCGCGGTGCTCGGCTCCGGTTGCGGTGTCCTAACTTCCAAGATCGTCCGCAAAGGTCAGGTAGTCTGGGGCACACCCGCTCGCCCCCTGAAACAATACCTGAAGCAATTAGCCAACCTAGCCCGTATGGAGAAATTTACCCGCGCACCTTAACATCCACCGCCGCGTGGTGCAAAATCGAATTGGCTTCGTCCACCAATTGCTGAAGCTTCCGCATGTACTGCCGCGCCTGCATTTGCTCCGGCGGCAGCGTCATCTCCAGATAGTAGGCGATGGCTTCGATAGAACTGAGTGGTTGTCGCAGATCGTGAATAAAATCGCGAACGGCCTCATCCCGCAAGGGCGTGGAGGCGGTGTCGATATAGGTAGGGGATTCAATGAGAACAGCGGCAGCAGACATGGCTTCGGAATTTTCCTTCCGTACGCTCGAAGATCGATTTCGAAAAAACGAGCATGACGTTCATCAGGGGGAAAGAAAGTTATACCGCCAAACGCGCCCGCGCGTCAAGCAAATAGTATAAAAAAATTGGTCTCGTTAGCCAGCCCACGGTTCCGTTTGACCGCAACGTTGTTTCGTATGTTAGTTTCGATCATGATCCTAACTAAAGTTACAGATCGCATCGCAACGCTGGCTTTCAACCGTCCCGAAAAGCTAAACGCGCTCAGCGCTGAGCTGCTCTCGAGTTCCATCGAAACTCTCCGCACTTGGAGTACCGATCCCGCCATCGGCGTCATCGTCGT
>JBEKJJ010000002.1:0-104551 GCA_050011295.1 Bryobacteraceae bacterium
CAACAATGCACTCGGAATCGCTGCGCAGTTAAGGGCGACAAAACGGTGGTTACGGCGAGGGCTAGCCTCATGAATGGCTCTCGCAATCACTTCTTTTCCGGTGCCCGTTTCGCCCTGGATCAGGACAGCGGAGTCCACTGGTGAAACCATCTCCACCAATGTCATCAATGCCCGGAATTTCGGACTGGACCCGATCAAATCTGAAATAGCCATGGTTTTTATCCTTTCAAAGGGGCCCCATTGTGCCGGCCACGTCTCTGTCCTTGATTTTCGCCCAAACCCCGTCTTGTATCGCCCCTGGATCGATCCCAATCAGCCCCCTCAATGGTTGCGGACCTTGCTACCCATTTAGGGGGATAGCTTCCGACCGCGGGTCCGATCACTATCGAAGCGCTTCCTGCCAAAACGGCGCGCATCGAGGGACCATGCGCCCGGCCCGAGCATCGCCAAACTAGCGCACATCACCGCCAATAAAACATAAATCCAATGGCCGCCGCGCGTAGAGAAAGGCAGGGATGACGCGGCCCATAACCCATCCAGCGCCATCAGCACTCCCGTTACGGGCGTCCATAGACCGGCGATCAGAAAGATGCCGCCGGCAACCGCGACCAGGTAGCGGGCAAAAATGATCGGTTCTTCGAGCGCGCCGTAAAAACCATTCATGCCGAGAGAGATTAGAGCGATACCCGCTCCAAGCCGCAACAGCATAAGACCCAGCCCGGGCCAGCCGCTAGGAAAGGTTGAGAATAGACGTTGCAGACTGCATCCCAGCCTAATGGTATGGAATTCGCCGCAACTTCGACACCCTAGAAAGTCCTTCTTGGCCGCCCCTCTTTCGAGGGGTGCAGCGAAGCTACAAATCGATAAATCCTCGCTTCAATCCTATGGTGACGGCGTGGGTCCGGTCGCTCGCTCCCAGTTTGGCGAGGATGTTCTTGACGTGGCCTTTCACGGTTTCCTCGGTGATGGATAACCGAGCAGCGATCTCCTTATTGGCATTTCCTCCGGCGATTAATCGAAGTACTTCGATCTCTCTTGGGGTCAAGGCGTCATCGGTTGCATGCTCGGCGATTTCGGCGGCAATCTCTGGTGGTAGACGCCTTTGACCGGCGTGGACAGCGCGAATCGTATCGAGCAGTTCCTTGCGCAGCAATCCCTTTAACAAGAAAGCCCTTGCGCCCCCTTTGAGCGCGCGGAAAACCTGCACGTCTCCAGCATAAGTGGTCAGCACAATGATTCGCGCTTCGGGAAACTCACTGCGAATCGCGCTCATCGCATCGATGCCGCCCATCTCCGGCATCTGCAAGTCCATTAAAGTCACGTCCGGATTGTGCTTTCGAAACATTTCGATTGCCTCACGCCCGTTTGAGGCTTCGGCTACCAACTCCATATCGGATTGGTTCGCGATCAGCGCGGCAATGCCATCGCGCAGCAGGGCGTGATCGTCGACGGAGAGTACTCGAATCACGCCTGATCCTGCTTTCTTCGGGACAGCCGCCATCGGGGGCGGGGCGGCACAGTGTAAGCAATGGGGCCCGGGATGCTCAATTCGATTTCCGTCCCCGCTCCCATTCCGCTCCAGATGGTTAACTTCGCGCCTAATTGTCTGGCGCGCTCACGCATTCCAGGCAGGCCATAGTGGCCGGAGCGGCCCTCCTCCAGAATCGCCGGAGCAATGCCCGCTCCGTCATCCCGAACTCGCAACCGGAATACACCATCCGCGTAGATGAGTTCAACTTCAATATGCTGCGCGCGGGCGTGGCTGAAAGCGTTGCGCAGCGCCTCGCGAGTAATGCGATAGAGCTCGTCTCGAATGATAGGATGCATGTCCCGCGCCGAACCTTCCACGACTAAGCGGAATGCTGCGGCTTCTGGTGTAGCCAGTTCGTCCCCCAGCATCCTCAGCGCCTGCGCCAGATCATTCGTAGTTACTGCGGAGGAACGTAAGTCGTACACGGCGTTCCGGCCCTCGGCGATCGCCTGATCCGCGCGTTCGAGAGTTTGTTCGAGCGCCTCCTTTGCTTTTCCTTGAGGAAGCATATCGTCAACTACCTGGAGGCGGAGCATCAACCCTTGAAAACTCTGGAGCAAAGTGTCGTGCAAATCGCGCGCCACTCGGGTCCGCTCCGCGAGCCGCTCGGAGTGGCGAAGATCCGCTCTGGCTGTCATTTGACGGAGCCGGAGGCGATAGAGACACCAGGCCAGCAGCAAAAGAGCCGCAATGGCGGCAAGCTGGTACCTGCGATCCTGCCACAACGCGGGTTCTACGTCGAACATCATCGTGGCTTCGTCCCCACTCTGGACGCCGTCCGGATTACGGGCCACCACATGGAATTTGAAGCGTCCGGGGGAAATATTGGTATAGTCCACTTCCCGCACTGCCGTCGGCTCGCTCCAGGCCGAATCGACGGTGTCCAGCCGATAGCGGTATCTTACGCCCTCAGGATTTGAGACGTTCACGGCGGCGTAACGGAATGTCAAGCGCCGCTGGCCGGAGGGAACGCGGATCTGGCCGCCGGGCGGGACGGGTTTTCCGTCCACCAGCATCCCGTCCAGGCGTATCGCCATGGGAAATGCCGGCCGGGAAAATGCGGACGGCGACAGAACCGAGATCCCTTGATTCAACGAGAACCAGACGCGTCCGCGATTGTCGTTCACCACAGAGCGGCTGCGCTTCACACCCTCCACGCTGGCCAGCCCGTCCGTCACCCCAAACTCCTGGTAATCACCTGGCTGAAACGCGTCGTTGAGCAACGAGCTACACTTTACGCGCAGAACGTGGTTGCCGGTAGTGATCCACAGCCAGCCCTTATTTTCGGCGATGCCAAGAATCTCTCCATAGAGCGGGTCCGGCGCACCAAGTGGTACGTGGATGACCCCCGCCTGGAGGAACGAAATGCCTTTTGCAGTACCGATCCAAAGCGTGCCTGATGAATCGAAAAGAAGGCTTTCAATCGCGCCAGGTGGTAACCCGTCGCGCGCGGTATAGGTAACCCAAGCGTCCTTCTTGAGCTCCGCAAGGCCATTTGGCGTCCCCACAAAGACAGCTCCCGCGGCATTCCCGGTAATGACCGAAATCCGGTTGGATGGTAGCCCATCCTGAGTGGTAAATGTGTGCCACGTGTTACCACGGAAGCGGCTGAGACCCTGGTCGATTGTCCCCGCCCAAACCGTGCCGCCCGGCCCCAGATAGATTGAATAGACCGAATCCTGCGCGAGCCCGTTTCGAGTCGTATACGTAAAATCTTGAAAAGCGCCTCCCTGCGGCCGGAGCCGAGTGACGCCACCGTATTTCCGGGCTATCCAGATTTCACCGGCGCTTCCTGCAATCGAATAAACAGCTTCATCCTTGAGACCGGCTACCGTAATTCGCTCAACCTGCCCTTTCGAAAGGCGGAACAATCCGCCATCCCAGGGAGCAAACCACGCACTGCCTTGGTTATCAATGTATATCGCTCCACAATTGATCGAAGGCAAGCCTGCCGAGGCCGAGTATGTGTCGAATCCGTCGCCCCGGTAACATTCCAAAGTATCCGGACCGCCAATCCACAGATTTCCGTCGCGGTCCTCGAACAGAGAAGTGACTGGCGAGTGCACCGCCAGACGATCCAGCGATTGGATTTCCCCGTCGGCTGCGGTCTCGTTCGCCTCGGCCTTGAACAGACCGCCATTGGTAGAGATCCATATTTCACCTTCGAGACCTTTCGTTAACGCGAGTATTTCCTGGCTATTCAGCTCCGGACGCGTCTCGCGAACCAACGTGCCGTTATGTAGACTCATCAGTCCTTGGCTCGTACCTACTAACATCGTGGACTCCGCAATTGGAAGCAGGCAGTTAATTTTCGCAGTTGGCATACCTTCGACATGCTCAATTGCCGGGATACCCCGTTTCACGCTAAGACGAAAAACACCGGTGTCGCGTGTACCGATCCAGATGACGCCGTCGGATGTTTGCGCAATTGCCGTGGGATACTCAGGAACCGCACGTGCATCCAGGATGAGGTGAGGCGTCCCTTGGTCGTACTCGATCAGGCCCTGCGCTTCCGAGGCAAAGAGAAGCGATCCGCGGGGGGGCGTCGTCACTGTCGTCGTAGCTACTGCGACTCGATGCCGGTGCGGACCATGGTCGGGTACCGGTCTCCCGAGGTGGCCGTCTGCGTAGGGGAGGAGGTGGGTAACGTCATCGATGGCCCACAACTGGCCGGCCGAATCTGTTACCAGACCGAGAATGGGAAAGCTAACCTCGGAGCGCTCTTGGTGAATGAACGCAAACCTTAGGCCGTCATATCTGACGAGTCCCTTGCTAGTGCCGATCCAGAGATAACCATCGCCAGTTTGCGTGATCGAGTAAACGTACCCTCCTGGAAAACCCGAGGCTGCATCCCAAACGCGGTGGCTGTGGATGGCTGCAATTTGCTCGGGGACTGCGCTCGAAGCGGCGTGCATCCATAGCAGAGGTAAGGCGAACCAAGGAATCCGTCGCATTAAATGGCAGGCTCTCCGGCGAAACTAAGGTAAGAACTGAAACTGGTCCACCACCACTTCGGCGCGCCGATCGAGACCGGCTGGATTACCCTTGGGGTTCCAGTAAACATACAAAGTCATGCGTACCGATTCAGATCCGGGTCTCGGAATTTCAGATGTAAACACATGCTTGGACACTACTGGCTCGCCTGGAGTTGCCCTGGCGGTAATCATTGTGACGCGGCCAGGTTCCCAGACAATTGTATACTTTAGTTTGCCGCCAGGCGCGACAAACCGCGAGATGTTCATCACCGCGTAATTCGGCTGCAGGACAAACTGGGCATTCTGGTTGTCCGGGTTGCCCCAACGGCTAATTTCGATATCAAATTCGCGATTGTTCTGCTGATCGGTCGAATAATCCCACACGAACATGCCGAAGACCACGGCCGGCTCCAGGCTGGATGTGTCCTCGACGGTAAACGAATATGTGCCATATCCCAGGCTTCGCGTCAGGTTCACCTCCGAACACGTCCACTTTTGATCGCGCTTGATGATTTGAAGATGAAGAGCCCCCGCCTGGTCTGTATAAACGTTGTCGGGATGGTAGGGATTGGAAGTACCGCCGCGGTCGCTCGGCTTCCAGCGCACCCGCCACGTGAAGCCGCTGAAACCCGTGAAGAATGACGAAGACTTTTCCTGCCCGCGGGTAGTCGCGACCGCCAATACGGCCCCTCCAAGCTCGGGCATTCGGCGCAATGTTGCACGCGGCTGGTAGGAAGGATCCACAAGCAGGGCAGCGTATTCGGTGCCGAAGTGTGTTTCGTTGCGCCAGACCTGGCCTGGTAAAATGGCCGTAAACGGAGACGTCAGCAGCGGCTGCAGCCACCACAATATTCCGGACTTGGAGTAGAGAACTATTCTTTGTCCGGGGAGTGCCCCGCGAACGGTGCCCTCAATCACGTCTTGCTGGTCGTGATCTCCGGGATTCGATTCGGGTACCTGCGTAAACGAGATTCTCGGATCATCTTTGTGCGAGGCGCCTTGATGACAGCCGGCCAATGCGATGCACAGGAGCAACCACCAGCCCCCGCCCAGCCTGTGAGACGCAGAGCACACGATCTTCCCACCGAGCTTCCTCAACTAGTTGAGATTTTATCCACCTCGCGGCTAACTTGCAAACGTA
The DNA here is from genome assembly GCA_050011295.1 of Bryobacteraceae bacterium. GTDB lineage: Bacteria > Acidobacteriota > Terriglobia > Bryobacterales > Bryobacteraceae > Palsa-89. Next base: position 5,648 of record JBEKJJ010000002.1, read on the forward strand.
TCCGCGTTGCCCGCCGCGCGAGTCGTCCTAACGACGACGCCTGTACGGATTGAGTGCCACTTCATTCTACGCGCTGGGGCTGCCCTGAGTTGAGTACACTGATCAATGCCGAGCGTTTAGCGGCGTCGCGTTGTGGCCGGATCAGGTTTTGCTGAACTCTTTTTGGTTAGCCTGATACAATCGGCCAATGTGGTACGTTGCTGTTGGCATTGCTCTCATCATTTGCATATTTCTTGCGGCGCGAGCGAATCGAGGACATCAGCTTTCATCCCGAGCCTCCAGAGAGATGCGTGACCACATTCGTCGACAGTCGTACACGAACGATGAGTCGCCATAATCACGAGGCGGTCACGACTCCCTCTGCGAGCGGGGTCTGGAAATGGCAGCAATCACGTCAAGCTGCCGAGGCGTCAGTTTGTCCGGGTCGATTTCGAGCAGGTTAGTCTGTTCCAGGTGGCCCCGGAACCTCTCAGGCTTCAGTCCCTTCAGCAAAAAGATGCCTGCGGTGACGTTCCCTTCGAATGCCATTTCCGTCAGCTTGTCTTGCAAAGAGTCGCCCACTTCAAGCACAGCTTGCTCGAAAGCTTGTATGTACCAGGAATCGTCTTTCCTGCCTTGCTCAAACTTCCACACCTGGAAAACGCAGCCAAGAACTTGCACTTTTTCACGTGCGAAATTCTCGGAAAATCAGATCACTGTTTTGCTGCCGATCAAATAGTCGCGAGGGCAGTCCGCTGATCGAGGTGGCGAGCTATCGTGCTTTCCGTGGAGATTTTGTTTTAGTCGTTATCATCATGGCGGCGGTCAAGGAACTGGCGACCGCAAGTCCCGACGCAACCCACAAGACGATGCGATAGCCGGCAACAAAAGCTTCGTCAATCGCTTGGCGCGCCAACGCGTCATCTGTTTCGGCGGCGGCCAGTCTTGAACGCTGTGCCTCAACGTGAGCTGTCGCCGCGGGTGAAACACCTAAATGACTCAGATTCCGATCCAATGCGCTCTGAAAAGCATCCGCGAGCAGTGCCCCGAACGCCGCGACAGCCAACAAAGCGGCAATGCGCGAAACGGCATTATTAACACCGGACGCGGTCCCGGCATGGTTTTGATCGACCGAGTTCATCACCGTGGTGGTCAGCGGCGCCACGCTGATCGCCATGCCAAGCCCAAGCACAACGAGCGCCGGGAAGAACATCGTCCAGTAGGACCCGCCGATGCCGGGCCGGGTGAATAGCGCAAATCCGGTCGCGGCGATCAAAGGGCCGATCACCAAGGGAGCTTTTGCGCCATATCGATCGAGAAGTCCACCGGACCAGCGCGACAAAAGAAACATCAACAGGATGAACGGCAGAAGAGCGGCGCCGGCCTGAGTCGGAGTATACCCTTGCACCTGTATCAAATCTAGTGGGAAGAAGAACAGCATGCCGCTCAAGGCGGAGTAGAGAAAGAGGGTCAGCAGATTCGCGCCACTGAAACTGCGGGATTGGAACAGACCGAGAGGGAGCATCGGCGACGATGAGCGCGTCTCCCAGTACAAAAGCAAGATCAAGAAGATTGCACCCGCTAGTCCCACAGCTGGCCTCGAATCGATGAGGGCAAAGACGATTCCACCCAATCCGAGCACGGCCAACAGGGCCCCAGCCCAGTCGAATCGACGGCCTTGATCGGCCGTAAAGCTCTCGGGGACTTTCCAAAGCGTCAGTAACAGTACCGCGAGCCCGACGGGTACATTGATGAAGAACACCCATCGCCAGGAACCGTGCTGGGTAAACCATCCTCCCAACACCGGACCGACGGCAGCGGTGATGGAGGTGAACCCGGACCAGGTTCCGATCGCGCGGCCGCGGTCATCCTCAGAAAAACTAGCGCTGATCAGCGCCAGACTACCGGGGACGAGCAATGCTCCACCAACCCCCTGTACGCCTCTGGCAATAATCAGCCATCGAATATCGGGCGAGCAGCCGCACAAGGCGGAGGCAGCGGAAAAGAGCGCAACACCAACAGCGAAGACCTTGCGGCGCCCATACAAGTCCCCGAAAACGCCGCCGATCAGCAGCAGCGCCGCCAGGAACAACCCGTACGACTCCACCACCCATTGAACGTCTGACAGCGTGGCGTGAAGTGCAGATTGCAAAGCTGGCAGTGCTACGTTTACAACTGTTCCGTCAATGAACGCCATGCTCGAACCCAGGATGGTCGCGGCCAAAATCCATGGTCCGTTCACAGCGGCCGGCTGGGAGCATCGATTACTGCGAATCGCGGCTTCGTCGCAGGGAGGCCTCGCGATAGTAGCCATTCTTCCATTTTCCGCTGGATCGCTCAGTCGTGCCAACCCGCCTTCGACAATGCTGGTTCCTTCAAGACCTAGGTTGCTTCCAACGTTGTCTCAATCGCTTCCACGGTCACAGTCTCGCCGCCTAAGGCCTTGTTCAGCAGGTGCTCGGCGATCACATCGAGCTGCTCCGGCGTCAGCTTGTCCGGGTCGATGTCGAGCAAGTTGGTCTGTTCCATCCGTTCGCGGAAGCGCTCGGGATTGCAGGCCTTGAGCAGAAAGATCAACAGGGAATCGGAATACTGGTTGGTGAACAGCGGCTCTCCCTGGACGTAGACCTGTTTCCCCCTATGCAACACCGGCTTGCGGATTCCTTCGCGAGCGCGCCGTACTGCTTCGTCCTCCAGCGCTCGATCAGCCTGGACTTCGGCTTCCCTGAACCGGCGCGGATAAGTCGGATCCACCGGGATCGTGGTCACTAGGTGGATCGGAATCCGTTGAATTGATTCTCATTGTCTCCCTACGCTTAGCGCTTCGAAGCCGGAGACGACGTCGAACAGTTCCTCGTCGATGCTACTCTGGCGCTGCCGATGGAATGTCCGGTTGAGGTCCTCCAGCAATTCGTTGATATTCTTTTCGGCGCGTTGCATCGCCGCCAGTCGGCTCGCATTCTCGCTCGCAAGGGACTCGGCGCACGCCCGGAAAAGCGAGATGAAAAGATATTCGCGAATGAGAGCGCGCAAAGTCGTAGTGCCGCCGCACATGATTTCAGGCAGGTTACCGGCGGGCCAGCGGACTTGGGCCAAACCTTGTTGCCATTGAGCGTCCAGCGGCAACAACCGCTGGCTGACTGGCTGGTAGAGCGTCCCCGACTGCGGGCGATTATGGAAGACGTAAACACGCGCATACTCGCCTTTAGCCCGGCGAGCTTCGCTTTCGATTTGAATCTGTCCGACCAGCGGGGTGATGGCCTGGACGGAGTTCGGCACGGGAAAGAGCCCCACCGGCGGCAGGCCTGCGTCCGTCAGGCGCGCATGAACGCGTTCACCAACGGCCCAGACTTCGGGGGTGCCAGGCAGAGCCGCCAGCGTCTTGACCGCAAAGTCGGCCACTACGTCATTAAACTGGCCCACCAGACCCTGGTCTGAGCCGAACACCACGGCGGCAATCGCGCCAGCTTCGGTCGCTCCTTTCCGTTCCGCTATCCAGGGCGCCGGTCCGCTCTCCCGGAAGCATGCGCCCAACCCCAGCTCCACGGTGCGATAGTAATCGGCCAGCGCGTGAACCGAGTTCTCGTATTGTCCGATGCTCGAGGCAGCCGCCGCCTTCATGGTGCGGACGACGGATTGTAGATCCCCGGCGCCCCCGATCTTGCGGCGCAGACTCGCGTTGGTGTCGCTCATGACTTGTCTTTGCTTTCAGGCTTGGGCTTGGGCTGGAAGCGAGCTAGCGACTTCCGGGCGATTTGGATGATGGTCTCGCGATCGGCGTCGCTCAATTTTTCGGCGGTCGCTAAACGATCGCGCACTTCCGCCGGGATATCCGCCGAGGCATCGCGCAAAGAATGCTCGGCGTCCTTCATTTGCTCCAGCGGCACGCCGTCGAAGAGTCCCGCGCTCAACGACAGCAGAATGGCGATTTGCGCGGGTACGGAGACGGGGGACAATTCCGGCTGTTTGAGGCAGGCACGAATGCGCCGTCCGTGGTCGATGATCTTGCGGGTGTTCTCATCCAAGCGGGCCCCGAACCGGGAGAAGCTTTCCAGTTCCTCAAACTGCGCATAGGCTAGCTTGAGATCGCCCGCCACCGCGCGGAAGGCGGCGCGTTGCGCTTCGCCGCCGACGCGCGAAACAGATTTTCCGACATCCACCGCGGGCAGCACACCTAATTCGAATAGCGACGGCGAGAGGTAGATCTGCCCATCCGTGATGGAAATCAAGTTGGTCGGAATATAGGCGGAAATATCCTGCGCTTCGGTTTCTATGATGGGCAGCGCAGTCAGAGAGCCGCCGCCCAGTTCCTGGCGCAAGTGCGTCGCACGTTCCAGCAGCCGCGAGTGAATATAAAAAATGTCGCCAGGGAACGCTTCGCGGCCAGGCGGACGGCGCAGCAGGAGGGAGAGCTCGCGGTAGGAGCGCGCGTGCTGGGTAAGGTCGTCGTAAACGATCAACACATCCCGGCCGGCTTCCATGAAGGATTCCGCGATACTGGTCGCTGCGTAAGGAGCGATGTAAGCCAGACCCGGCGGGTCGTTGCCCTCGGCCACGACGACGACGGTATAATCCATGGCGCTCTTTTCCCGCAGTGTTGCCACGGTTTTCGCCACGGCGGACGCGCGCTGGCCGATAGCGCAATAAACACACAGCACATTCTGGTCGCCGCGCTGGTTGAGGATGGTATCGATCGCAATGGCGCTTTTGCCGGTCTGGCGGTCGCCGAGAATCAACTCGCGCTGGCCGCGTCCAACGGGAATGAGCGCATCGATTGCCTTAAGGCCGGTCTGAAGAGGTACAGTGACGGGCGCGCGATCCATGATAGGCGGGGCCGGGCGTTCGATGGGTAGACGCTGGTTGGAAACCACTGGCCCCTTGCCATCCAGTGGCCGGCCGAGCGGATCGATGACGCGCCCAAGCAATCCATCGCCTACGGCCACGTCCATGACCCGGCCTGTGCGCAGCACTTCATCTCCCGCGTGGAGATGCCAGTATTCGCCCAGGAGAACAGCGCCAATTTCGTCCGCGTCCACGTTGAACGCAATGCCGAGCAAATCGCCGGGGAACGTCACCAATTCATCGAAGCCCACGCCGGGCATCCCGGACACCTTGGCGATGCCGGTGGCCACGCTGAGGATGGTGCCCACTTCCCGTGGCCTCAATTCCGGCTTAAATGCTTCTCGCACCTGGCTGAGTTCAGCAAACGCAGTGTCGAAATCGTTCTGGAGGCTCTCAGGTTCCATATTCATTGGCTTTTTGTGGCGGGCTGGGCGTCAGCTTTGTCCTTCTCTTCGAGAAGTTCGTCGACGCCTTTTTCCAACGACTCCAGATAGTCCGCGATGCTCCAGCCCACCTTTTGTCCATTCGTGGTGAGCTCAATGCCGCTGATCAGGTCCGGCGCCGTCTCGAACCGGACGCGGACTACAGCCGAGAAGGTTTCGTTGAGCGCATTCTGTATGGCCGCGCGCTGCTCGGCCGGGACGTCAAACGTGCTGCGGACGACTGCGGGTTCGGAAGCTTTCTTAAGCGCTTCGCCAAGCCCTTCCTTCGCCTTGCCGTCCATCTCCCGCAGGCGGCGAGTGAACACTTCGCCCAGGCGTTCTTCCAAGCTTGTGGTGGCGAGGTCCGTCAGCGCCTTTCGTGCGATGGCAAATACTTCCTGCTGTGTCCGGTGGATGATGGCCTGATGTAAAGTGTGTTCTTCGTTTTTCAGCGTTTCCCGCTGTTTTGAACTCAAAGCTAAGGCGGCTTTGCGCGCTTCCTCAAGAAGCCGCTGACGTTCCGCCTGCGCATCGCCGGTTGCTTTGCTCAAGAGTGCGGCGCGTTGCTGGTCGAACTCCGCGTTCTTTTTCTGGAACTCGTCGTGCTCCTTTTGGGCTTCGGCCTTTTTCGCGGCGGCGTCGGCGAGCTCCGCGGCGATCCGCTTCTCCCGCTCATCGATGGCGTGCAGGATAGGCTTATAGAGAAAGCGCTTCATCAACCACACCAGGATGAGGAAGTTGAGCGCCTGCGCAGCGACGGTGAACCAATCGATAAGCATGGGCTACTTTCCCGCAGTTTGGGCGATGGCGTGGTTCCAGAACGGGTTGGCGAAGATAAGAATCATTGACACCACGAAACAGTAGATGGCGATGGACTCGATCATCGCCAGGCCCACGAATAAGGTCCGCGTGATGGTAGCGGAGGCATCCGGCTGCTGCGCCAGCGAAGTGAGTGCCGTCGCCACCGCCCTGCCTTCCGCCAGCGCAGGCCCTATGGCCCCCAAACTGATAGTGATCCCGGCGATGACAATTGATGCCACCGCGATGATGGTCATGCTATCCACGATGTCTCCTTTCGATGTCGTAGTTCATGCTGCAATACTCGGCGCGGCTTCCGGATTTGGTTTACGGACTTGCGTGGCGGCCGCAATGTACACCGCCGCCAGGATGCTGAAGATGTATGCCTGGACCATGCCGGTTAACTGGCCGAGCAGCGTCATAATGATTGGAAAGAGGAAGGGCGTGATTGTCAAAAGAATTCCGATGATCATTGCCCCGCTCATCATGTTTCCGAACAAGCGGACGGCCAGGGCCAGCGTGCGTGAAAGTTCGCTGATGATGTTAAAAGGTAGCATCAGGAATGTCGGCTTGGCGTAGGACTTGAGGTAGTTGCCCACCCCTTCCTCTTCGATGCCGAAGAAGGGCACTGCAACAAACACGCACAGCGCGAGGGCAGCCGTGGTGGAAAGCGAGCCAGTCGGTGGCTGGTATCCGGGAATGACAGTGCAGAGGCTGGCTGCTGCGATAAATAGAAAAAGCGTGCCTAGAAAGCCGAGGTACTTCTGTGCCTGACTCAGGCCGACTTCTTCAATTTGCTTCTGGATGCTGGTAACTACGATTTCGAGTAGGTTCTGCCAGCGAGAACGTTCCAGGCCGACGGAAAGTTTGCGTGTGATGAGTCTTGAACCGACGGCCAGCACCAGCATCAGTCCCCACGTGAACATAATGGTGCCGTTGAGTTTGAAAAACCCGTATTGCCAGAAGATCATCTGATCGGGACTAAGGTGCATGGCTGGCCTCCCGTGCCCAGTAAGTTGGTTTTTGCGCCGCTCGTGTGAGCCGTGTCACGAAGACGCGTGCCATGACGAATCCAAGGAGGCACACCAGCAGCCTCTCCCAATGACCGCGCCCGACAAAGTAGAGACCAGCCAGGACAGCGCTCATTCGCAGCAATTGGCTCCCCAACAGCCAAAGCGCAGGCTGTTTGGACGAAACGCACGCGCGAACCGTCCACCAAAGGCCGCCGAAAAATATCGAACCGAGCAAAACGCCTGCCCCGAGAGCCGGCCCGAGACTCAAAGCTTCACTGATCATTGTTCTCCTGTTCCGCTCGCATTTCCCTGTCTTCCTTCTCCACCCAATGCCAGGCATTCAAACAGCCAATCACCAGGCCGATGACCAGCAGCATCAGCGTCCAGGAATGGCGTCCTGGATGGCGATTGTCCAGCCAGACACCGAGCGCCGCGCCGGCCAGCGTCGGAACCACCACGGACCAGCCGATAAGCCCCATCATTCCCAAGCCAAGCCAGACGCCCCGCGTGGAGTCGCGCTGCGCCCGGAGCTTGCGTGCAGCCTTCGCGCCGACCGCCCGGCTGAACGCAGTCCCGTCGTCCGGGCTCTTGATCTGGGGTTGTTCACTCATGATGAAACTTCGCTATGCGGCGGATGAAATCACTCTCCATTCTCGCCGTCACTGAGCGGACGCTCTGCTCGCTTTTGCTCACGGTCAGAAACTCGCGCTCCACCGCCGCACGCAACTGGCCGAGATCCGTTCCGCCAATTGCGTTGCGCACGGAGACGAGCACCTCCAAGCCGGTCTTGACCAACACTCCTTCATCCACGGCCAGGTAAACTTCGCTTTCACTTTCGTTCTGGTAAGTCAAAATTCCGGGCGCGAGCGCCGCGACGAAGTCCCGGCGGTGTGGCAAAAGTCCCATCGATCCCCCACGGGTCTCCGCAACGATGCGCGAAACTCCGGTTTTCTCGGCGAAGATTTGGAACGGCAGAAGAATTTTAAGATTCATGAGCGCCGGCTGTGGCATGTTCGACCTCCGGTTCGGGCTTGGGTTCGGGTTTCGGCTGAGATTGGGGATCGGCTTTGGGTTTGGAACCCGCAGCGGCCTTCGGATCGGGGGCGGCCTTGGTGTCACCCTTAGCGTCAGCTTTTGCTTCTTTCTTCGCCTCGCCAATCGCCCCGATCATGTAGAGCGCGCTCTCCGGGTAGTCTTTAAACTCGTCGCGCAGGATTCGTTCACAGCCATCCAGCGAGTCTTTTAGACTGACCATCTTCCCCTTGATGCCGCTGAACTGCTCGGTGGCGAAAAACGGCTGCGTGAGGAATCGCTCCAGCCGCCGGGCGCGGGCGACTACGTTGCGGTCCTCGGGCGCCAGTTGTTCCAAGCCGAGCATGGCGATGATGTCCTTGAGGTCTTCGTACTGCGCCAGCGTCCGCCTGATTTCCCGCGCTAGGAGATAATGCCGCTCGCCGACGATGCCGGGCGTGGCCATTTTGGAGTTGGATTGCAGCAGATCGATGGCCGGGTACAGTCCTTCACTGGCCCGTTTGCGCGAAAGCACAATGGACGTCGAGAGATGCGAAAAGACGTGCACCGCCGCGGGGTCGGTCAAATCGTCCGCGGGCACATACACTGCCTGAATGGAGGTGATGGCTCCGGTATCGGTGTTGGCGATGCGCTCCTCCAGCTCTGACAGCTCGGTGCCCATGGTGGGCTGATAGCCCAGGCGCGACGGCATCTGTCCCATCAAGCCGGACACTTCCATGCCGGCCTGGATGAAGCGGAAAATGTTGTCGATCAGCAGCAGGACGTCGCGATGCTGATCGTCCCGGAAATACTCTGCCATCGTCAACGCCGCGTTGCCCACGCGGAACCGGCTGCCCGGCGGTTCGTTCATCTGCCCGAACACCATTACCATGTTTGGCAGAACGCCTGCCGCCTTCATGTCGCGGTAAAGTTCTTCCGCTTCCCGGCAGCGTTCGCCTATCCCGCAAAAAATGCTGACCCCCTTCTGTTGCTCGATCATGTTGTGAATCATCTCGGTGAGCAATACCGTTTTACCCACTCCCGCCCCGCCGAACAGGCCCGATTTGCCGCCGCGTTCGAGGGGCACCAGCACATCGATGACCTTGATCCCCGTCTCGAAGATCTCGGATTTGGTGGAACGTCGGACTAAGGCTGGCGGGGCTTGGTGGACGGTGCGCCATTGGACATCCTCGGGCGCCGGTTGGCGGTCGATAGCGTTCCCGAAAACGTCGAACATTCGCGAGAGAATTCCCTTGCCGACCGGCGCCTTCAACGGCCCTCCCGTGTCTTCCACCGCGCTGCCGCGGACCAGGCCTTGGGTGGGTGTCAACGCGATTCCACGCACGCAATGCGCGTCGAGCTGAGCCAAAACCTCAATGGCGATCTTTCCGTCCTGCGCGCGCAGCAACGAGTAGATCGGCGGCAAATGCGCATCGAACCGCACATCCACGACACTGCCGCGCACCGAGACCACCGCACCCAGGTTCGAAGAAGTTGGTTTGTCTTTCATGTTCGGGGCGCGTTACGCCTTAGCTTCGGGCGGGTCGGCGACACCTCCAGACGGCAAGAATTCCGGCATGTCGAGACGTGCCACGCCAATCCGCTGGTCGGCCATTCCGTAATAGACGTCGAAGCGGTCCGGTGACCCAAGATCGTCGCGGCGGTCGATGCCGGTGGGGAATACGACGTTGGCGATGGCTCCGCTGCGCTCTTCGGGCAGCAGCGGCGTCAATACCGGTTCCTGGGAACGATAGAGAATAATTTGCGGATGCTGCTTCGAGAGCACCATTAATCCGGCCGAGTAGCACAACTGGTCTCCGGCGTCCCCTGGCTGCAGCATTTTGCTAACGCCGTGGTAAATGATCAGCCAGCCGTGCCGGGTCAGGACGGGTGGAGTGCCGCCGCCAATTTTGAGGCGCTCCCACGGCGACACCGGCGTCGCCAGCCGGTGATGACACGCAAACCGCCCGAGATGATTTGATTCACGGCCCTCCAAGGCCATCGGGCAGTAGGAAATCCAGATGCTTTCGCGATCGAGATCTACCTCACGCGACCGGGGACGGCAGGCGGTCTCTTCCGGACGAGTGCCCGGAAAAAGCGGCCGGTGGAGCATTGCCATTTCCGGTTTCCCGGATGGATTGGGAATGGCGACCGGGAACAGGCTGGCATCTTTATCATCCACACTGCCAATTTGGATGCCCTGATATACCCCGAAGGTTGCGAGGCCCAAACGTTTCCAGTGAAAGAGATCCTTCGATGCTGCGAGGGCAATTCGTGGGCCCTGGGCCGAAAATGCCGTGTAAGTCATGATGTAGACTTGGAGCGGTTCCACGAACGTGATTCGAGGATCCTCGCACCCACCGCCGCCGTTGGGCCGCAGCTCATAGTCGGCTTCTGGCTCAAGTGCGATGCCGAGCCGATCGACGCCTGCCGGATCCCCGGCCGCATTGAACCGCACGCGTGCAATGCCGATGCGCGAATAGTTGCCCTTCGCAACCAGCCGCGGGAACAAATAGAGTTCGCCATCTGGTCCGCGAATGGCGGCAGGATTCAGAACGCCTTCGATCTCGTGGGGATTGCCCGGCTCCGGTTCCATCACCACTCCCAGGCGTTGGAGCTCAAGTCCATTCATACCGGCTTCCTCACGGCCGCGGCTCTGTAATGTGGCAACGCTCATAAGCTGACGTCTTCCTGGCCGTGATCCGATAGGCAAGCGATGCCCATTTGGATAACCCGCTTAGTCTCGTGAGGTCCCTTAACGCCGATCGAAACGACACCGGCTTGTTCCGCCGGATAGTCGTTCCCTCCCGCGAACAGCGCGTCGCCGACGTAAATCATTTCCTGCAATGAAATGCCCAGTACGTCTCTCAGTTTTCTGATTCCGTAGGCCTTGTCTATGCCGGGCTTGGTGACATCGATGGATGTCGCGCCACCCATGCGGACAGAAAACTCAGGTATCAAATTGTCGACGATGGATTTGATCTTCTTCCGCTTCGCGAAATCAGGGTCCCATTTCTCTTTTTCCTCAAGGGGGGCCTGCTGGCCTAATGCGGAAAATGTGATTTGGCTTCCCCGATCCTCAATCACTTCTCCCCAAACCTTTTCCACTTTGAAGCCGGCCTCCGCGACCGCTTTCTTTAGAGAGCTGACGATCTTCTCTTTTTCCTCCGGCGTGAAGTCTTCTGAATAGAGATTCGTCCAAACGCCTGTGTAACGGAAGAACTTCGTCCCGGATGTAGGGAGAATCGACAGGTTTGCCAAGCTCAGGTCCTGCGGAAGATGGGAGACGAACTGTTCTTGAAACTGCGGCCAATCGCCTCCGGAAATGACGGCGACTTTGATAATGCCGAGCAGGTCGTGCAGCAGCCGCGACATGTCGGCGTCGATAGACGCTTTGCTCTCGGCAAGCGTGCCGTCCAGATCGAAGACAATCAGCTTTTTCATTCCGGTATCTCGATTTCCAACACGGTCACTGCTCGTAGCGGCTGAAAAACGCACGCTCCGAGAACCGCGGGCAACAGAAACACGTCGCCTTCTCCGGCTTCATAAGTGGCGCCCTCGTGCTCCACCCGGCCCTCACCGTCGATGCATACCAAAACGCGCGGCACATCCGCGGCGCCGACGGTGAACGGCGATTGTCCGCGCAGGCGCCACAGCCGGAAATGTTCACAATCAAACAGCCTCTCGCGCTCAACCGGTGTCGTCGCCTCCACCACCGGCGCCACCAGGCCCGCCGAACCGTCCGCAAAATCAATACACGCCAGCGCCTGATCCACTTGGAGCGGACGCGGCTGGCCAGTTTTGGCGTCAATATGGTTCCAGTCGTACAGTCGAAACGTCACGTCGCTGTTCTGCTGAACCTCGAACACCACCACGCCACCGCCCAGAGAGTGTACCGTCCCAGCCGGCAGGAAGACGGCGTCGGCGGGCTTGGGGTGGAAACACGCAAGGCGGTCCGCCACGGAGCCGTTCGCGAGCGCCAGCCGCAGATTGGCTTCTGTCGTGCCTGGCTTCAGACCCGCATAGATCCGGCTTTTCATTCCCGCTGCCAGCACCACCCATGCCTCGGTTTTGCCGGTCTCGCCCGCCGGCAGCAGATCCGTGTGCACGTCGCTTTTTTGCACATCGCCGGTTTGCACATCGCCGGTTTGCACATAGCCGGGATGCACCTGCACCGAGAGCATTTCGCGTGCATCGAGGAATTTCAGCAGCAGTGGGAAGCGGCGGAAGCGCCCGGCCAGCCTTCCCATCGCCTGTGTTGGAAACTGCTCCAGCACTTGAGCAATGGTGCGCCCTTTGAGGGGTCCATCGGCAACCTGGCTTGGATGATCGTCGCGGTCGCTGAGCACCCAGGCTTCGCCGATGGGTCCGTCTCCTGGCAGAGGTGCGCTGAGCAGATTCGCCAAATGCCTGCCGCCCCAGATCCGATATTGATAGATCGGTTCGAATCGGATTGGATAGAGAAGCGTTTGGCTCATGGTTTTGTCATCGGCCAATCAGCCGTGAGGCAGGAACGCCAAGTTATCGCTCAGGACAAAGATTGTGATTGCGGCCGACATAAAAAACAGGCCGACCCAGAAACGCCAATCATGGTGCGCGCGCTTCCAATAAGGAAGCTGGCCGGGAGGAGCAGCGTGATGAACGCTGCCGGGATCCGGCCCTTCGTTCCCGTGATGACCGTAGTTTGTCTCGCTCATTGCTGTAGCGCCTTCCATTTCCAGTTACGAATCTCCGGCAAGTCCTCGCCATGTTTGTCGATGTAATGCTTGTGCTGGATGAGCTTGTCTTGCATCATCTGCTTCAGGTAAGCGCCCTTAGAGCCTAAGTTAGGCACGCGATCGATCACGTCTTCAACCAAGTGAAATCGGTCCAGATCATTCTGCACGCGCATGTCAAAGGCCGTCGTGATGGTCCCCTCTTCTTTGTAGCCCCGGACATGCAGGTTCCGATTGGCCCGGCGGTAGGTGAGCCGGTGGACCAGCCATGGATATCCATGGAAGGCAAAGATGATCTGCTTGTCCTTAGTGAACAACGAATCGTAATCCGTTTCGCTGAGTCCGTGCGGGTGCTCACTCGCAGACTGCAGCTTCATCACATCGACGACATTGATCACCCGGATCTTCAGATCGGGGAGATGCTCGCGGAGGATAGAAACGGCTGCTAGGATCTCGAGCGTGGGCGTGTCTCCGCAGCAGGCCATCACCACGTCGGGCTTGGCAGCGTCCTGGTCGTTGCTGGCCCATTGCCAGATGCCGATTCCTTCCGTGCAATGCACCACCGCGGCGTCCATAGTCAGCCATTGCGGCAGCGCGTGTTTGCCCGCAACTACCACGTTGACGTAATGCCGGCTGCGCAAGCAGTGATCGAAGACCGAGAGCAGACAATTAGCGTCGGGCGGCAGATAGACGCGCACGATATCGGCCTTCTTGTTGATTACGTGATCCAGAAAACCGGGATCCTGGTGCGTGAAGCCGTTGTGATCCTGCTGCCAGACGTGGGAGGCCAGCAGATAATTGAGCGACGCGATCTTCCGGCGCCAGGGCAGCTCCAACGTCACCTTCAGCCACTTCGCGTGCTGGCTGAACATCGAATCCACAATGCGTATGAAGGCCTCATAGCTGTTGAACAGGCCGTGCCGGCCGGTGAGCAGATATCCTTCCAACCAACCCTCGCACTGGTGCTCGCTGAGCATGGAATCCAGCACGCGTCCGGCGGGCGCGAGGAATTCATCGTTCGCTAATTCGCGGGCGTCCCACTGACGGTTGGTGACTTCGAAAACCGCACCCAGGAGATTCGAGAGTGTCTCATCGGGACCGAAGATACGGAAATTGCGCTGTTCCTGATTCAGCTTGGACACGTCCCGCAGGAATTTACCCAGCACCAGCGTGTCTTGAGCCTCCACGGCGCCGGGCGACGGGACATTCACCGCGTGGACGCAGAAGTCCGGCATTCGGAGATCGCGCAGCAGAATTCCGCCGTTGGCGTGGGGATTGGCGCCCATCCGCCGGTCGCCTTTCGGCGCCAGCTCGGCCAGTTCCGGAATGAGCCGGCCATTTTTATCGAACAGCTCTTCGGCCCTGTAGCTTTTCATCCAGCTCTCAAGCTGCTGGACATGTTCGGGATGCTCGGAGTCCACGAGCAGCGGCACCTGGTGCGCACGGAAAGTGCCTTCGATTTCGAGACCATCCACCACCTTCGGTCCCGTCCATCCCTTGGGAGATCTGAGAACGATCATGGGCCAGCGCGCCCGCGCGGTGTCGTTCTTGTTCCGCGCATGTTCCTGGATTTGCCGGATGTCCTCAATGGCCGTTTCCAAAATGGCGGCCATGAGTTGATGCATCGTTTCCGGGTCGTCGCCCTCTACAAAGTAAGGCGTCCAGCCGCAGCCTCTTAGAAATTGCTCCAGTTCCTCATGCTCGATGCGGGCGAGCACGGTCGGGTTGCTGATCTTATAGCCATTGAGGTGCAGGATCGGCAGCACCGCTCCGTCAGTAATTGGATTGAGAAACTTATTGGACTGCCACGCAGTCGCTAGCGGACCGGTTTCCGCTTCACCGTCGCCGATAACGCAGGCGACTATCAGGTCGGGATTGTCGAACGCGGCCCCGAAGGCATGGCTGAGCGAGTACCCCAATTCGCCACCTTCATGAATCGACCCCGGCGTCGTCGGAGCAACATGGCTCGAAATTCCGCCGGGAAACGAGAACTGGGTGAACAGCTTCTTCATCCCGGCTTCGTCCTGAGTCACGTTCGGATAAATGTCGCTCCAGGTGCCTTCGAGATATACGTTGCCCACGATCGCCGGGCCGCCATGCCCGGGGCCGGCGATGTAGAACATGTTCAGGTCATACTTCTTGATGACCCGGTTCAGGTGCACGTAGATGAAGTTCTGGCCCGGCGTGGTGCCCCAATGCCCGACTACCAATGGTTTCACGTGGGACAGTTTCAGCGGTTCCTTCAACAGCGGGTTGTCGTAGAGGTAAATCTGCCCCACCGAAAGATAGTTAGCTGCGCGCCAATAGGCGTTCATCTTGTGCAGCATTTCCGGCGTGAGTGTGTTGGTTTTTGCGGCTAGCTCCTGATCTTTCACCCCGTTGGGTTCCTTGTGGGCCAGTTCAGGAGTAAGAGAAATAAGTGTGTTGGTTTTCATGAATTAGACCTTTTCGTTCACCATGCCGGTCCGGGATCTGGACGAACATCGGGGTGCTTTCGAGATACAACACCTGCCGCCCTGGTGCTTGAGTGATGTCAAGCGCAAGCCGGAAGATGTTCGCGTCCGGTTTGCGGAGATGCACGAAGCAGGAGGAGATAAAGGAATCCACAAGCTTGTCCAGCTTGAATGTGCGAACCCGATAGGCATTCAGTTCGAGTGATTCGTTGCTGTCTACGGCGATCTTCAATCTGTACCGCGCCTTCAGTTTTGCTACCAACCCGAGCATCTCGGCGTATGGCTTCGATTGGCCACACATGAATCGCCGAAACTGCGCCCGCCTGCGGGCATAATAATCCCACCCATTGGTGAGAAACACACCCCCGATATCCAGAAACAATGTGGTGATTGGCACTCTCATGTCCCAGTTCCGCCAGCGTGGTCCACAAAGAAGCGGTTGCGGGTGACTACACACTGCTCATTGAAAAAGACGACTGGTGTTCGGCTTCGTGCGCCCAATACGGCGGACGGCCGTAGTGGTCGTGGAGCCGGGTTTCATACTCGCGAGTAAGCGGCTGGGAGAGTAAATACTCCGGAGCGTTTTTGATCGCTTCTCTGGACAGGCCGGCGTAGATCTTAGAATCCGCCCAGCTCACCCGTTTAATCCACGCAGGTGAAACCAGCACCTTCTTGCCTGGCAGCCAATTCCGGGTGGCCACCTCAACGTAACGTATAGCCCAGGCTTCATCGTCTATGACAAACCCGGCCACATGGCCGATTTCACCATCCGTCGCTTCCACGTGATAGCCAATGACGGCTCCTGTACTCCGCAGATGCGAATCCGTCGACTCTCCCCGGATCTTGTCTGCCATCTCTTCCGTAGAAGTAGCTTCCGGAAGAGCCAAGAACCCCGGGAGATACGCCGGACCCCACAAATAAGGACCACCCCAATAAAAGGGGTACCCATAATAGCCGAGGTACGCGGCTTCCTGTTGCCGGGAGACGGGCTGATGTGTATTGATGTCGGGGCTGTTCTCAACCTGCTTTTTCGTCAGCGAAACATCCAGCCGCTTGGCTTCGAAGTCCGTATGGAGTACGGAGAATGGCGAGATTAGTACCTCCCGGCCGTCAAACCAGCCGCCGGTTTCGACCGTGAGGTACCGGATAGCCCAGGTCTCGTCATCGAAATAGAATTGATCAACAGTTCCTAACTCTCCGTCCGTAGCTTGAATTGCAAGACCCTTCAAAAATGTAACATTCGTTAGCATTGTCGTTGCCCTCCTGAGGACGTTTTGTTGAATCTGTTCTTCGGCGCCCACGACACACACGTCGAGGACGCTATCTCATTGGCGCTCTATCTGACGACTAAAGCTTGTGCATGCGTGTGCCCAAGTGGTTACCATCGGTACACCCTCGCTTCGTCCTTTTGTCCCACTGGATTTATTGATGTCGAGCGAGGAATAGCACCTTACATTGCGACATTAGTGACCTTGGGCGGTCGCACGACGAGGGATGGTCACTTGAAGACGCAACCCCTGCGCTGTATTTCGACGCCGGAGAGCCACGCCCGTCGTTTCACACTGGGCTTGGAGTTGTAAGCAATGGTGAGCCTGAATGGATCTTGAATTGCAGTCTCACGTGCATTCCGACCCGGAGAAATATGGGTTAAAAATCTTGCAATGGAGGGCTTAATATGCCGAAGACTGCAGTTGGATTATTTGAGAATGCTGACCTCGTGGACAATGTCATTCGCGAGATTGAGGGCCTTGGTTTTCCTCGGAAAGAGGTTCGCACCCTGATGGAGCCGGCTACGTTCGAGGTCACCGGTGTGATGAGCTTCCCACGTCTCGAATTCGAAGGGGACTCGATCCGGGCGCTCACCAGGATCGGGGCGACCAATGCGGAGTCGCAGGTCTACTTGGAAGGAATGCGGCGAGGAGGGGCCCTGGTATTCGCGACGGGTTTGGACGACAGCGTGGAGGGCGCCGCAGGTATCATGAACCGGCACGGCGCCGTGGACATAAAGAAGACCACTGGTCCAGAACCACAGTTGCCCGGTGTGGCTCGCGAGAGCATGACTCCGCTAGGCAATGGTCCGGTTCAGGCAGGGCGGATCCGCGAGCCGGGCAGCGGCGCCCGCTTTTTTTCTTGGTGATCAGCGCGATACTTCTGGCTCGAAAACGGGTCCGGTAATGCTGAGTATCCAGAAGGTCCTTGTTCCTGTTGTGTCGCGGACACTTCACAGCACGTCGTCGACCAGGCCGCTTGGTTAGCGCGCCGCTTTCAGGCGGAGATGATCCTGTTGCACGTGCTAACGCCTCTCAGTTATCCGCCAGGCCTGCTGGAAAGCGGGCACGAGATCACAGCACGGGATTTGCACGCGAGCAGCGTGCCCGGGAAGATCTGAATCAGGCGCTACGGCCAGAACTCGACGGGATTGCGGTCACACGTGTGCTGCTGAGGGGCGACTCGGCCAGCGAGATCGTGAAGACCGCTCGCGACCAGAACGTCGGGCTGATCGTGATGTCGACTCGTGGCGAAGGGACCTTCTACCGCTTTCTGCTGGGCTCAGTGACGGCGAAGGTACTGCACGAAATCCAATGCCCGGTATGGACAGGCGCTCACCTGGAGGAGGTGCCGCAGCGCGAGTTCTCGATCCGCCACGTCCTCTGTTCGGTGGATTTGAGCCCTCACAGCCATCACACCGCGTCCCTGGCCGCCGAGATGGCCGCGGCCGTCAATGCGAAGCTTACGCTGGTCCACATCACGGCGGAGTTCTACGGCCCTGGAGGATCCCACGTTGACCCCGTTTTGAAGGAGAAGACCGTCGGCTTCGCCGCCGAAGAAATCGCCAAGCTTCAGAACGCCGTGGGGACACACGCCGAAGTTATTATCGATAGCGGCAATGTCCTGGAGTTGTTGAACCAGGCGGCGGAGCAAACTGAGGCTGACGTCCTGGTCATCGGACACATTCCTGGGCGCAGCCATTTGGGGGACAACGGCAATGGCTATGGGATCATTCGGGAGTCGCACATTCCGGTCCTGAGCGTATGAGGGCTCCGGCGTTTCAACTGCGGCGGAGAATCGCCGCTCGCGCGGCGTGCCGCGCGGTTCATCAGTTATTCGGTTATTCGGTTCGTTGTTCGGGAGCGGTGGATGATCAAGGGCGTTTCTATACGCTCGGGCGCGGTATTCAGCGGCGAGTAGCCACTGACCGTATTTCGCCGACTGACCAAGTGCGGTCGGTCTCTTGCGTAAGCGCCACCGGTGTCCATTTTGCTTCCCGCATGTTTTACCTCGCTTGCTGGCTCGTCCCGGGTTGAAAGCCACTCCGGTTAAACAATTGCTTAAAGCTATTGCTTAATGGCTAGCCGAACCACGCACGTGAGGAACGGAGCGGCCGGGCCCAGCAGTGGCGCGGCTGAGGACACGCGGACAAAGCTGCTGGACGCCGCCGCCGAGATTTTTGCCGAGCTCGGGTATCATCGGGCCACCATCCGCGAGATTTGTGCACGCGCCGGAGTAAATGGCGCGCTGGTGAACTATCACTTCGGAGACAAGCTGGAGTTGTACGCCCAGACGCTGCAGCGTCTGGTGAGCGTTGCTCGACTCGATGCGGTCCGCGCGGCGCTCAACCAAAAAGCGCCGCCCGAGACTATCTTGCGCGAAGCAATCAAAGCCAGGCTTCGTGGCGTCGCCGCAAGCGACCATAGCGGTTGGCTATTTAGAATCGTTGCTCACGAGATGACACAACCCACGCCTGCGATGACACACGTCGTCAATAGCGTTCTGCGTCCACTCTATAACCAGGTGTACGAGATCGCCGGCGCGCTGATTGGACTGCCCGCAGCTGACGAACAAACCCGTCTTTGTGCGCACAGCGTCATGGGCCAAGTCATTATTTATGCGTTCGCGGGACCGGTTCTCGCCCGGCTTTGGCCGGATATGCAGATGACGCCCGAGAACCTGGACCGGATCGCCAACCACATCACCGATTTTTCGCTCGCATACCTCCGGCAGGTGCGCGGTGCGCAGCCGCAAACAGGAGGAACCTGAAATGAAGCTGGTAATAACTGACACGAACGGTGAACAGCTAACAATTGCCACGAACGGCGATAAAGATGAGCGACAGGCGAATAACCTAACTCCGGCTGCCGACGGCGGCAAGCAGACTGCGCAGAGGCCTCAGGAATCAGTTCCGGTCGCCAACGGTGACAAGAAGACCGACCAGAAGCCTCAAGAATCGGTTCCGGCTGCCGGCGGCGGCAAGCAGACCGCGCAGAAGCCTCAGGAATCAGCTCCCACCGCCAACGTCGATAGGAAAAGCGAGCCGCGTCCTGAGGAACAGACTCACGAAAAAATCGCTGTTCTTGCGGAGCGCTACTCGCATGAACGGGGTTCTTCGCAAGGCTCAGCGGAGCAGGACTGGTTGCGGGCTGAAGCAGAGGTCGGCGGAAAGAAAAACGAGCAGCAGACCCAGCCGGCACTGCCTGATGCCAAACCGCCGGGTGACGCCAACGGCAAAAAGAATGAACAAAAATCGCCCGATCCCAAAGCTGCGCCGCCGAAGGACGCTCCACATTCTCGGCGCAAAATGGTTTTGGCTGCAGTGGCTCTCGTGGCGCTCGCGGCCTGCGGCTACGTTATTTGGAGAGTATTCTTTGCCAAGCCAAAACTGCCCGATAGTATTGTGACCCTGAGCGGCCGAATTGAAGGTGACGACTCCGCGATCGCGGCCAAAACCACTGCACGCGTTCTCGAAATCAGGTTCCGCGAAGGCGACGCGGTTAATGCCGGCGATGTCATTGCGATATTGAGCGACGAGCAGGTCCGCGCGCGCCAGGACCAGGCGCAGGCGGGAGTTTCGATCATGGAGGGCAAGAGCAAATCGGCTCTGGATCAGATTGGTGTTTTGCAACAACAGATGCAGCAGAATCAGCTTCAAACCGCACAGTCGAAGGTAGACGCGGAGGGGCGCGTAAGGCAGGCCGAAGCAGAAGTGGCGGCTGCTGAGGCTGATTTGGCGCAGCAGCAAGCTTCCTATCAGATCGCGGCATTCGACAGAGACGCTTACACAAAGCTCGCGCAGACGGGAGCAGCCTCAGAGCGTCAGGCGAAACAGATGATTGCGACGGCTGGTGCACAAGCGGCGGTGGTCACTGCGACCAGCCGCCGGGTTGACGCTGCTAAAGGCGCACTAACGACAGCGCAGGCGAACCTCGACAATCCCGGCATCCGCGCGGACCAAGTCGCGATGACCCGAAGGCAGATCATAGAGCAGCAGTCCGAATTTGCGAGCGCCCAGGCGAGTACCGCGCAAGCTCGCGGGCAATTGATCGAGGCTAAGGCAAACCGGCAGGATCTGGTGGTTCTGGCGCCCTTCAGTGGCGTCGTAGTGACGCGGGCGGCAGAGCCGGGGGAAGTTGTCACTGCTGGAACTGCCCTGGTAACGATGGTGGATCTTAGCAAGGTGTACCTCAGAGGATTTGTGCCGGAGGGACAGATTGGCAAGGTCAAGATCGGACAACCGGTGCATGTGTATCTGGACTCCAACACAAAGCAGCCCATCGATGCCTGGGTTTCACGCATCGATCCTCAGGCCACGTTCACGCCGGAGAATACTTATTTTCAGGACGAGCGAGTGAAGCAGGTGTTTGGCGTCAAGCTGCAATTGAAAGGGGCTATCGGATTTGCGAAGCCGGGGATGCCCGTGGATGGCGAGATTCTCACTCAAGGCGATACATGGCCGGAAACTAGTCGAAGAAAATGACAACGGCAGATCAGGAGATAGCGGCTCCCGGAGCTCAGTGTGACCACCCGCCGAAACAGACGGCCATCCGAGTCAGCCGGCTCTCGAAGCACTACGGCGCCGTGGAAGCTGTTCTCGGCATCGATTTGGACATCGCCGATGGCGAGATTTTCGGCTTGATCGGGCCGGATGGAGCAGGCAAGACCTCGACGTTTCAAATCTTGGCTGGGGTGATGGAACCCACGAGTGGCATTGCGGAAATTTTTGGCGAGCCAGCACGGGCCGCGCGCGCCCAAACCGGCTATCTCACCCAGGCGTTCAGTCTCTATCCGGATCTTACTGTTGTCGAGAACATCCGCTACATCGGCGACCTGCGCCGCGTCGCTCCCAGCGAGATCGCCGAGCGCGGCACACATTATCTGCAGATGTTCGACATGGACCGTTTTTCGGACCGGTTGGCCGGCAAATTGAGCGGCGGG
Source organism: Bryobacteraceae bacterium (assembly GCA_050011295.1). Taxonomy (GTDB): domain Bacteria; phylum Acidobacteriota; class Terriglobia; order Bryobacterales; family Bryobacteraceae; genus Palsa-89. The sequence goes on from JBEKJJ010000002.1 coordinate 27,091, forward strand.
ATGAAGCAGAAGCTGGCGCTCACCTGCGCATTGGTGCCGCAGCCGCGCGTACTGTTGCTGGACGAGCCAACCACCGGCGTCGATCCGGTATCGCGGCGCGAATTCTGGGACACGCTCGCTCACCTGGCAGCGGATGGATTGACGATTCTTGTCGCGACGCCCTATATGGATGAAGCCGAGCGATGCCACCGCGTGGCACTGATGCATGAGGGAACCATTCAAGAGATGGGCACGCCGGCGCAGCTAAGAGCAGGGTTGCACGCAAAGCGGCTGGAACTGCGCACGGAGAATTTGGCGGAAGCCGAGCGAGTTCTTTCTCAATCGAGCGGTCCTGAGCAAGAAATCCTGGACGTCGAACGCTTCGGCGACCGGCTGGACCTGTTGGTCCATCACCCGGATGCGGCGAAGCACCTTGCTGAAGAGAAGCTGAAAGCGGCCGGGCTTGCGATCGGCGAAGTGCGAGTGGATGAGCCGACACTCGAGAACGTGTTCGTCGCCAAACTCCGCAGCCTTGGGCAGGTGGTCGACGAAACGCCTTTTCCAGCGCATCACTCGCATCAGGATTTGCGCGGTCAGGTGGCGATCGGCGCAACCAACATCACGCGGCAGTTCGGCAATTTCACTGCTGTAAAAAATTTGAGCTTGCAGGTTAAATATGGCGAGATTTACGGCCTGCTAGGAGCGAACGGCGCCGGGAAAACCACAACCATCCGGATATTATGCGGGCTTCTCGATCCGACGCAAGGAGACGTGCTACTAGCGGGCCGCCGTGACATGCGATCCGGAACCGTGCGCCAACGGGTGGGCTACATGTCGCAGAAATTCTCCTTGTACGACGGCTTGTCGATCAAGGAGAACCTGAATTTCTTCGCCGGCGTTTACGGCGTGCCGGAGCGCGAGCGCGACGAGAAAATACAATGGGTGCTGTCGTTTTCCGGGTTGGAAGGAAAACAGGACCAAGTCACGGGAAGCCTGCCAGGTGGGTGGAAGCAGCGGGTGGCTTTCGGCGCGGCGATCCTGCATGAGCCGAGTGTCCTCTTTTTGGATGAGCCAACCTCCGGAGTGGATCCGCTGGCGCGCCGCGCCTTTTGGACCATGATCAACCGGCTGGCCGACGCGGGCACCGCCATTCTGGTGACCACACACTACCTGGAGGAATCGGAGCAGTGCAATCGCCTCGGCTTCATGGTCGCGGGCGAGCTGGTGGCCGAGGGGAGTCCGACCGAGATCAAGGGCAAGCAAACCGGCCACTTGTTAGAGGTGATCGTCGACCAACCGCAAAAGGCTGCGGATCTACTCAAGAAAGATACGGAACCATGGCGGATCTCGCTGTTTGGCGATCGGCTGCATGTCATTACTGATGACGATGCGGCGACCGGCGAAAAGTCCACGAAGGAAAAGCTGGAATCGAATGGCATCCGGGTCCTCGAGATGCGGGAGGGACAGTTCTCCATGGAGGACGTGTTCATTGGGGTTGTAGAAAAGGCGCGTCAAGAGGGCAAAGTCGGGGCCCCGGAAGACTAGGACAAACGAGAAATGAGACGCATTTTCGCGCAAAGCCGCAAAGAGCTGACCCAGATCATTCGTGACTGGCGCACTCTCGCGTTGGCGCTATTCCTGCCTCTGATGCTGCTCTTTCTCATGTCCACAGCGCTATCGCTTACGGTGAGCAACTTGCCCATCATTGTCCAGGATCTGGACGGCTCGCCCGCTTCGCGTGATTTTATCGATGCCTTCCGCGCGTCCCTCACGTTTTCCGTTGTGGCCTGGCCGGTGAACAAGCAGCCGGAACTGGCCTTCACCTCAAACGCGGCTCACGCGGCGCTAATCATACCGGAGCATTTTGGCCGGGACATGGCGCGCGGCCTCGATTCACCCGTGCAGTTGCTCATGGATGCGTCCGACGCCAACACGGCCAAACTAGTCGCGGGCTACTCGGGACAGATTGCCCGTGCCTTCCACAAACAAGCAGCCGGTTCCTCCGGGACCGACCCCGTGCAGACGGCCATCCGGTTCTGGTACAACCCCGGCCGATCGTCCGAGAAGTTTCTTGCACCGGCGATATTCGTCCTGGGGCTATCGATGTTCCCGCCATTACTCGCGTCGCTGGCCATGGCCAAGGAAGGGGAGCAGAAGACCATTCTCCAGGTTTATGTTTCCAGCATCTCGGCGCATGAGTTCCTGCTTGGAAAAATCTTGGCGTTCATGGCCGTGGCAGTGGCGGAATGTCTGCTGATGCTGATTCCGCTGTTCACGTATTTCGGCCTGAGCTTTGCCGGAGACCCGACTCCATTCGTCGTTGCCACCGTGCTCTACGCCTTCTGTGTGGCCGCGTTTGGAACCATGGTGGGAGCGGCGATTCCGAATCAGGTGGCCGCGATTCAGGCTATTTCTTTTGGCGGTTTTTTATTGGTGTTCCTGCTATCGGGTCTCATGTTTCCGATCGACAATATCCCGGCGGGAATTCGCTGGATCTCGAATTTCGTCTGGGGCAGGTATTACATCGAGATCGTTCGCGACGCGCTACTCGAAGGCGGCGGCTGGCCGGCCACCTGGTTCAAAGTCGTAGTTATCGGAATCATCGGCGTGACCTTTTACTTGATCGCGTGGCGCACCATGCGCCGCATGCAGTTGAGCACGTAACACCATGGCCCCTGTCTTCAATCATCGCCTGCGCGCGCTCATCCGCAAGGAGTTCGGTGAGATGCGGCGCGACCGCCGCCTGGCTCTATCTCTGATTATTCCTCCCACGCTGCAGTTGTTACTGTTGGGCTTCGCGCTAAGCGCGGATGTGACCAACATAAAGCTCGGAGCGGTGGATGACAGCCGAACGCCGGAGAGCCGCGAGCTGGTTGCCACACTGAGCGAGAGCCGAACTTTTCGGCTGGTCAGCTATTACGCGTCCGTCGACAAGCTGGGTGACGCCATCGGCCTGGGGAAGGTCGATGCGGGAGTTGTCATTCCTTACGACTACGCCAGGGACTTGCAGCGCGGCCACCAAACTACTGTGCAGTTCCTCTTGAATGCCATGAACGCCAACACAGCGGCCATCAGTCAAGGCTACGCGCAGGGCGTGATTCAGATTTACAACTCCGGCCTGCGGGCCGGGGGACTGCATGCCAGCTTCACCCAGATCGGAGCTCAGAATGTCAGCCGGCAGGGCCAGGCCGAGCTACGCCCGGCTTATCTCTACAATCCGGGGCTGAAGGATTCGTGGTTCATCGTCACCGGCGTTTTTGGGTTGTTATTGATTCTGAACGGTTCGCTGGTCGCAGCCGCGTCGATGGTGAAAGAGCGCGAGGCCGGCACCATGGAACAGTTGTTGATGTCACCGGCAACCACGTCCGAAATCATCATCGCGAAAGTTGTGCCGCTGTTTGTCCTATTGTTCCTGACGTCCCTGCTGGGGGTCGCAGTGATGAAATTCGCGTTCGGTGTGCCCTTCCATGGCGGGCTTCCTCTGGTGCTCCTGGGTGCCGCTCTGTGTATTTTGTCGGGCATCAGCATCGGCACGGTAAACGCGACCTTCGCCAAGTCGGCCCAGCAGGCCCAATTGATGGCCTTCTTCATCAATCCTCCACTCAATGCGACGGCGGGGGCGCTGAATCCGGTGGAGGCAATGCCCAAGTGGCTACAGCCGTTCACCATTGTGAACCCGATCCACCACTTCGCGGTCATTGCCCGCGCAAGCATGCTCAAGGGCAGCGGCTTTGTGGATCTCTGGCCCAATTTCCTGGCCCTCCTCATTATTACGCTCGTGCTGGGTTCGCTGAGCGTGTGGCGTTTTCGAAAACAGCTCAGCTAGAACAGAAAGGGCGACGTGAATAACACAACGGTTCGAGAACGATTCCCGACTGGGACGTGCGGGGCGGGCGCGATGTTCCTGATTGCGGCCAGTGTCGCAACTCTTTCCTTCGGGCAAACTACGCGGGCCGACCAGGTGCCGCTCTCCGGTCGAACGGGCCAGAGCGGGTCGGTTACCGCGACGGAATCGCCCGTGCCCGGAACCACAACCAGCGTGAATACCATCAACCCAACGATTCAGGTGGACGGGCCGTATGCCGGTAGCGCCGCAGGCAAGACCCCCTTTTCCGGCCAGCTTTCATTGCGCGATGCTGTAGACCGCGGTCTCAAATATAATCTCGGAGCCTTCGGCATCACACAAGCAGTCCGGCAAGCCCATGGTCAAAGCAGAGTGGCTCGAAGCGCCTTGCTACCCAACGTCAACGGCAATCTTTCGGAGACAGTCGAACAAATCTCCCTGGTGACGAGTGGTCTGCACTTCAAGCTTCCTCCCTCCCTCGGGTTCTCGATTCCCACCATCGTCGGTCCCTTCAACTATTTCGACTTGCGAGCAACCCTAACGCAGACCGTTGCGGACATGACGGCATGGAACAACTATCGTTCGGCTAAGGAAAATCTACGCGCCAACCAACTCTCGGGAAAGGACGCGCGAGATCTAGTGGTCTTGGCGGTGGGCGGCGCGTATCTCCAGGTGATCGCGGCCGCAGCCCGAGTGAACTCCGCGCGCGCTCAACTGGAAACCGCCAATGCGCTCTATCAGCAGACTTCGCAGCAGCGTAGCGTCGGTTTGGTCGCGCAGATCGACGTAAACCGTAGCCGAATCCAAATGCTGACCGAACAGCAGCGCTTGGCGTCGCTCCAGAATGACCTTGGCAAACAGAAAATCAACCTGGCGCGAATGACCGGCCTTCCGCCCAACGATCGGTACGACCTCGTCGATGACGTGCCGTTCGCGGCGGCGCCCGCCATCACGCTGGAAGACGCGCTGAAGCAAGCCGTCAGCGAACGATCGGACTTGCAGGCGGCGGAAGCACAGGTCCGGGCCGCCGAGCGTTCGCGATCCGCTGCGCGCGCAGAACGTCTTCCAGCGCTCTCTCTAAGCGCCGACTACGGCGCCATTGGGACCAACCCTTCCAATGCTCACGGGACATTTGCGGTAGTTGGCAGCCTGAAGTTTCCGATCTGGCAGAGCGGCCGGATCGAGGGCGATATCGAGCAGGCCAACGCGGCCTTAGCACAACGGCAGGCGGAACTGGAAGACCTCCGCGGGCAAGTAGAAGCCGATGTCCGGAAAGTTTATCTCGACCTGGAGGCGGCCAGGAGCCAGGTGGAGGTTGCGACGGAGAATCTTCAGGTGACGAAAGAAAATCTCAAATTGACCCGCCAGCGTTATGAGGCAGGAGTGACCGACAACGTTGAGGTAGTGCAGTCCCAGGAGTCCGTCGCGGGCGCGGAGCTGGACTATATCAATAGCGTGTTCGCGCACAATGTGGCGAAGCTGAGTCTGGCGCGTGCGGTTGGGCAAGCGGGAGACAACTTTGCACAGTTTCTGCAGACCCGCTAGCTGCCGTTAGAAAACCTGCCGCTTGATTGGGCGGACGAGGATATTGAGATAAAGGACCGCAAGCCCGACTTGGGCGAGATCGAAGAAGATACCTCCGAAGTCTGAAGGCCCGGGCCGGCACATTGCAGATTCTTGCCAATTGGAGCCCACGAAGAGCGCATCCCTGAACTCAGAAGGGCAAAAGGGGGTTGCTCGATCTTTTATTGAACCCGCCAAACGAGCCGTGCCAATTTACGCACGCCATCGCAAGAACGCCCCAACACCGCCGATCGATTCGAGCAATGTTGCGTCTTCAATAAACGTCACAGCCGCTCCGGTCTGCTTGGCTTTCGTCACCAACAGATCGGGAAGAGAGACCTGCCGTGGTTCTTCGCTCTCAGTTCCTCCCTGAGAATCGGGGATCTCCGGCGCGAGGATGGCTTCCACTTCCTCCAGCTGGGGATGGCTCGCCTCAAGCGCGCCGCTGATGAGCAGTTCATCGACTTGCCCATTGGCCAGTGCATCGAGCGTCTCCTCGAACCCCACTACTGCCAATCCGCGGGCGCGATATTGCTCGATCAGCCGGTCCACTTTTTCCCCCGCGGTCTTGGCTTCCTGCTCCTGTAGCTTTTCTAGAGTGGCAGTCAGGACATCCTGATCGGAGGCATGAATATCCAGTTTCATCACCTCCACCATGGGAACCATTTCCTGAGGCAGTTGTTCTTGAAGCAGCGGAATCACAACCGAATCTCCGGCAAGAATGATGTGACTGACGTGATCGTCGCGCACGATCTGCGCCAGCCGCTCAATCACCTCTTTGGCGTGCTCCTGATGGGCGTTCCCCACGCGCCGCTGGTAGCGGGCTTGCGACCATCCACCGACCTTGACTCGATGAACTTTCTTGCCTTTCACTTCTTCCGCGTCGATAACATGGCCCAGCCCGAAGACAAAGATACGCGCCGTGTTCGTATCCGTGAGCACCGCGGCGTACCGCGGGTATTGCTCATCGAGATGGGCCAGTTGAAACAAGTCAGGTTGGTTGTAGGCATACACGCGGGTTTCGTTGACAGGGGTGGTTAACTGAATTGCCTCGAAGAATTCTTCCATGCCCCAACACGCGAATATCGCGACACCGTTGGCTGCGGGGTCGATTTTCTCGGTGACATAGGAAATGATTCGCTCCACGTCCCGCTCGAAGCTGTGACGCTCGGGCGAATTCGGTTCCCAGGTCCGGGCCAGAGCTTTGAATTCCCGATGAAGATACGGCGCCACGTCGGGTGTACGTCCATGCTGATCAGGCTGAGTGTTCAGGTAGACGCTCAACACCGGTAACGTGGTGGGCTCGAATGCCACCAGCCGCGCGAGAGGCTCTTCGATTGTGGTCGCAAGCTGCTCTGTGATTGTGGATGCCATGCCAGAGGATGAGCACGCCGCGGGCCAGGAAGCTGCGAATCAAGTTCGGAGGGGGCACGCACCGGCGGGCTCAGATTGCTGCATCGCTAGCCCCGCCGGGCGGCACGTCAACAGGCGTTGATTGGTCAACCGATGTTGATTGAAAGATACACGCCGGGATGGACGGGATCGACCAGGACATACTCGCCATTCAGGAAGTCAACGTAAACGTTGTCAGTATAGAGCCACGCCACAGGCCACGCCTCCACAAGATTGAACGAATAACCGCCGTATTGAAAACGTCGTCCCCCGCCGGCGAAGTCGGAACGGTTCACGTGAAACGTGTGGCCGCTGCCAAAACTGGCACGGAATTTAGCGTCAGGAATACTCCCATGGCCTGCCGCGGGCTGTGTCCGGCTAGCTTGTTGGCGTTGCGCCGCCGGCTTGGCTTGTTGCTGTTTCTGAGCGCGTTGCGGTTGCGCTGCCGGCTTGGCCTGTTGCTGTTTCTGACCTTGTTGTGCTTGTGCTGCTGGCTTGGCTTGTTGCTGCTTCTGAGCATGTTGCGGTTGCGCTGCCGGCTTGGCCTGTTGCTGTTTCTGTGCGTGTTGCGGTTGCGCTGCCGGCTTGGCCTGTTGCTGTTTCTGTGCAGGCTTAGCTTGTTGCTGTTGTTTCTGCTCTGGTTGCTTCTCCTGTTCGTGTCCCTGCGCGTAAACGGGAACAACGGCTCCGGGAAGCAAGAACAGAATTGCTGTAGCTAGAACGTCAATTTTTTTCATAAGGGTTGCCTCGATTGCAACTCACTCTCAGGTAATGCAACCCGAAGCCCGCGCCGCATGGCCTGTCGAATCCTGTTGCCAAAAGCCCCCAAGAAGAGCTGCCACGGCGGCTCTCAGATGAAATCTGCGAGCGGAAGCCGAGTGTCCATCGTCAAAAAACATCGACCTCATTCGGTCATGTGACCTCTTTTGGTCTTTAAACTGAATTGGAAGCCGGAGACGCGCGCCGGATCGACCAGGCACACCACTCCGCAAAGCAATTCATGTTTATTTTGACTTGTACGGGCAGGCGCCCTTTTTTGGGTGACGCGGCGAGCCTGGTTCCACGGTGAAGGGTGACGATGCAATGCACCGCCCGGCGCATTAATCGCGCCGAGCGAAAAACGTGCTCCGGACGGAGCCGTCCTCATTTACTTCTCGAACACTTCTTCAATCTGGCCGACTTTCTTTTGAACTTTGCCGGCCACGTTCTCGGCCGTGCCTTTGTCCTCTAAGTTAGGATTGTTGGCGGCTTGGCCTGCCTTCTCTTTGACCTTACCCTTCACTTCGTGAAAACTGCCTTTGATCTTGTCTTCGGTACTGGCTTTCATGTGTTTTTCTCCTATTTGTACGGCTGGGCCTTAACGGCGCCATTCCTAGTGCGTGCACGGCCCATGCCAATACTTGCATCTCCACGAGCTAGCAATCGTTGGCGCTCGATTAGGCCCCCAGGGCGATAACGATATATGGTCATGTGACCAGAGGTGGTCACGGCCGCACCAGCCGGTAATCGGACGCCACTTATGCGCCTCTTAAGCTGCGGCGCTGTTCCCCGGCGATTCCACGAGGACATGCCCGATCCAGAAGGGGTTGGCCCGCCTCGTGCACATTACCGAGGGTTGAACCGGCGCTTGCCGGTAGCCGATGGATCATTGGCGAGAGGAGACACGATGCATATTCGCTTCATTCGTACACTATTGTTGGCAGGAGCAACACTGTTCCTGTCGACGGTATCTTTTGCGCAAGTCGGCGTAGCCATCACAGTCGCGCCCCCTGAGCTGCCCGCCTACGAGCAGCCCATATGCCCCGGCGACGGTTATATTTGGACGCCTGGGTACTGGGCTTGGGATGGTGAGTATTACTGGGTACCGGGCACGTGGGTGATGGCCCCCGAGGTCGGCTACCTGTGGACTCCGGGCTATTGGGGCTGGGCCGGGAGCGGATTTTTTTTCAATGAAGGCTACTGGGGCCTGTCAGTAGGGTTCTACGGCGGAATCGACTATGGCTTCGGATACTTCGGCCATGGTTATGAAGGTGGCCGCTGGGATAACGGACATTTTTTCTACAACTCTGCGGTGAATCGGCTGGACACCAACGCCATCCACAACGTTTACAACGAAAGGGTGAACGAGAACGTTAACCGCGTCAGCTACAACGGCGGTAATGGCGGGCTCAACGCGCGCGCCACGTCTGAAGAAGAGGCTGCCGCGCGTGGCAAACATATTGGGCCTGTATCCGCTCAAACGCAACATGCTTGGGCTGCCCACAATAACCCCCAGCAACGGCTTTCTGCGAACCACGGCGCGCCGCCAACCACTGCGACTCCTCGCGCCAACCTTGCGTCCCATCCTAAGGAACTGCCGCCTATCGAGCGCCCCGCTACTTCCAAGACGGGGAACGCGAAGCAGGACCAGAAATACCAGAAGGAGCAGGAAAAGGTAATCGCGAAGCAGAACCAGGATCGGCAAAAACTCCAGCAGACGCAGGAAAAGGAACATCAACAGTTGGCGAAACAGAAGGCTGCTCCAGAAAGAGTGCAGCAAGTGGAGCAGAAGCACCAGCAACAGACGCAGCAAATGCATCAAGCACACACGCAGCAGATGCAGCAGATGCAACAGAGACAGTCAGCCGGCGCCGGAGGAGCTCGTGGCGGCGGGCGCCGGTGATCGAATTTCCAGAGCGTGATGTTGGCGGTTGCCGGCTACGCCGGCTCAAGTTCGGTGAAGCGCTTTTGGATGTGAAAGAGTGAGCGACCAAGTGGCGAAGGAAACGCCCAAGTTCGACTGGGTAGCTGCGCGTTCCTCATGCTCTCTGCCGAACATATTCAAGGAACGCAGATTACAAGTAGAAGAAGACGTTAAGACTCGCAATGCTCTGCGCCCCAATAATTCCCCTTATGAGTTTTCGGTGGTCGAAAATAGCGGTGACTTTACGGTTTTTCTAGAAGCCAAAGATGCCGACGGGTCGGTAGTATTCAGCCTCGCCGAGCACGCCCGTTGTAGTGCGGGATGATAAAAGCACAAAGACATTTGAGGTGACCCGGACCTTCAATGACGGGGGCGAGTGCAAGCTGAATGATCGTTAGAGGATGGACCGACCACGGGATGTCGAGTGACCAAATACGGTCGCTATGCTACAGGTGGCCAGAGAAGCCCAAATTTGAGGGAGACTGGACAACTTCAAAACTGGAGCAAGTGTGTCGCGCCCACCATTCCCGCAGTTCCAAATCTGCAACGCGCAATTGGGATCTCTAATTATTTCCTGGTCTCATTTTGCGGGCCACTTCCTCCGAGAACCGCACGGGAGCGAGCCCGGGTGCGAGCCAGAACAGGGCGCACATTCCTGCCAACGGCAGCACAGCGGCAATCGTGAACGCCGGCGCGTACGAATAATGATCTACCAGATAGCCGGTCGCAAGGGGGAACAGGATGCCGCCCAGGCCACCGCTCAGGCCGGTGAGTCCGGTGACACGTCCCACGGCGGCGGCGGGAAATAGGTCGCTGATGGAAGCGAACATGTTGGCGGAATAAAAAGTGTGGCCGAACAGTACCACGCCGATAATCGCGATGGCCCACGCGACGTTCGGCGCTGCTACGACAGCCAGGCTGCCGAGGCAGCATACTGCGCCGATGGTCATGGTGATCCCGCGCGTCATCGACGGCCGGAGTCCCTTCGATAGCAGCCTGCCCGCCGCCCAACCTCCTCCGATACTGCCTGCATCGCCCAACAGATACGGCAGCCAGCTAAAGGCGCCGATCGCCACCAGGCTCATGCCACGAACGTTGTAGAGGTAATCCGGCATCCAGTACCAGAAGAATTGCATTACGGGCCCGGCTAAGAATCGGCACAGCATCAGCGCCCAGGTCTGGCGGTAGCGCAGTAATGCGAGCGCACTCACCGCTGGGGTCGCCGCGCTGCCCGTTGCGCCACGCTCCTCGCCCGCTGACATGAGATAGATCCGGCGCCAACAGATCACCCAAACCACACCAAAGACCGACGGCACCAGAAACGCCGTCTGCCATCCGAACCACTGATTGAGAGCAACAATTAAGGGCGGCGCCAGGATGGATCCGATCATGGACCCGCCATTGAACACTCCAACCGCCAGCGTTCTTTCCTTTTCCGGAAACCAGCGCGTGACCACTTTCATGGCGCCCGAAAAATTGGCGCACTCACCCGTGCCCATCCAGAAGCGCAACACAGCGAAAGTCCACACCGAGCGGCCGAAAGCATGCAGCCCCGTGGCGAGCGACCACCACAGCACCGCGAAGGAAAAGCCGAAACGCGCGCCGAGACGATCCATCAAAATTCCCATCGGGAATTCCGCCACCATCATGCCGAACTGAAAGGATGCCACGATGCGGCCGTACTCTGTACTGTTGAAGTGGAAGCTCTCTTTCAGCTTCGGCGCCAGTATGGAGAGCGTTTGCCGGTCTATAAAATTGATGACTGTTATGGAGAACAGCAGAGCGAGGATGGTCCAGCGCAAGCGATCCGGCGCCGATGGTTTTTCGTCTATCATGTAGATCGATGAAGGGACGTTTGCAATGATAGCTCGCCGGGCTTTCGTGATGGGCTTAGCGTCATCCTATCTACTCGCGGACTCGATGCGCGGAATTTCGCTCGGCTGCCAGACAAACGCATGGCCCGTGGATCCGGCTCGCTTCGACACGCTGCTCACGGTGATGGGAAAGATTCGCGAGCTCGGCTTCGCGGGTTTCGAGACCGGTTTCCGCAATCTGGAATCGCAAGCGGAGAATATCGAGGCCGCGCGCCAGAAGATCGCGTCGTCAGGATTGCAATTCTTCGGTGTCCACATTTTCCTGTCGCAGTATGACGAAGCGACGCATATCGCGCCCGCGGAGTTGTACGAAAAAGTCTGCCAGACCGGCGGAGCACTGGGCGCACAACGTTTGATATTGAGCGGTGCACCGGTATCGAGCGGCGATGAGTTAGCGCGCAAAGTGGCGGGTCTCCATCAAGCCGCGGTGTCGGCGAAGAAGCGGGGAATGAAACTGGCATATCACAATCACAACAAGGAATTCAGCAACTCCGCCTGGGAGTTCCAGGGCCTGTTGCGCCTCACCGATCCGAGCGAGGTGGGCTTTCTGCTGGACGCAGGCCACGCGTTCCAAGGCGGCGCCGATGTTCCAGCATTTCTCGAGGAGAACCATCGGCGGATCTCCGGTCTGCACCTGCGCGACTTTCGTGATGGCCGGCAAGTCCCGCTCGGTTCCGGCGACTTTCCCTTGGCACAGGTGGCCGTAGTACTCAAGAAGACTGGCTGGCGGGGCTGGGTGCTGGCGGAAGAGGAGCGCGAGGACGGATCGAAACCAGGCGAGCACGCGGTAGCGCCGGCCATCGCCGCATTGCGCGAGCAGTTTGGATGATTTAAGAAACTGAACAAAATCGATTGACAATGGGATATATTGGATTAGCATGAACTTCCCGCTTACCAGACGTGAAGTGATGAGAGGTGCGGCCGCCACAGCGATGACGGCGGCATCCTACCGCCGCGTCCTCGGAGCAAACTCGCGAATCGGTGTGGCGATGATTGGAGTTGGGCGGCGCGGACGTGAAGTTGGAGCGGGATTGCTCGCTGACAGTCGCGCTGAACTAGTGGCAATCTGCGACATTTACGATGTCCAGCGAACACGCGCCGTGGCCGCGTTCAAACTCCCGGATTCGGTGAAGCAACTCGTGGCGCATGAAGAGGCGCTGGCACTCGCGGGTGTCGACGCGGTTGTCATCGCAGCGCCCGATCACTTGCACGCCACGCTTGCAACTGCGGCGCTCGCCGCGCGCAAGCATGTTTATCTCGAAAAACCCACCATCCACAAATGGCAGGAACGAACCCAACTGGCCGAAGCTCTCGAAAGAAGCGGCACGGTTCTCCAGTGCGGCATGCAGCAGCGCAGTGGAGCGCACTATTGGCGGGCGAAGCGGGAAATCTTCCAAGCCGGGCGGCTGGGCAAAGTGCTATACGCCCGCTGCGTGTGGCATAACTTCCCATGGCAGCGCCGTGAAATTCCGCCGGGGCCAAAGCCCGCGGGATTGGACTGGGAACGCTTCCTCGGACCGGCGCCGCACATTCCTTACGAGGCGGTCCGGTATGATTCCTGGCGGTATTTTCCCGAGTATGGCGCAGGATTGCTGGCCGATATCCTCACGCACTGGGCCGACGTTGCGCAATGGATGTTGGATGATTACGCGCCTCAATCCGCCGTCGCCCAGGGAGGGATTTATGTGCTCAAGGACGGTCGCCGCAATCCCGATACTACGAGCGCGTTGATTGAGTACCACGACTGGAACCTGAGCTTTGAATCCTCCGTGTTATCGATTCGGAACGATCATCCCAGCGTGCTGTTTGAAGGAACCGAGGGCTTGCTGGATATTTCCCGCGAAGGATATACATATACGCCCCGCAGCGGCGCACCCGAGACGGTGAGCTCCACGGAAAATTTGGAGCGCGCTCACACGCGGAATTTCCTGGACGCCATCACCGGCGTCAATAAGCCAAACGCCAGTTTTGAAGCTGGAGTTTCAGCGACGCGTCCGGTACAGATGGCGCTGGAAGCTTATCGCACGGGGCAAAGAATTACCGACATCTTATGAAACTCTTCTGGTTTATTCCTACCCAAGGCGATGGACGCTACCTCGGCACCACTCGCCAGATGCGAGTTACCGATCACGGCTATCTTGGGCAGATTGCGCGCGCCGTCGACCAGCTCGGTTTTGAAGGCGTGCTGCTTCCCACCGGCAACTCCTGCGAGGACGCCTGGGTAGTGGCGTCTTCGCTTATTCCGCTCACTGAGCGTCTGAAGTTTCTGGTCGCTGTTCGCCCGGCAGTCATGTCCCCCACTTTGTCGGCGCGCATGACTGCCACGTTCGACCGTTTGTCGCGAGGCCGCCTGTTGATCAATGTCGTTACCGGCGGCGATCCAGAGGAAGCCAAGGCGGAAGGCGTATTTCTGTCGCATGACCAGCGTTACGAGGTCACCGACGAATTTCTCACCGTCTGGCGCGGCGCTCTATCCGGTGAGCCGATCACATTCAAAGGCAAGCATCTGAACATTGAAGGCGCCAAGGTGATTTGCCCGCCAGTGCAAAAACCGCATCCGCCGCTTTATTTCGGTGGTTCGTCGAAAGTCGCGATTGAGCTTGCGGCCCGGCAAGTGGATGTCTACCTTACGTGGGGCGAGCCGCCGGCGCTGGTGGCTGAAAAAATCGCGCAGGTACGCCGCCGAGCGGAGGAGTTAGGCCGCAACATCCGGTTCGGCATTCGTCTTCACATTATCGTGAGGGAGACCGCGCAAAAAGCGTGGAACGCGGCCAACGAACTTATCCAATACGTGGATGATGAGACCGTTGCGAACGCGCAGAAGTCGCTGGCGCGTTTCGATTCGGAAGGCCAAAAGCGCATGTCCGCGCTGCATGGCGGCAGTCGCGATAATTTGGAGATCAGCCCAAATCTCTGGGCGGGTGTCGGCCTGGTCCGCGGTGGCGCGGGGACGGCGCTGGTGGGCGATCCCGAGACCGTTGCCCAGCGGTTGCTCGAATATTCCGATTTGGGGATCGAAACATTCATCCTATCTGGTTATCCACACCTGGAGGAGTCCTATCGAGTCGCGGAGCTCCTGTTCCCGCTGCTGCCCTTCGCGAATCGGCCTGTCCAAGGGGACGGTGGAGTGGCGGCTATCGCGGGCAATGAGTTTCGTATCGAGCGCTAGCCAAGGCAAGATTTCTTGTGTCAGCCTCTTGACATTGAGCCCAAATCTCCGTATTCTCTATCTACAATGCGCGGTATCAATCGCAACTTTACTACCTGTTGCTGTTGTTAACGCTCACGCCACGTTGCCCCAGGAAGAACAAAAATATGACATACACAGCGCGTAGCTTTTTTGTATTCGTTGCCGGAACCCTGGTTGCGTTATTGTTGTTGGCCAACCGCGCCACCGGTCAATACACCACAGCCAGTCTGAGTGGGACCGTGGCGGATCAAACCGGAGCGGTAGTGCCGGACGCCAAGATTACCGTGCAGAACACGGACACCGGATTTACCCAGAGCGTTACTTCCAACTCCGCCGGCGAATATCTCTTCTCCCGTTTGCCCGTCGGGAACTACAAGCTGACCGCCGAAAAGACGGGGCTCACCACCTACGTGCAGTCCGGCATCCAGTTGGATGTGGGTCAAGCTGTCACGCAGAAGATCACGCTGAGCGTCGGCGCGGTGTCGCAACAGGTCACGATCTCCGCGGATGCATCGCTGGTGACGTCGCAATCGGCGACGGTCAGCCAGGTAATCAGCGAGCGTCAGATTGTGGATCTGCCGCTGGATGGACGCGAAGTCCAACAACTGGTATTTCTGGCGCCCGGCATCACCGACGCGTCCACGCACTATTGCACTACCAACTGCGAAGGTGGAACTTATCCAGGAGAGCAGTACGCGAAAGCGAACGGCACATCCGCGAGCAGCATCAATTATCAGATGGACGGCGTCGACTACAACGACAGCTATATCAACTCGAACCTGCCTTTCCCGAATCCCGATGCCATCCAGGAGTTCAGCGTGGCGGATAGCAACTTAAGCGCGGAGTACGGCAACTCAGTAGGGGGGGTGGTAAATGTCGTCACAAAATCCGGGACCAACCAGATTCACGGCGATGGATTCGAATTTGTGCGCAATGGCGACCTAAACGCGCGCAACTTTTTCGCACCCACGCAAGATACACTGAAGCGCAATCAGTTTGGTGGCAGCATCGGCGGTCCCATCCAAAAGGACCATCTGTTTTTCTTCGGCACCTATCAGGGCACGCGAATCCGGCAGACGGCGCAGGGCTCCATTGCCTTCGTGCCCACTGCGGCCGAGAGAATGGGAAATTTCTCAGACCTAGGCGTACAGCTCACCGATCCGCTGAACAACAACGCTCCATTCGCGAATAACCAGATTCCTGCCAGCCGTCTCAGCCCGGTATCCCAGTATTTGCTGAACGATATTCCGTTACCCAATGGTCCTGGAGAGCAGATCACTTACCCCGGAGCGCCACAGATCCAGAACGACGACCAGTTCATGGTCAAGGTGGATTACATCCGCGGCAAACATCAACTCAGCGGCCGGTACTTCTGGACGAACTTCAACCAACCGGCATTTGCTTCGAAGACCGACCTGCTCGAAATAGCCGGCGGCAATCAAGTGCGCGTGCAGAATATCGCTTTCACTGACACGTATAGCGTGAGTCCACACCTGCTACTAAACACCTGGTTCGGCTGGAACCAGCAGAACGGCGGATCGACGTCGGGCGCACCCTTTTGTCTCCCCGCAGCGGGCGTGGAAATTGCGCAGACCACTGGTTCGTGCGAGATCTCGATCGGTGTCTCGGGAGGCTTCAGCATCCAGAGCAATCATCTGGGCGACTTCGATCGCGGCAGTCAGACTGGCCGCGAGGACATCACATTCATAAAGGGCGGACACGAGCTTCACTTCGGTGCAGAAGCGCTGCGCATCCGCGCACCGATGGCGAACACGTACCAGCAGAACGGTGTGTTCGGATTCGAAGGCGCTCTTTCGGGCAGCAGCATGGCGGATTTTATCCTCGGACAAGCCCAGCTCTTCACGCAGGACGGTGGCATCTACCTAAACTTCACCGGCATCAAGTGGAGCGCGTTCGTACAGGACAATTGGCGCGTCACTCCTCGCCTCACGCTCAATCTGGGGCTGCGCTGGGATCCCTGGTTCCCGTATCAAGACAGTGAAGGACGGGTGGGGTGCTACGTACCGGGTGCACAATCCACGCGATTCCCGAATGCGCCCCTGGGATTGCTTTTTGGCGGAAGCAATCACGATCCGGGCTGCCCATCGGCATCCATCAAGAGCTCTGCGGCGAATTTTGCTCCTAGACTTGGATTCGCTTACCGGCTGACGGACGACGGCAAGACCAGTATCCGCGGCGGCGGGGGAATCTACTACGCCATCCCCAATACAGTGGCCTTCCAGGATGTGGTCGGTATTCCGCCGTTTGCTCCGATCGTGAACCTGTATGAAACCGTGAGCGGCGGGAACGTCATCGCGCCTGGTGTGAGTTTTCAAAATCCGTATGGCAGCGCCGGCGTGTCCAATCCTTTCCCGCAGTTCTTCGGCGGCCTCAACAAGTCGGTCCCATCGAGCGCACCATTCCCGCAGGGACCGCTGACCTTTTACCAGATCTTCGCGCAAAACTATCAGCTGCCGGTGATCTATCTTTGGAACCTGACGCTGGAACGTCAACTCGGCGCCAGTTGGCTGGTGCGTGCGGCGTACGTCGGGAACAAAGGAGTTCATCTATCCGGCACGGGCGACCAGGAAGAGGGCCTGTATCAGGCCAATCCCGTGATTTACATTCCCGGCCAATCCAACGCGAACAACGAGCAGGCCCGGCGATTGAATCCGAACTACGGCCCGGTGAACGAGATCGACTCCAACATCAACTCCAACTACAATGGTCTGCAGCTCACGGTGGAAAAGCGCCTTACGCATGGCTTGACGCTGTTGGCGGATTACACGTGGGCCAAAGAGCTGGATGACTTTGCGCCGCTCAGCGGATCCTATGGCGACAATACTGTACCATTCGACCGGCACTTCGACTACGGCCCGTCCGATGATGACATCCGGAATGTTTTCAAGTTCTCCGGCGTGTACCAATTGCCGCACGTTGGCGCAAAGGGAGTGGCGGGCAAACTCGTCAACGGCTGGAATCTGAGCAGTACGGTGACCTGGCAGGGCGGGTTCCCATTCTCAATTTACAGTGGAGTGGACAACTCTTTCAGCGGGAACTACGAAGACAAGGCCGACTACGTGGGAGGTCCGGTGATGCTCGGTTCCGGACGGTCCACCGGAGCGATGGTTCAAGAATATTTCAATACCTCGGCGTTCACGGTAAATGCGCCTGGCACCTTCGGCAACACGGGGAAGAACATATTGCGGACACCGCCCACCTTCACGACAAATGCGGCGCTCATCAAGGATACGAAATTTGCGGAGCGTGCTTCGCTGCAGTTCCGCGTGGAGGCGTTCAATTTGTTCAATAACGTGAACTTCCCGCTCTCGACCAAGAACGGTTTGAACCATCCGGGTATCGACACTACAGTGACGGATGGGTCGTTTGGACAGATCCTGGCGGCGAACGATCCGCGCATTCTGCAGATTGCGTTGAAGTTCATATTCTAGGATGATCTACATGTGGGGCAGGCGCTCGCCTGCCAACTCATTTTTATTCTGGACATCATGACCCGAAGAGAACTCTTCTCCTCGTTTCTGGTTAGCGGCGCGGCCGGCGCGCTCGCATTCCCGGCGCGTTCAGCCGCGCAGGCGTCTTTTCCGGGGACGCCATTCCATGCCTACTCGCGCTGCCTTCCGGATTACCTGCGCGGACTCGCCAAGCAGGCTGTCGAAAAACGCGACGCTGAACTGGCCAAGCTGGTCACCCAGGCGGCGATCGATGCGCGGCAGAATTGGGTGCGCGAAACTCTATGGAAGTTGATCGGTGGGATGCCGGAGCGCACCGCGCTCAACGCGCGCACCACCGGATCGCTCGAGCGGGAACATTACAGAGTGGACAAGGTAATTTACGAGAGCCAGCCGAATTTGTTCGTTTCGGCGAACCTCTACGTTCCTAAGCAGGGCGACGGCCCATTTCCCGCCGTTCTGTTCCAGATGGGGCACACTGACGATGGTAGGTTCCATCCGAATTACCAACGCTGCTGCCAAGGATTGGTCCAGCTCGGCTTCGTTGTTCTGGCGTTTGATCCGATGGGTGAGGGCGAGCGTATTGAATATCCGGATTCCTCTGGTACGCATACGCGGCTGCAGGATACCGACTCGGAGCACACTGTGCCTGGTAAACAGATGCTGCTCTTTGGCGACACCGCTACGCGTTTCCAGCTTTGGGATGCGGTTCGCAGCCTGGACTACCTGCTCTCTCTTCCCATTGTGGATCCAAAACGCGTGGGAACCACCGGGCACTCGGGAGGCGGCACCCTGACGATGCTGCTCTCAGGCGCCGACCAACGTCTGGCGGCCGCCGCGGTGTGCATGGGGAACACCGAAAACCTGGCTGCGATCCCCTTCGTCTCGCCCGGGTCGACCGACGACGCCGAGCAGGATCTCATCGACGCGGGACCCGCGGGTTTCGATCGCTGGGATCTTTTCTATTCCTTCGCGCCCAGGCCGATGCTGATCTGGCCTAGCGACCGCGATTTCTACGCGACCTACTCCTCCGAATACATCAAGAACGGCTGGCAGGAATTCCAAAAGCTGCAGAAGACCTACAGCACTTTGAAGCACGCCGACCGTTTGAAATGGGCCGATACTCCGCTACCGCATTCGCTGGCTTATGACAGCCGCATGCTGGTCTACAACTGGTTTAGGCGATGGCTGCAGGGATCGGCTGAGCCGGTGCACGAAGAGCCTCCCGTCAATCCCGAGGCGGCTGCGGTGCTACGCGCCACGGAATCCGGCAACGTGGTCCATTCGCTGCACAGCGCGACGGCTTTCACTCTGAATAAATCCAGACAGGTGCAGCGCACGCCGGTGCCGCTAGATGAGCTACTGCGCGTATCGCGCTTCCCATCCACCTCGAAAATCATCTCGCGGCAGCAAACGCCCCGACTGGCCATCGAAGTTCTCGAAGTCCGGCCGGACGCCGCGGTATGGCTTCCTGCATGGCTGCTCACGGCCAAAGATACTGCGCCGGACAAGCCGGTTCTGTTGGTGCTGGATACAGTGACAGCGGAGCGGCTCTGGTTCCAGCCGGATGCGGATCTTCCGCCGGGGAGTCCGGTAGTCTGCGCAGCCGACATTCGTGGAGTTGGCGCTGTCGCTCCGGAATTTGGTTCGGGTCACGCGGATTATGCAGCTTCACACCGGCTGGAGGAAAACTACGCGTGGGGTTCATTGATGCTGGGCAAGCCACTGGTTGGGCAACGGGTGGCCGATATTCTAGCGTTTGTCGCCGCTTTGCACCAGCATCCGGCGACGGCCCAGAGGCGTATTTTGGTTGCGGCAACTCAAAAGCTCACAGTACCGGCGTTGTTCGCCGCCGCGCTCGATAAGCGGATCGACGGGCTGTATCTTTCCGGTGGGCTCACATCCTTTCGCGACGTGGTGGACACTGAGATTTATAGCCATCCCTTCGGGAACTTTGTGCCGGGCCTGTTGAATCACACGGATCTGCCGGAAGTAGCAGCTTCCATTGCGCCGCAGCGGATTGTGCTCGCGGGAGCGGTGAATGCCAAGGGCGACACAGCGAAAGTGGATGCGGTGCGCCAACTCTATGCGGGCACGCATATCACCATTGAGCCGGATTCCAAGTGGAACGTCGAGAAGCTGGTGTCGTTCGCGAGCGCTTAATGGAGGAAACCAATGTCGAACCTTGAAGTTTCCCGTAGACATTTCTTCTTCGGCTCACTGCTCGCTGGGGCCATTCCGGCGGCTGGTTTCGGCAGCGTTCCTTCACTGAAAGCGCTAGGGTACAAGTCGTTCAACGAGAAGTTGAACATTGCCGCGGTCGGCGTCGGTGGCCGGGGTGCGCAGAATCTCAGCGGCCTGGTATCGGAAAACATCGTTGCGCTATGCGACGTGGATTCGCGGCAAGGCGGACCCACTTTCAAGCGGTTTGAGAAAGCGCCGAACTATGTCGACTTCCGCAAGATGCTGGACAAGGAAGGCAAAAACATCGACGCCGTGGTCATCTCCACGGCCGACCACATGCACGCCACTGTGGCTCTCTGGTGCATGGAACGCGGCAAGCACGTCTACGTTGAGAAACCACTGACGCGGACTCCGTGGGAAGCCCGCCTGCTGGCCGAAGCGGCCCTCAAGTACAAAGTTGCCACTCAAATGGGAAACCAGGGCTACTCGCACGAGGGGCATCGGACCGCTTGCGAGATTATCTGGTCGGGCGAGATTGGCAATGTAACCGAAGTGCATGCCAACACCAGCTCGCCGAACTGGCCGCAGGGTATCCAGACAATTCCGAAAGAGGAACCGGTTCCGCCGGGCTTGGATTGGGACCTTTGGCTGGGTTGCGCTCCGATGCGTCCCTACACTTCCGGCGGCTGGGACAAGGATCACGTTCCGAATGGCTACACGGGACCCTATAACGGCAGCAACTACGGTTTTTATGTGCCGCACGATTGGCGCGGGTTCTACGATTTTGGCACCGGCGCGCTGGGCGATGCGGCCATTCATGCGCTGGGTCCGGCGAATCAGGCGCTGGCGTTGGGCATGCCGATCGCCGTGGAGTGCATGCGGGCGGAACATCGCAGCAAATTTTCTTATCCGCTGCACGCCTTGCTGCGTTTTGATTTTCCGGCGCGCGGGAATATGCCGCCCGTGTCGGTCTACTGGTCCGATGGCGCGCGCGATGGCAATCCGGAAAATTATTACCACCCCAAGGGATTGGAGAACGAAGTACTGCTGCCGGCCGAGAACAACCTGGTAGCGAAAGGCCGTCCCGACCTCGGGTCCGGCAGCCGTGGTTCTGGCGTCGCCGCGTCGGCTCTGGGCGGGACCCCGGCACGCCGCAGCGGTTCTACCGGCGTGCTGCTCCAGGATGGAGCCATTTTTGTCGGAGACAAAGGTTACCTGGCAACGGTGGGCCGTGGCGAGGGCGTGCAACTGTTGCCCGCCGCGCGCTGGGAAGATTACAAACTTCCGCCGCCTATTTTGCCGCGCTCCCCGGGACATTACCGCGACTGGATTCGCGCATGCAAAGGCGGCGATCCAGCCTGTTCGAATTTCAGCGTCGCCGCGCCTTACGCCGAATGGGTCACGCTGGGAGCAATTGCATACCGATTTGAAGGCAAGTTAGAGTATGACGCCAAGGCCAAGCGCTTTACGAATAATGCCGAGGCAAATCAGTACCTGAAGCCAGTATTCCGCAAGGGCTGGGATTTGAAACTGTAGGATCATCGAGATTAACAATGAACTTCACAAGACGAGACCTGGGCAAGATCGCTCTTGCCGCGCTCTCCTCAGGAAAGATATGGGCCAAGCCAAATTCGAAGTTCGCTGGCGTAGAAATCGGAATCATCATTTCGCCCACTAACTTCCGTGATATCCCACTCGGCGCGGACCAGATCCTCAACAATCTGGTTCAGCTCGGTATCAGCGGAATTGAAATGCAGGACGTACGAGTGGAGAGTTACGCCGGCGCGCCCGCCGCTACTCGGCAAGCGGAAATCAAGCAGTGGCGGCTCTCGGCTTCGATGGACAAGTACAAAGCTCTGCACATGCTGTATCGCCAGGCGGGGGTCAATATCTATGCATTTCGTCTCGCCACGCTGACCAATGCGATGACGGACGAAGAGCTAGCCTATTTTTTCAACACGGCTGAAGCGCTGGGCGCGCATCAGATCACGACGGAACTCCCGACTGACACCGCGTTAAC
Source organism: Bryobacteraceae bacterium (assembly GCA_050011295.1). Lineage (GTDB taxonomy): Bacteria > Acidobacteriota > Terriglobia > Bryobacterales > Bryobacteraceae > Palsa-89. Next base: position 49,290 of record JBEKJJ010000002.1, read on the forward strand.
CCAGCGTGTGGGAGACTACGCCGCGAAGCGCAAGATCTGGATGGGTTACCACAACCATACTCAGGTCAACTTCAACAGTTGGGACACAGCGCTCGCCCAATCCAAGTACAACGGGATCAACTTCGATGTCGGACATTACGCTGCCGCCGTGAGTGAATCACCGATCCCGTTCATCCAGAAGTACCACGATCGAATCACGTGCCTCCACCTGAAGGATCGCAAGTTCAAAACCAACGGCGGACAAAATATGGTGTGGGGCCAGGGCGACACGCCGCTCAAAGAAATCCTGGTGCTGATGAAGAAAGAAAAGTATCGCTTTCCGGCGGGCATCGAGCTGGAATACCGCATCCCGGACGGTTCCACTACGATGGCCGAGATAGCCAAGTGCCTGGAGTTTTGCAAAGAAGCGCTCGCGTAGTCAAGAGCGGAAGGTTACAGAGCGTGTTACAGAGCGTGCCCAGTCCAGTGTCCGTCGTGTAGAATCGGGGTTCATGGATTCTCACACACAACTCTTCATTAACGGCGCATGGACGGACAGTCTGTCCGGCGAGACCCTGCCCGTCCTTAATCCCGCCACAGGAGCAGCCATTGGCACCGTCTCCAATGCAAGACGCTCCGATCTAGATCTCGCGCTGGATGCCGCGCAGAAAGGCTTTCATGCCTGGCGCAAGATTTCCGCCTTCGAACGGTCCAAGATCATGCGCAAGGCAGCCGATCTGATTCGTTCCCGAATCGATACCATCATAAGGACCCTGACGACAGAGCAGGGCAAGCCATTGGCGGAGGCCAAAGCCGAGACTCTGACCGCGGCCGATGTCATCGATTGGTTCGCCGAAGAAGCGCGCCGCACCTATGGCCGCGTAATTCCTGCGCGCGCCCAAGGGGTCTATCAGCTAGTAGTCAAAGAGCCGGTTGGTCCGGTGGCTGCCTTCTCACCCTGGAACTTTCCCATAAATCAGGCTGTGCGCAAGATCAGCATCGCGCTGGCTGCCGGCTGCTCAATTATTCTCAAGGGGCCGGAGGAAACGCCCGCGTCATGTGCGGAACTGGTCCGCGCTTTCAGTGATGCGGGCGTCGTTCCGGGAACCATCAATCTGGTTTTCGGCGTGCCTTCGGACATTTCTGAATACCTGATCCCGCATCCGGTGATCCGCAAGATTTCCTTTACGGGCTCAACCGCGGTCGGCAAACGTTTAGCCGCATTGGCCGGCTTGCACATGAAGCGCACTACCATGGAACTCGGCGGTCACGCGCCGGTAATCATCTTCGACGATGCCGATCTCGATGTCGCCACCAAGGTTATGGCGGCCACGAAATACCGCAATGCCGGGCAAGTGTGCATTTCGCCCACGCGGTTTCTCATTCAGAAAAAAGTGTACGATTCCTTCGTCGATAAATTTATCAGTGCGAGCAACAAGGTTAAGGTGGGCGACGGTCTGGAAGCCGGCACAACTATGGGACCGCTTGCGCATGATCGCCGATTGCAGGCCATCGAAGGCTTCGTCTCGGATGCGGTGGACCAGGGCGCAGAAATCCAAACCGGCGGCGACCGGATCGGAGACAAAGGTTACTTCTTCGCGCCCACGATCCTGACCAATGCTTCTCAAAAAAGCCGCGTGATGAACGACGAACCGTTCGGTCCCGTGTCTGTCATGATCCCGTTCGCGGAGTTTGATGAGGCAGTGGCTGAGGCCAACCGGCTGCCGTATGGCCTCGCAGCTTACGCATGGACCAAATCCGCGAAGACCGCTAACTTGATCGGCTCAGCCGTCGAGAGCGGTATGATTTCCATCAACAATGTAGGACTCGCATTGCCCGAAGTGCCTTTTGGAGGTGTGAAGGATTCCGGTTACGGATCGGAAGGCGGCTCCGAAGCGCTGGATGCCTACATGAACAGTAAGTTCATCTCTCAGGCCGGGTTGTGAACCCGCCCGCGCGGGGAGATTTTCCGCCCGGGTGCGATAAGCCTGGAATGAACGGCGCTGGTGCAGCCAACAGTGTAACGTCCTGTCACCTTACTGACAGTCTCTTACAGGCCTAAATAGGCGCTGTTTTTTGCATTTCTATTGACGGGAGACAGTGAAAGATGATATAACGACGTCATTCCTTATTTTTTTGGAGGGAAAATGTCTCCCGCCTTGGCACGTGGCCGGCAGTCGGAAACCAATTCAGCCGATCAGCGTTTACACCAAAGGTATCCCATCATACTGAAAATTGAATATAAGTTGCTGAAAAAGGGGCGCGTTGAGGTTTTCGGAACCGGACGCACGATGAACATCAGCAGCGGAGGCATTTTCTTTGACGCCGGCGACGCTCTCCCCGCGCATGGCCGCGTGGAGTTGGCGATGGAATGGCCCTTCTTGTTGGAGGGCGTCTGCGCCTTGAAGCTAGTAATGCGGGGGCGCATTGTTCGTAAAGAAACTTCAGGTGTTGCGGTTCAGATATCGCGACATGAGTTCCGCACAGCGGGAGTTCGGGCTCTGAGCCATCCCGCGCCATCGGCGCAATAGAAGGCCCGCGCCAAGTAGGGCGCTCAGTTCCAGGTGCCTTCGCAATCCTCTTCCAGTTCCTTCCAATAGCGTTCAACGGCGGCGCGGACCAATTGCGCCCGTGAGCGAACACCGGCCTTTCGAAAAAGCTGCTGGACGAAAGCTTTAATGAGTGATTCCGAAACGTTCAATTTATGCGCGATCTCTTTGTTGGTCCGGCCACTGAAGACGCCGCACAACACCTGACGTTCGCGCGGCGTGAGAGGACGCCCGGTTTCCGGATCGCCACTACTAAGTTCTGTTGCGACGCTAATGGTGGCCTCTTGCTCGTCGAACTCGCCCGGGCCTTTCATGATCTCGCGGATCTTCTCAATCAGCAGCTGCGGACGCTCATGCTTCAAGAAAATTCCCGCGCATCCGCGTTGCAACAGACGGCTGGCTTCGAGCTTGCTGACGCCTGCCGTGACCACCAGCACTTTCCCGGAAAATCCTTCCGCGCGCGCCAGATTCAAGAACGCGCCGCCTTGTTCGGAGCCAAGATTAATGTCCAGCAGCACGATATCCACCGGCCGGGTTTTGACAATCTCCAACCCTTCGCCGACGGTCGCGCTTTCGCCGATAATCTCGATATCCGTCTGCGCCGCGAGCAACCGTGCAATCGCCTCCCGAAATAAGGCGTGATCGTCGATCAGCACGATGCGCGTTGCTTCAGGCATGTATTTCAGGCATGTGTTTCAGGCATGTGTTTCAGGCATGAGCGCTTTCCTGAGCCACAACGGTGGGAAGCTCCACCACAAAGCAACATTCCCCCGGCTGCTGGGTATGATGCAGCTCGCCGCCGAAGGTTCGTATAATCGCTCTCGATATGAACAACCCGAAGCCAGTGGACGAAGCTCCGGACTGCAAGGGCTGGAACATCCTGTCCGCGGGAGAGATACCGGGCCCGTTGTCGGTGAAACGGACGATGACGGATTCGCCGGATAGCCGGTCCGCACTGATATGGAGCTGTCCCTCGGGCCGGCCTTTCAGCGCGCGGCAACTGTTTTGAGCCAGGTTGATAAACACTTGGAGAAGACCGGAATGGTCCGCCCGCACATGTGGCAGCGCCGCGGCGATTCCCCATTCGAGACTGGCACCGGCCTCGTCGAACGTTGGCGAGATGATGGTGCGCAGCTCTTGCAGAATCTCGGAGACATCCACGCCTTCCAAAACCTCTTCACTATCATCCTCAAGATCCTGGGACGATAGCTTCAGAACACTTTCAATCACGCTGCCCAGAGCGCCAAAGTCCGCATTATTCCGGACGCCAGGATAGTTGTTCAGGTTCTGATACAGGACGGATGCCGCAGCAGCGAGATTCCGTATCTCGTGGGAAACCGCGCCTGCAATGATTCGCGAACTGCTCAATAGCTGCCGCAGACCGCTCTCCTCGCGGTCGCGAAGCTGCTCGGTGACGTCGGATATGATGGCGGCCAAGCGTGGGCCGGAGCGGCCATCATACAAGGAGACCCAAATGTGCGCGTAGAATGTCTCGCCGCTGCGCAAATGGCCACTAGCCTCCACCACCGTGCGCATCACGCGAATGGTGGGCTTCGAACGCAAAAGTTTGGCGAGCAGCGGAATATATTTTTCGATGTCTTCGCCTTCCGGAGACCCCTGCGCAAATCCCAACAGCCGCCGGGCTGCTTCATTGGCCCTGGCAATCTTACCTTCCGAATCCACCGTCAGAACGGCCGCCGGGCTACTCTCCACCAGCGCGCGCGCCTCGCCTTCGGCGTCCGAACGGGCCCGAGCTTCCTCCTGCATTCTGCGCATGATCCTGCCGTTTCGAACCAGTTCGCCGGCAAACAGCGCGGCTCCCGTGAACGCAACCAGACTCAAGCTCACGCGCACCGGCGCAGTCTGATCCCACGCAAAGGGCCCGAATATCTCGCGTTCCAGTACCAGCCCGATGGCCAGCAAGAAGATCATCCAGCGCGGTACGAAGGCCGCGGCTACCAACAGTGGAAGGAAGAAAAGAGAGGCGAGCGAAACTTTCGGGCCGAGTAGTCGTTCACAAATCGTCAGTCCGGCAACCGCGAGGGCGCAGACGGAAAGGACTAGCAGGCGGGTCCGGGGGGAGACCGGGTCGGTAAGGTCGACTGACATTGCTGCCATTCGATGATAACTCTTGGACAATCTGAGCGGGGAGGCGATTTCTTGCGCTGTTTCTTTTAGAGCGAAACGGAAATTACGCGACGCTAGTGGCTTGGACGTCTTTCACAAGCCTGCGCACGCATCCCAACCATTCCTGCTCGGAAACCGGGCCCCAACCGGAAGGCCGTTCCAGCGTGGCGTCGGCTTTTAACGCGCAGGCAACACCACTGTTATGGTTGCGGATGGCGACGATCTTAGGATGCCGCGTGGAACTCAAGGCTCCTATTACCTTGGAAACGCCCTTTAGTTCCGGATTGACCACAATCACATCTACCTTCAAGTTCAAATCCCGGGCAAGAGAATCAGTCTGTTCGGAATTCAAAGCTGGCACAACCTGACAGCCGGCCTGACTAAAAATCTGGCCCAACCACCAGACGAAACCAAGGTCCTCATCGACGATTAGGACCACTGGAACACGAGACGGTTTCGTCGCGCGCCAAGCTCCCCAGGATGTCGTTGGAGGATAAACCTCTCGATTGGGGAGCGCCCGCTGTTTCTGAGTCATAATTTTATGTCGTATCCCACGTCACTACTCGCTTGTCCATTCTCAAGTTATTCGTTCGCTTGAGAAATTGCAGCGAAACTCAGTAAAACATTTCGGTTACGACGATGCAACCTATCTTTCGTACAGGGATCCCATTGAGCTCACTAGGTCCTCAGGGCAATTCTCGATCCGTATTCGGAAATAAACGAATCAGTAACAATGTTACGAAATCGGTAGAAGCAAGTTGGCTTACAGTTTTTCGTTCGTCCGCCACTGGTGTCCTGGTATGAGAGCGTGTTCTACTAATGTCTGCTGAGGGACGCGCAGATGCAAGTGACTGATAACCGGGACCGAATACCCTCCACTCTCGCTCATTCCGGCGCCATATCCTTTTGGTTGGCAGTATTGCTCACCGGCGTGGGCACCGGTTTAGCGGCGGTCGCCTTAACGCGACTGCTCGAAACGGTGCAGCACCTTGTGTGGAGTGGTACTGGTACTAATTTGCTGGAGGCTGCCGAGCATTCAGCTGCTTGGCGCCACATTCTGGTGCTTTTGGGTGCAGGTCTGGTAACGGGCGCCGGGCAAATTATCCTGGGAACTTTATCCAGTGGCAACGGAATTGATACCACAGCGGCTATCTGGTTCCACGCCGGGCGCATGCCCGCCTTGCGCACTTTGGGCAGCGCGGTCCTTTCGGTGATCATCGTCGGCATGGGCGCATCGCTCGGCCGCGAAGGCGCACCCAAGCAAGCCGGCGCTGTATTTGCGAATTTCTTTTCCGACCGACGACGATTGTCCGATGAACAGCGCCGGCTTCTGGTGGCCTGCGGGGCGGGAGCTGGAATGAGCGCTGCGTATGGAGTGCCTCTAGGAGGAGCGCTGTTCGCGCTGGAGGTAATGCGGGGCGTGTTGGCGCTACGCTATGTGCTGCCGGCGCTTCTCTGTTCCGTGGTTGCCGCAGCCGTCTCATGGCTGTTCCTGCCGGATGTTCCAACATATGTAATCCCGACTTATTCCAGCTCGCCTTCGATAATTATCTGGGCACTGTTGGCGGGGCCGATTGCAGGTTTGGTTTCTGTGGGCTATGTGCGGGCTGTCACCTGGGCGGATCAAACCAAGCCGCAAGGCTGGCGCCGCTTGATTGCTCCAGTAGTGGCGCTGGGACTGCTGGGCCTAGTCTCCATTCGCTTTCCTCAGTTGCTGGGCAATGGCAAGGATATCTCCGAACTGGCTTTCACGAATCAGGTAGCGCCAGCCTTGGCTTTGATATTGTTTGCGCTGAAGCCGGCCGCTACCGTGCTGTGCGTGCGCAGCGGCGCGCCCGGTGGATTGTTCACGCCAACACTCACAGTCGGCGCGTTGCTGGGCGCAGTGTTGGGGCACGCGTGGTCCTGGATTTGGCCAGGTGTACCACCCGGCCTTTTCGCTTTGTTGGGCGCGGCAGCGGTTGTCGCGGCTACCACGCAAGGCCCGATCTCGACGGTGATATTGATGATGGAGCTCACCGGGAGGGACCGATCCTTCATTGCTCCGATGATTTTGGCTGTGGCTACCGCTACGCTGGTGGCACGGACTATCGAACCGCGATCCATTTATGATGCCCGCCTCACGGCCGAGGAGATTGCGGAGCGCCAGAAGGCGCGTGAACTTCCACCGCGCTAGACCTAGCGGCCCATTTTCATAACGGCGCCCAGATCTTCGTACTGGTCTGTAGCGATAAAATTGACGCCCGCAGCCAACGCGGCCTTCCAGCGTGCCAGAACTGCTTCCCGCGATCCGAAGTTATAGCCATCGTCCCAACCTTGATCGTCGGCCGGCGCGAAACCATCAAGCGTGTAGAATCGAATCCAGTATCCCAGGCGATGTGCGTGCTCCACTAACGCGCGCAAGCGGCGGTCATCGTCCGCGGTCCAATTGCCGGCCTGCTTTTGGCCGCCCTCCTCCACGACAAACCACGAATTGTTCCACCAGCGCCGGTAGTTGGTGGGCGGTGTTGAGATCAGTTTCTTCGGAGGCAAGGTAGCGGCCAAGTGGATGCGTTCCGCGCGCGTTTTTCCTTCGATTGCAATGCTGTGGGCGGAGCCGAACACGCGTAGTTTCGCGCCCACGGGAACCTGGTGGAAGAACACTTCCTCCTGCTGGTCGGAATCCTCCGTGATTACCAGGATCGGTTTCGGCTGGAACGGCGCTAGCTGGCTGGGATCAGCGGTTTTGACAGCGGTTGTGAGCCAGCCTTCGTACTCGCCTAGCAGGTTCCAAACTGCGTGGAGCAATGGCGCTTCCGTGCTCTTGAAATCGAAATGCAGGATGATCAGCGGCCATTGGCCGCGATTGCCATCCGCCAGGGCTTTCTCGACGACAGGGCGCACGCGCTCAAAGAAGTAGTCGCGCAGCAAAGGCTGGGAGCCCGTGGTTTTGGGTTCGTGCGACAGCACCACCCGGCCCGCATTCCAAGCTAAGTCCTGTTCGATGCTGATTGGAAACCCGGATTTCAAGGCGCGGTCAATGCGGTCTGCCCAGCGGCCTTCGTAGGGGTAGCAATTGTGAGCGTCCAATACCGGGCGATTGTGATTGAGAAAATCGAGCGAGGCGGTTTGGGCGAATGCCGGTACAATTGCTGCCAGAAAAAGTGCGCTAGATCTCAATGTTCCGAGCATGGCTATTGTTTCGCGGGCGCCGGCGCCGAACCAGTGGCCGGATTGTACTTCGGATTGTCCGGATTCTCGGGCCGGTCAATGGGTTTGACCGGCGGCACCGGCTTGGCGCTGTCGATCCACGCCGTGTACGCGAGGTCGCGCAGGAACTCGGCGCCTGCGGCCATGCGTTTCAATACCAGCTCACGCGCCTCCTGGTCGTCCTTGTTCTCGAAAGCGTGGCGCAGATCCAGGCGGTAAACGTCTTCCACGAAATTGCGGGAGTCTAGAGAATGCTTTAATGTAGCCTGCCAGGGATCATCCAAATACCGCGGCGTCTTCGAGACGTATTTGAGCAGATCCGCTTCTGTAGCGCCGATCAGCTCAACATAGGTTGACTCGAAGCGGTCATGAATTTTCGGGTCGCGCGTGTAGCCCTTGGGATTGTCGCCGGACCAGCCATCGTGATGGATGGAATCATGCAGCGGCATGGCCGCGTCGGCTGCGTAGTGGCCCACCCATCCCATGTAGAACGCGACGTCGTTGGCGAGCATCTGTTTCACCTGCGCGGAATCCTTATACAGCGGCGAGATTACGGCGTATAAATTGGAGCTGTCCACGCGGCGATACAGCCGCATGCCGGCTTTCATCCGCTCATAGCCTTCCATGATGGAGTAGGCCTCAAGGCCGGTGTAGCGGATGTTCAACAATTTCGCGCGGTCAGGATCGGACTTCACGGTCCGCAGATACTCGTCATAGACTCGCAAGATGAACTCGGTCCGCGAACGGGGCAGCTCAGGAATGAAATCGAATCCCTCGGTATACCAGCTATGATTCGAATCTTCCGAAATACGCAGAAATGGTTCGCTCACGCTGCGCCAGGTATCCGGAATCGGTCCCAAGTGGCCGATGTAGGCTTTGTGCGCCTTCAAGAAAACGGGGCCATCTTGCGGGATCGCCTCAACGGCGGCCAGGTTCGCCAGTGTATGGCCGCGCAAGCCCCACGCGCCCAGGTTTTGGATCGCCAGCAATTGGATGCAAAAAAGAGCTATCGCCCTAGTAGTCACGATTTCGAGCGTATCACCACCCACCCGAAACCATGATGACGTTCGAATGACCGGTATCAATTTGCAACCAAATAGACATCTTGTAGAAATATTTTGATCCCGCAAGTCTAAGGTAGAGACCTGAGTCTGACGATCCCCTATCAGAAGGCGATGGTCCGGGAGGTGTTGGATGGCGCCGCAAGTAGCGAAACGTAAATGGTCTGTGGGGCTTACGCTGGGAATCCTCACTTGTTGCGTGTCAGCGCCAACAGCGTCAATGGCCGGAGACGCGGAATGGACGCATCTCGTAGCCGAAGGCCAGCAACTCGAAGCTCAAGGGCGTTATGCCGAGGCGGCATCCTCGTTTCAGTCGGCTCTGGATCTTGCAGGCGCGTCTCCAGAACCCTCGAAAATGGCGCAGAGTATGTACCAACTGGCGCTGATGAAGCAAGTTCTGGGCGATTACTCCGCGGCGGGCGCGCTTTACGAAAAAGCCATCGGCCTGCACCCGGCGCCTCGGCTGCTGGGGGCCATCCTTCTTAATCACGCCCGTTTGGATGGCATTGAAGGCAAGTTTGAAGAAGCTGCGGTTTTGGCCAACAAATCGCTGGAGATCCATCGTTCGGAGTTCGGGCCAAACCATCCCAGCGTAGCCGATACGCTGGACGCAGTCGGCTGGATTCAACTTCGGCAGGGCCATTATCGGGAATCGGAGTCGGCCTATACTGAGTCGCTCGCGATCCGCGAGCAAGCGAAAACTCGGGACCAGTTAGGCGTGGCCGCAACGCTGAATGATCTGGGGTTTCTGCAGTACTCAGTGGGGCATTATGCGGAAGCGGAGGCATCCTACCGCCGGGCGCTGGCATTGCGCCGCGCCGCTCTTGGTGCCAGCGATCCGGATGTGGCGGATAGCATGCTGCGGCTTGGCGAGTTGTATCGAGTGCAGCATCAGTTCAGTAAGGCAGAACAGCTCATGCAAGGGGCGATTCCCATGCTTCAAAGCGCGCTCCGTCCCGAACATCCCCGAGTCGCGAATGCGAGCAACAACCTGGGAGTGCTGTACTGCGATGAAGGCCGGTTCAAGGAAGCCAAGCCGCTGTTCGACCGGGCTCTGGAGATTTACGAGAAGGCCTTCGGCCCCGACCATTATCAATTGGCGGGCGTGCTGAGTAATCTGGCGCTCATCGAGAGTGAAAAGCACGCGTATCAAAAGGCCGAGGCTGCATACTCACGCGCGTTGGCCATCGAAGAGAAAACGATGGGGCCGGAACATCCCGAAGTAGCAGCCATGCTGAACAATCTGGCGCAGATCTATCGCTTCGAAGAGCGCTATGCGGATGCCGAAAAGGCATATCTCCGCGCGATAGGTATTTGGGAGCAATCCGTGGGCAAGGCGCATCCCGATTTGGCCGGATGCCTGTTGAACTATGCCGAGCTGCTGCGCAAGGTCCATCGAAAGAAAGAGGCCGCTGAGGTGGAAGCACGTGCGAAGCAGGTGGAAGTGGCGCACGGGAAGAATTATTCAGCCACGGCGCTGGTGGATTGGCACGAACTGCAGCGCCATTGAGGTAGTCCCGCGCGTCAGCGAGGGGACAGTAGACACTCTACAGAATATATGGTAGTCTGTCTACACAATGAACTCAAAGACGCCGTCGCGCGTTGAACTTCTGCAAGGCACGCTCGACCTGCTGATCCTTCGCACGCTGGTCGCGGGGCCCAGCCACGGTCACGCCATCGCCAAACACATACAACGGACTTCAGAAGAACTGCTCCAGGTAGAGACGGGTTCTTTATACCCGGCACTCCACCGTCTGGAAGCACAAGGCTGGATCGCCGCCTCCTGGGAGCTATCCGACAAAGGCAAGCGAGCCAAGTATTATCGCCTCACGCCGCGGGGCAAGAAACAGCTCGTTAGCGAACAATCCAAATGGCAAGCGTTTGCCCGCGCGATGGGACTGGTCTTGAAGCCAGCCGATCAGGAGGCCGAATGAGCTCCTTCTTTCGCAAATTGAGTTGGCTGCGGCGGCGTTCGAGCAAAGAAGATGAACTGCGCGAGGAGCTGCGGTTCCACCTGGAAGAGGAAGCGGAAGACCGCCAGGCGCAAGGGCTGGCCGGCGAAGAAGCGCGCTGGGCCGCGCGCCGCGATTTGGGAAATGTGACTTTGGTTCGGGAAAACACCCGCGCGGCGTGGGGTTGGACGCTGCTCGAGCAACTTGGCCAAGACTTGCGCTACGCGTTCCGGACCATGGCCGCGAACCGGCTCTTCGCGTTGCTAGCGGTAATGTCGCTGGCACTGGGAATCGGGGCCAATACGGCGATCTACAGTTTCATGGATGCCATCCTGCTGCGCTCGCTGCCGGTGGCTGATCCGGAATCGCTGGTAGTCATGAACTGGCACGCGAAGGCAGGGGACAATTCCGTCATGCTCGGTATGAGCGGCAGCTCCTGGGCTGATTCAGGGGGAGAAACAGGCGGCATTTTCCCCTACCCGGCTTACGAACTCTTCCGCAAAAACGACACCGTGTTCTCCACGGTGTTTGCTCACTACCCTTCCTGGCAAGTGAGAATTCTGAACCTGGTAGCAAGAGGACAAGCCGGCATTGCCGCTGGCTGGACCGTGTCGGGCGACTATTTTCGTGGACTCGGAGTTCCGCCCGCGGCCGGGCGGTTGATCAATCCCGAGGACGACCGGCCGGGTGCACCCGCGGTTGCCGTCGTCAGCTACGCGTTCAGTCAAAGGCGATTCGGGGAAGCTGCGAACGCAGCCGGCCAGAAGATCCAGATCGACAACTTGCCCTTCACCATCGTAGGCGTGACGCCGCCCGAATTCTTCGGAGTGGATCCCGCGGAGCTTCCGGACGTCTACCTTCCGATACACACGAACGAGCTGCTGGGCGCGAGCAATCAGTTCGGTTTCAGACCCGAGCGGTATTTAGATGACCACTACTATTGGGTCCACATTATGGGCCGATTGCGGCCCGGGGTCAGTATCGCTCAAGCGCAGGCTGCGCTCGCTCCGGCGTTTCATCAATGGGTCGCGGGCACAGCGGCAAATGAGCGGCAGCGGGCGAATCTTCCCGAGCTAGTGGTGAAAGAAGGCGCGGGCGGCCTGGAGACCCTGCGCCGCAAGTATTCGAAGCCCCTCTACGTATTGATGACCATGGTCGCGTTGATCTTGGCGCTGGCGTGCGCCAATGTCGCCAATCTCCTGCTGGCGCGCGCCGCGGCGCGGAGGCGGGAAATCGCGCTACGCATGAGCGTCGGCGCGGGCCGGTTTCGCATCGTGCGTCAACTGCTTACCGAGAGTGTCCTGTTGGCATCGCTGGGTGGAGCTCTTGGAATAGTATTCGCGATCTGGGGGATTCGTTTTCTTACGCTTATGCTGGGCAATGGCCACGCGAACTTCACGCTGCATGCCCAATTGAACTGGCCTGTGCTCGGCGTGGCGGCCGCGCTTTCCATCCTCACGGGCGTACTGTTCGGCCTGGCTCCGGCACTGCAGTCTACACGTGTGGATGTGATGCCGGCATTGAAGGAAGCGCGAGCTGGCCAACCGCACTCTTTCCGACGCATCAGCTTAAGCCATGTGCTGGTGACCGGGCAGATCGCGATTTCTCTGCTGATGTTGGTTGCCGCGGGGCTCTTCGTGAGGACTCTCTCGAATCTGCAATCGATCAACCTCGGATTCACTCGCGAGAATGTGTTGTTGTTTCTATTGGACGCCCGGAAGGCCGGACACAAAGATCCTGAGATTGCCGCTTTTTACGCCGACTTGCGCAGACGATTCAGCGCAATTCCTGGCGTCCGCGAAGCCAGTCTCTCGGAAGATTCGCTGATTCAGGCGGGGACCGGGCTGGACCTCAGTGTAGCCGGTGCGCCACGCGATCCGCGCACCCGTATTCTGAGTGTTGGCGCGGTATTCTTCAGAACGATGCAGATTCCGATATTGGCGGGCCGTGATTTCGAGGAGCGTGACCGGCCCGGCTCGCCGGCCGTTGCTGTGATCAACGAAGTATTTGCCAAAGCCAATTTTGGCGATCGGAATCCGCTAGGGCGGCGCCTGATTCTATCGAACGACGGGGCAACTGCCCGCGACATGGAGATCGTCGGAGTATCCAAGAACGCGCGTTATGGCGGCCTGACGAATGTCATCCCTCCGGTGGCATACATTCCATACAACCAAGGCTTCCCACGGCCGGATGCGATGGTATTCGCGCTGCGCACGTCGGGCGACCCCCTCCGCTACGCCAACGCCGTGCGCGAAGCGGTTCGCCGGTCTGATCCGCGCGTGCCGGTCTCCGAGATAAGAAGCCAGACCGAGGATATCGACCGCACCATCAACCAGGAAATCACCTTCGCCGAATTGTGTAGCGGATTTGCGATTCTGGCGCTTGTGATCGCTTGCGTCGGTCTCTACGGCACCGTTTCGTATAACGTTGCGCGTCGTACTGGCGAGATCGGGATTCGCATGGCGCTCGGGGCCGAGCGCGGCCGAGTGGTCTGGATGATTTTGCGCGAGGTCTGCGTGCTAGCCGCAGTGGGTCTTGCGGTTAGTGTGCCGACTGCGCTGGCCACATCGAAATTGGTGGAATCGTTTCTATTCGGAATGAAGCCCAACGATCCGTTATCGCTCGCGCTGGCTGTGGCGATTCTTGTGGGCGCCGCGCTGCTGGCCGGATACCTGCCGGCGCGGAAGGCGTCCCGGATTGATCCGATGATCGCGCTACGGAATGAGTGAGCTCGCTCCGCGCCTCGACTATGTAAGAATCGCAGCATGCAGAAACTGTCGCGGCGTGCCTGGGTTATCGGCGCTGCGCTGGCTCCTCAGATTGCAGCGGGGCAGATGGTGCGGCTTCCGAAGAAAGTACGGATCGCCCTGATCGGCCTCGAAGGACACATCAGCGAAATCCTCGATCCGATGGACCGCCTGCCGGATGTCGAATTGGTGGCCATTCAAGACCCCGATCCGAAGCTGGTGGCGCAAGTCGCGGAAGGCAAACATGGCGCGAGAGCTCGGCGGTACGGTGACTGGCGTGAGCTGCTGAACCGCGAAACTCTCGACATGGTCGGCGTTTGTGGTACTAATGGCGAGCGCACCGAAATTATTCTGGAGTGCGCAAAGCGGAAGATTCATATCGTCGCCGAAAAGCCGCTCGCCTTAACGGTTGCGGATCTCGATCGCGTCCGGCAGGCCGTCGCGCAGAGCGGCATCCACTTGACGATGCTGCTCTCCATGCGGTTTGAAGCGCGCTATCGCGCCATGAAGCAGATCGTGGAAGCGGGCGAGATCGGCGAGGTAGCGCAGATCGCAGCGCAGAAGTCTTACAAGTTGGGCGAGCGTGCCGAGTGGATGCGAAACCGCTCCAGCTATGGCGGGACCATTCCGTACATCGGTGTGCACATGGTTGACCTGATGCGCTTCACCAGCGGCCGTGAGTTGGTGGAAGCGGTCTCATTTGAGGGACGCGTCGGCCATCCCGAAATGCGCGACTTGGAAAACACGACGGCTACCATTTTTGAGCTCGACAATCGCGGAACCGCCGCGCTTCACATGGATTATTTCCGGCCGGAGATCGCGCCCACCTGGGGGGACGATCGATTGCGTTTGGCTGGGACGCGCGGCGTAGTTGAGTATCAAGCTGCAACGGGAGTGACAGTGATAACTGGAGAACGGGCGCCGCGCGAGATCCGCAATCTGCTGCCGGATAGTTCCCTGTTCCTCGATTTTCTCGAGTCGGTCTATCACGGTGCTCCCGCTGGCTTAAGTCTGAGGGACATTTATCGCGTGAATGAGATCGTGCTGGCTGCCCGCGAATCAGCCGATCATCATCAGATTGTGAACCTAAGACCGGTGTGATGTGACTTCCGCAATGAATAAGGAGATCGAAAATGGCTGACGGAGCTCGGCTGAACGGAGTTGCGGCCCTGGTACTAATCGGCGGCATATCGGAACGGCAATGTCCGCGCGCGCGCAGACGCTGCCAGCCGACGCGGTGCCGCTTTGTGCCGTCACTCCCGGCAGCGTCGGCCCCCCGCCCATCCTCGATTCCACCGCGTTCTTCGACATTTCGCCGCCGGTGGATGCGGCCGGTCACCGAACCCAGGTTCCGCATCCGACACTAAAGCTTTTCGCCCGGGATGCCGTGCCGCGCGGCAGGAAGCCCGGTCCCGACGGATTGCCGCTCATCAATGCCAAAGGGGGACGAATGATCGAACTGGAGCCACTGCGGCTGGGCCCCACTGGTAAGGCGCTTATCACCGACGCCAACGGCAAGTCGATTGAGATCGCGCGGGTGCGCATCGGCAGGAACGCAAGAGTGACTTTCTTCGACAGTCGTGGCAAGGTGATCGCCCTTCATCGAAACTCGGCGCATTCCCCTGGCGCCGGATTTATTACCAGGGCGATAGCGATTGGGGTCGATTTGCCGTGCTCAAGCAGTCTGTAACGGCGGGGCAACTGGCTATACGGTGGTTGACATCACCACCGGCAGTGTCATCGAGGTTGAGTCGGGCCAGGCGCCGGGTGGCAACCCGCACTACCCCGTGGTGATGACTCAGAACAATTCGCTTATCTTTTACTCAATCATGGTGAATGATGTCTATGCGTATTTTCTGGCAGGAACCAACAGCGGCGGCTTTCCCCAGACACCGACGCAATTCCCTACCACTCAGCCCGAACTGGACCGGATCGTCGCCTTCGCGAAGAATCAGGGAGCGTCTTTCCCCGATTCCCGCGCTCTGACCATCGAGTTAAAAGCTTCCTGGATCGACGCCTCCAAACTCCCTGCGGGCGCCGTCTCGAGCTACATCACGACGCAAGCGTCCATACCGACCTACACGCCGTCAGCCAACGGCACTCAACTGACGCAGGGCCCAAATAAGTCGGCGACGCTGGCACTCGTGGGTCTGCATCTCGTCGGCAGCCTGGCCGGACATCCTGAGATGATCTTTGCGACCTTCGAGCATCTCGGCAACGCACCCAACGCTGCGTACAGCTATATCTATAACGATTCCATCCCTGGTTTCTCTCTCTACAAAACGGTGCCGCAGGACTCGAGCGGCAACTGGCTTCTCTCCGCGACAGGGTCCAACGGCCCGTTCAACGTGCAGCGCATGGAGATACTGAACCAGCCAGTCGGTACCATCCAGGCGAAGCCCTCGTCCTCGATCGGCCCGAGCAACACGATCCGGATGAAGGCCTGGGGAGCGGCGTCGGACGCTAGTCCCAACCTCAACGTCGGTACACCGGCGCAGTCTAATACCGAGATCATCTCGGTCAATAACAGCGTCCACGGTTTGATGACGACGTCGGGTGCGGGCGCCGATGTGCGCAACAACTACATCCTGATCGGCGCGACCTGGACCCTGAACGGCGCCGCGCCCGGAATGTCCTACGGCTACCCCGTGGGCACCTTCGGAGAAAGTTCGCCTGCAAATGTTGTCGGTACCAGCCGGCTATTCAACAGCACTATGGAAACCTACGATCAGGGTTCCGACAGCACAAGCTGTTTCGATTGCCACGGCGGAAACACCAATCTTGCGATGACCAATTTGAGCCACATCTTCCAATGGATTACGGCGACGACCGTACCGAAATAGCTTGTCGGGAGTAAGGCAGGTTGGCAACACGGTTGAATTGGGGTGCGCGGGCGCGCCTATCCAGTGTAAAGTGGAAGCGTCTCCCGATCTTCGACTTGGCAACACGCCACAAGAAACCAACTAGGTGCAACTTTGAAGCTAACGGACCTGCGCGGGATTCTCCAATACATCCCACAGTTCCGCGAAAAGACATTCATTATCGCAGTAGACGGCGGCATCGTCACGGATGAGAACTTCGCCAATATCCTGCTGGACGTCGCTGTACTGCGTTCCTTGAACATCCGTGTGGTTCTGGTGCACGGCGCAGCCGAGCAAATTAAGGTCCTCGCCAAGAGGCAGAGTGTTCAAGCGTCTAATCTGGATGGTACCGGCATAACCGACGCCCCGACATTGCAATTGGCCATAGACGCCGCGAACCGTCTCACGCATGAAATCCTCGAAGGCCTATCGGCCAATGACCTCCGCGCAGCCTACACGAATGCCATAACCTCGCATCCGCTCGGAATCATCCAGGGTGTCGATCACCTATTTACTGGGAAGGTCGAGCGTGTCGACACGGAACTTCTTCAAACGTTAATGAACCAGGGTATCGTCCCCATCGTTCCGCCACTCGGCATAGATGGCGAAGGCAAGACCTATCGAGCCAACTCCGATAGCGTCGCGGTCGCGGTCGCTGAGGCGTTGAAGGCGACCAAGCTGATTTTCATCACCACCCACGACGGGCTGCGATACAACGATCAACTCATTCGCCACATGCTGGTTGTGGATCTGCGAAAACTCGTACAGTCCGGAGCCAGCGGATTTGAGCCGGCCATGTTTTCCAAGGCTCAGCACGCGGCTGCCGCCTGCGGCGCGGGCGTGCAGCGCGTCCACATTATCAACGGCCGCGAGGACGAAGGGCTGCTCGCTGAAGTGTTCTCCAACCAGGGCATCGGCACTCTGATTTACGCCAATGAATACGAACAGATCCGGCCGGCCAAGAAGAAGGATGCCAGGGCCATCCAGATGTTGACCAAAAAGGCAGTGGAGGCTGGAGAGCTGGTCCGGCGGACGCGCACCGAGATTGAAAAGGACCTGGCGGATTACTACATCTTCGAAATCGACAAGAACCCGGTCGCGTGCGTGGCACTGCACGTTTATCCCGCGCAGCACAAGGGCGAACTTGCCAGCCTTTACGTCGATCCGGTGCACGAAAACCAGGGTATCGGCAGAAAATTGACTCAATTCGTCGAAAATAAAGCTCGGGAATCTGGACTGACTGAATTGATCACGCTATCTACTCAGGCATTTAATTACTTTCAGGCGAAGGGCGGCTTTTCCGAGGGTACACCTGATGACCTCCCGCCGAGCCGGCGCGAGAAGTACGACCACAGCGGCCGGAACTCGAAAGTTCTGGTCAAGAAGCTAACAGTTTCTGAATAGCTGAAACGGACCGTTGGCAATCGATCGGCATCACTGGTTCACGTGCACCACCTTGGCCGGAGGGAAGCCATTGAAAAACGTGCTGCTGGCGGCGGAATAGTCTATGGTGGTAACGCGCCTCGGATCGATGCTGAAGTGTTTGATCAAAATGGGCAGCGTGCAACGCGCCACCGCGCCAAAACCGACAAGCAAAACTCGATTTGGAAATGTAGCCATCGTTATTCCTTCCCGCTGCGGCGGAGGGAGCTAAGCGGGAAAGCAAACCGCTCCGCTCGGCTTCGCCAATCAAGTCGTAGCGTCCAGTCCAGTCCTATGAGTAACTTGTCGCCGGGGATTGTCTGGCCATAACCCTTTTTCGAAGATGGCCTCTAGGCATCACGCAGCTCATTCTCAAATCTACAGCTCATTGGTGACGGCAGTGTTACAATTCGTCGACAATGGAGTGAACTTCAGCTGAGATACAGATGCGGCCGCTTCCGGTTCGGACTTCTCCCTTGACGGCTAGGGTTTTGGCGGGAGACTCGCGAACAAGCTGGAGCTCGCATCGAATTTCATACCGGCGGGGCGCAATTGTTGAACGCGCGGCCCGGACTTTTGCGTCCAATCATCGGCGACTCGCTGGACAGAAAATCCGGCTCCGAGCGAGCCCAGGTTATGGCTTTGAGGTTTCTTTTGAGTGTTTCTATGAGTAACGTCCGTCATTTGCCCATTCAGTTATTTCTGTGGTCTGCTGTGGTGGTCGCCGCGGCAGCGATTAGCATCTATCTGGGGTATGAACTGGTTATTGTGCCTCGACGGGTGCTGCAAGACCAGATTCGCGAGCAGAAGGAGACCATCGTCAAGCTTGAGCAAGACAAGCAGCGCCTGGAGACCTATTTGAAGATTCTGAAGCACGTTGACCGCCGGGCCCGCGTGGAGGTTCTGAGACAGGACCGGGACCAACAGGGGAACCTACAAACGACGATCCGGTTCACCGAGACTGACGACGCCGGCAAACCGATTAGTGTCTCGCGGGATCTGACTCTTCCAGGACAGGAGGTGTATTTTGACACCTTAGTGATAAAGTTCGACGATCACTTCATTGAGAGCGGCGACCCCTTGAAAGGCCAGGCGCTCATGCTATTCCGGCGGATCTTCTCCAGCACCATGCGGGCCGAAGATGGATTTATCATCGACGCCGAGGGCCAGCCGCCGGAGATCTATGCAGAGCGTAAGGCGCCGAGCACATTTGAGAAGGAACTCTGGAGACGATTCTGGGAACTTGCCAACGACGAAAACTTGGCAAAATCGCACGGCGTTCGAGCAATTCACGGAGACGCACCTTATATTCGTTTGGAGCCCGACCGCGTGTACGAGATCTGGCTCAGATCAACCGGAGAAGTCATCATCACGCCCGGAACGCGGTTGACTTCCTCTAACACATTTATTGAAGACTTTGGTGGACCTGGTCGGGTTCGAACCGACGACCTCTTCCATGCCATGGAAGCGCAGGCGAATAGATTGCGAACGGCATTACCGAGAATGAAGGACTTAGTCCGTCGCCAAATGGCCCACTTGTGGACCTAGTGATCTCGAAGTGGTCCAGAAAAGGTACGAGTCCAGAGAGCTTTAACAGCCGATTCTGAGAGCAATCAGGCGACTGCGTGCTTGCCTTTGGTAGAGGGCGCGATTCGGGGCGGCTCTACTCGGAACTGACGAATGGGACACTTAACCTGGAATGATTCTCCGGCCCCCTGACTGCGTTCGTCGTGCAGTTTACCAGACCGGCGTGAAGACGCTGGTACCGGTGCTATTAAGCGAACGGCTACTTCGGGCCACTGAAGCAGCAACGGCTGCGGCTAGTGCTTGCGGCCGGATTGTCCCCTGGGCGCTTTGATGATACCTTCAGTAAATGTTCAAATTCGCAAGAGTGCTGTATGCTCTGGGCGTGATTGCGGCGTTGGCAGGCGCGCCTCTGGTTACTACTCTGCGACTCGCTGATCGCGTCGATCACGTTGACCTGCTCGCCCGCGAACCGATGGTAGTTGAGGCACACGATGGCGGTCTTTTCGT
Source organism: Bryobacteraceae bacterium (assembly GCA_050011295.1). GTDB lineage: Bacteria > Acidobacteriota > Terriglobia > Bryobacterales > Bryobacteraceae > Palsa-89. Next base: position 69,211 of record JBEKJJ010000002.1, read on the forward strand.
GAGCGGCTACGGCGCGGGGCGGCCTACTTTGTGGAAAAGTGTTGACCACGGGGCAAATTGGAAACTGGTGAACGTTGGCACGGCTGAGGGCGGAGCGGTTGGCAATTCAGATGTCGACTTGGCGGTGGCGCCAGATGGCACGCTGTACTACCTAAACATGACCTTTGACGCGAAGAAGCTGGAAGGGACCCGAATTGACATAGGCGTCAGTCCGGATTCGGGCGCCCACTGGCGGTGGCGTACATTGTCCGAGAATCGGTTCGACGACCGTCCCTGGGTAGCTGTGTCGTCTGACGGCGCCGCGCATGTGATTTGGAACGATGGCAGCGGCGTTCGGCACTCAGTCAGTCGTGATGCGGGAGCCACCTGGACGCAGCCGGTGCGCATCTCCCCAAAGGGCGGATCGAGCCATCTCGCGGTGGGCCCAAATCGAGAAGTTGCCGCACGAGTCGCGCCGGCTTCAGCATCGGGTAACAAATTCGATCCAGGGATCGATTTTATTGTCGTCAGTACCGACGGCGGGACAACCTGGAAAACACACAACGCCCCGGGCGAACGCCAGTGGAGCGCCGACCTCGACGAGTTCCCGCCGCGCTGGGTTGAGCCGATCGCATGGGACGCCGAAGGCAAACTGTTTTACTTCTGGACGAATCATAATGAGCTCTGGCTTGCGAACTCGGTGGATCAAGGAGAGACCTGGAAGACCTGGAGATTGGGTGAAAGCAAGGAACCCGCATACTTTCCGTATCTTGTCGCTCATGGAAAAGGCGAACTTGCGTGCGCCTGGTTTTCGGGGCGCGGCGCAAACATACAGGCCCAGGCCGGCATGATCTTCGCGGGCGAAGACGATAAGCCTCCCCGATTGGTCGAGTCGACGCCGTTTCAGCCTGATGTTTGGCGCAGGAATGCAACAGATCGTGACACCGGCGGCGAATACCTCGGGATCACGTTTCTTCGACGTGGCGGTTTTGCAGTGGTAAGTCCGATTCAGAACCCAAAAGACCAGCGGTTTGGCTTTACCTGGATGCGCTTTGAGTACTCCGAAAAACCCTGACGTAGCCATCAGCTTCGCGGCAAACAGGGTCCGAGCGCCCCTACTGGTTTTGTATAACGCGCCATCTAGAGGCTGGGGCAACGCCACTTTGACGAATAACGCCCGTTGCTTGACATTTGCTGGGCACAGTGGGAAAGAGCTTCGCTGGCGCAGCAGGCCTTGCAAATCCGGTCCTGGCGATAAATCCCCTTCGCACCAGCAAGGAGCCTGCGGCGTATTCGTACATCGCTTCCACTGTGACTGTCCCCCCCGGCTGCGCCTCTGCCACCGCCGCCGGATTCCCCCTTATGGAGGCGACAAATAGCAGCAAGCAGTCCGAATTTTCCGAGAGAGACAAGTTGGTGTTATGCGGTCTGGCCGCAGACGAAAAGGAGTGAGCGCGCAAGTCATTTAGTAAATTAAGCCATCGCGCCGCCGCTGCGGCTCTTCTCATGATTGCGTGGATAGTTGTAATGCGATATGTTCCCCCAAAATATCCATTTCATACATCTTCCATCACGATGCCGCTCAACCAATACCTGCCGTTGGAAATCTCTCGCGATGCGGGCGACATCGAAGCGGTCCTGCACCGGGCCGAGCAATGAAGCAAGCAAAGCAGCGAGCAGCCGGCTTTGAGCGCCTGAGCAACCAGCTGGATCTCATATTCATCCCGCTGTACGCTTTCTTCCTTTGGTCCTTGGCCAATTGTGCAACTCGAATGCCTTAATGCGTGAAACCGAATAGATTCGGGTCTTGACAACGTGCCAGCTCCACCCGCTCAGCGCAAATTCCTTCTCTTTGTAATCCGCCCAACCGAACTTGCGCCGTAACCAGGGCGCCTCTTCGACGATGCGTTTGGAATAGAGGGAATTGTCGGGAGTATCGCCATGATTCCAACTGCGTCTCACCTTCCACGTGGCAATGATGTCGCCAAGCTGTTTGGCAGTTCGGTTCGATCCCGGGATGAAGTTGGTTTCCGCAATCCCTCATGGGCCCGCCATACCGCCTTATCTTCCAGCGTGCGCGCGGCTTGCGTCTCGGCCTGACGGAAACGGGCGGGATAGCTCGGATCGTGTTTGCATCCAAAAGTAGTGGGTCTGCCGGTGTGTTCTGGCCCAACGCGATGCTCGGACCACACTGCCGCAAGCGGAAAACGCAGTTGGGCCGCTTGCTCAGGGCAGGGGAAATTTGCGATCGCGGCCGTGCGCCGCCTGCTATGCGCCGGAAAGAAGCGAGTAGGATTGGAAGGACGACGTAGCCACGATTCTCTGCTGGCCGTCTACCGCAAATGACATCACGTTCGAATACATCTCACCGTTCGATTTTCCCTCTTACTGAGCGCTGGAAGGCTTCGATCCGGCACCTCTGCGCTTGGCGACCTCATCCTTCTTAGCTTGCGCCACCGATTTAACCTCTGGGGTGACGTTGGGCGTGGCGACAGCCTTGTCGAATGCATCAAAAGCGTCGTCCAGGCGGCCCAAATTCTGGTAAGCCTGGCCCAAACGGGTCCACGTAACTGCGTTGGGAGTCGCGGCTACTTTTATGGCCTGATTGTAGTCTATGACTGCTTCATCGTACCTCTGCCGCAACATCGCGGCCTGCCCCATGGCTTCATATGCCTGGGCTTGAAAATCTTTTTTCGCGCCCTCCCACTGGTCGTCTCTGACGCCGGCGGGCTTGGGCATAAATTTCGCGGCCTCCAGGCCGGCTTGGGCGTACTTGTCTACCCTGGCGAGCTTTTCCTCTTTGTCCAGGTCAAACATGTGGGTATGACGGGCCGTTTCTGAAGCGATGGTAACCAGAGCGAAGGCTCCTTTAGGATCAGCATTGATTAGCCTCTCACCGTAAAACAGTAACTGCGCGAAATCGTCCTTGCGCTGTTCAATCTGCATGGCAGTCTGGAGAAGCATGACCTTGAATTCCGTATCGGCGAAGTTGGTGATAACATTTTCGATAGCCTGGAGCTGTTGGTCGGGCGTCCGAGCGTCCTGGAATGCGCGCAGGGCCTCCATTTCCTTCTGCGATTTGGGCCGAGCCTTGGCCTCCTTGGCTGGTTCGGCGGTCAGGCTCTTCAACGGCAGATTGGCGTCGAACGCCACCCCGAAGAAGCCGATCATCATTTCATCCGAGCTCTGATCACCCCAAATCACTTCCATGGTGGGGTCCGGATTGCTGGGATTATTCGCCGAATTATCGAAGTGCGCGGTGCACTGAATCCGAGTTCCTTTGGGGAGCACAATCGGTTTCGCCAAGTCATACGAAAGCTGCCAATTGAACTTGTAGTTGATCACGCGCAATAAGGTTTCGGTCTCTCCGTTAGGATAAATTGCGCGGAACTCGAAGTCCTTGCCGCGGTAATGCATGTGGGGTTGCATGCTGGTCAATTGCACCTCTGCCCCCAAATCAAACACGGAGTCCACTCTGTAGTTCGGATCCCCGGCAGGGATCTTGAGATCGTCGTTGTAGGCGGCTAGCGAAGACACGCGCTGCTTCGGAGGTCCTGGGGCAAACACGAGACCGAGCCTGCTCCGGTCCGTTCCGGGCTTGCCATTAGTGGTGTAGTGCATCTGGAAGACAATGTCCGAGCCGGCTTTAATCAAGATGGCCTGGCCGGGCGGGAGCTGCATGGGAAACGCGCCGGGCGTGTAACCCGCCACCCCCTCGCCCGGCACTCCGTCATCCTTTTTCCTCCTGTGCTTCTTGGAGTTCGGATCAAACGGCACACCAGGCTTGGCGTCATTCAACCACTTCGAACCCGGTTCCCGGGTGAACACGACGACGTGATGCACCAGCGCTGGATTGCCTGGCCGCACTTCGGCACACTGTACCCACCGATCTTCGGTGAACCCCGACGGCACCACTATATGTTGTAAACCTAGGATGCCGGATGCCGGAACCTTAAAATCGATCGGCATCTCGATTACGACGTCCGGCTTCGGAATCCGCCAGCCTTCCAGGAACTGCAGCGGCGCCGGAGCGTCCTTGGGATCGCCCTGCGGCGCACCCTGGTCCGACCAAGCCGCTAGCGTGGCAATGTCCTTCTGGGAAAGAGAGCGGTCGTTCGAGAACTCTCCAATCTGCGGATCGGCGAACCACGGCGGCATCTTCCGCAGCAGCACGGCTTCCTTCATAGCTTTGGCCCAGGGCCTTGACTCTTCATACGTGAGCAAGGAAAACGGCGCGGCTTCGCCGGGTCGATGGCATCCCTGGCAGCTCTTCTGCAATACCGGCAAAACATCCTTGGAGAAGGTCACCGGCGGCGGGCTGTTTGCGGCAGTCAACGAGCAAGCGAACAGGAGCCCACTGATGAGTGCTTCGCGCATGTAGACGTGTCCACTCGAATAATAAGCTGCGCGCGAGCCGGACTCCATGACCACTCCGTATCCGCGACACATAGCCACTTTACCCGGCGCTGTTTACTCCGGCTTTCGACACCGATTCCGAGCTGCGACCGGTAGAAAGCGCTACCAAACCGTTTTGGCCTTCCCGTTCGTTCCTACGCTACCTCCCGGCCGGGGTACCGCCAGCATGACGACGATGCGATGGAATCTCCGCCTCACTTCCCGGCCAGCAGGTTGCGAAGCTTTCGAACGGCAGCGGGAATCTCCTCTGCCGGAGTACCGCCAAAACCCAAGATGAAGCCAGGCCGCGACACCTCGCCCAGGTAAGCGGGTGAGAGCGGCCATATCCAAAGCTTCTGGCGAGCGGCTCGCTCAGCAATTTCCAGGTCGCGGCTTCGAGCCGGCAGTGTCACCGTCAGATGCATACCAGCCTCGCTCCCGTGCACCTCTACCATGGACCCGAGTTCCTTCCTGATGCTGTCTGCCAGTGCGCTCCTGCGCTCGTGGTAGAGCAGCCGCATCCTGCGGATGTGGCGCGCAAAATGTCCTTCGCTAATAAAGTCCGCGAGCACTTCCTGATGGAAGCTTGGCGGGCCAAGATCCATGGCGCGGCGGATGGTTAGAAAACGGTCGACCAAGCCCGGTGGAATAACCACGTAGCCGAGGCGCAAGGACGGAAATAAGACCTTGCTTAAGGTTCCGACGTATATCACCGAAGAGTTGGAGTCTAACCCATGCAAGGACGCGATGGGCGAGCTCTCGTACCGATACTCGCTGTCATAGTCATCCTCGATGATCCACGATCCCGTCTTCTGGGCCCAGTCCAGTAGTTGGAGGCGCCGCGAGGCGCTCATAGTCTCGCCTAACGGAAATTGATGGGAGGGTGTGACGAAGGCAGCCCGCGCCTTCCGGCACTGCCGGATGCCGGCGGCAACGTCCAGGCCTTCTTTGTCAACAGGAACGGGTACGAGATGGCAGCCGGCTAGTGCGAAGACATCTCGTGCATAGCGGTAACCGGGCTCTTCTACCCACACACGATCCCCAGGGTCGAGGAGAACGCGAGCCGAAATTTCAAGCGCCTGCTGAGAGCCGCTGACGATCATGATTTGCTGCGCCTCACAGCGTAGCGATCGCGCGATTCTCAGGTAACTGGCGATCGTTTCCCGGAAAGCCGGGGAACCCATTTGGTCGCCGTAGTGAAATGACCTAGCGCTCATCTTCCGGCAATGGCGCGCGACCAAGTTCGACCAGACCTGGAGCGGAAAATGATCAAAAGCCACTTGCCCCACGCTAAATGCACCCCAACCCTGCATCCACGGGACACGCTCCAGGCGGAGTATCGAAGAGCGGCGTGAGACCGGGCGAGCGACGGAGGACGCTGTCAAGAGTCGCGCACCGGTTGGCCTGCTCGACGTGAACTGCTCCGGAAGCGATCCGGAAACCACAGTTCCCGCGCCGACTCGACTCTCGAAATAACCTTCAGCCAGAAGCTGGGCGTACGCATTCAGAACGGGGAAGCGCGATACGCCAAGTTCGAATGCCAGCGACCGGGTTGACGGAATTCGCTGCCCCGGACGCAATCTGCGATCCAGAATGGCCGTGCGATAGGCATTGTAGATTTGCCTGTGCAGGGGTTCCGAAGCCTTTCGGTCCACCGCAATCACCGGCACGATCCCTGAGGGCACTTTCTTCATGGGCGAAAATCATAATGGCTCTGTCCAGCACCCGTCCAGTGCCTATTGTCGCCGACCACTTTACCGCTCATATTTGGGCAAGGGGATCGAAGAAGAGCCAGCCGCAGACCTCAGGTTATCACTGGCAGGCTCGGGCATATAGCTGGTAGACCTGGTGGTCAGCATGAAATCGCATCAAGTGGCTCTTGCCGCCCAGAGCTTTCCAGTTCAAATTGTAGTCGTGTCTGGTGTCTGTTTGGCGCGCTTCCGGCTTTAGCCGTTTTATTTTTTCGGATCCCTGCAAGGAGCGTCTGCCGTCAACGGGCAGAACCTGAAAACCCATGACGGCGGCACGGCTACCGTAGTATCGAGGACGGATTATCCCATTCTCGTCGAACTGTTCACTTCAGAAGGCTGTTCCAGTTGTCCGCCCGCGGACGCCCTCCTCGAAGGAATGGACGCTTTGCAACCCGTCGCCGGTGCGCAATTGATAGTGCTCAGCGAACACGTGGATTATTGGGACCATGACGGGTGGAAAGATCCAAACTCCTCGCCCGGCGCTATCCGAACGCCAGACCGCCTATTGCCGTGCTCTTGGACTAACCACCCGCTACACTCCCCAATTCATCGTCGATGGGGAGCATTGAAATGCACGCTGACAATCCACAACAGGTCAACCAGGTCTTTCACGATGCCAACGTCGCGCCTGAGGTCCCGGTACGCATCGGTGAGGTAAGCGTCGACGGCGGGAATCCGGTTGTTCTCCGAACGCTCAATTGCAGCGGTTGGCAATTCCAATGAACACAACGCGGAGGTCTACGTGGTGGTCGCTTTCGATCGCGTGGAGTCGCAGGTTTTGCACAGCGAAAAGGGCGGCCAGCGCCTGACGCGCTTGAGCTTCAACTGTCGGTTTGCTGGAAACAGCCTGGCAGATTACTGGGAGCGGCTTTACGGAAGCCTGCCGGCCGAAGAATGCGCGCTGTCCGATTCGTCCGTCACCCGCGTCATTATGGAGATCCAGTTTACTTCCCAAGTTTTGCCTCCGTCATACGAGTATGACTGCTCAAGATTGTACGAATTCCTGGTGATGTCCGACCAGACATATCGAACCAAGATATATCTGCCATCCACTATGTCCTGGCAGAAAAACTCGCCGCGTCCATTCTTGAACTCGCCGATGTTGGGTGGGCCGCTGATAGTACCCGCCTTGCTGTCGGCCCAATAGAGACTCCACTGGTGAGTTTGAGGATTGTAGAGACGCAGGGTCAGACCTTCGATGGGACCGGCCGGCCCTTCCACTTCGAACTCATCCAGAGTAGCGCGCCCGTTCCATACTTTTCGACCGACAATAGTGCCCTTAAACTCGACCCAGGTAGTGGAACCTTTTGACGGATTCAAGAGGGGGCGCTTTAGGCGTTGTTTCCAAGTACCTATCTCGAAGTCAAAATCGTGTTGGCCATCCCGATCCGCGGTGCTGTGTTGAGCGCTGTCTCCGAAGGGGTCTGTGTCCTCCTGCGCGAGCGCCTGAACGGGCCGAAAGAGGACAACCAAGCTCCAGAAGGTGAGATAAGTCCGAATGTGTTTAAGCGCGTTCATTACACCTTCCTTACTTAACGTGAACGGTGGTCCGTCACAATAGCCACTCTGGCCTGTTGCGACATAGCCACTTCTGCGTTCTTTGTCCCGATTGAAAATCGCGAAATCAAGATCTCGATCCGCCGGAGGACAACCAATGATCGAGACGGTCTGCGTGAGCGGACCTAACCGTCGCGATCTATTGATCGATCGCTCGGGTAGCTCTTAGCACCACAGGCCCGCCAAAACCTTGTGGTTTTGGAAGCTAGGAGAAAGCCTCCCGAAACTCATTTGATCGGCGCTCCTAGCTGGATTGTTGCTGAGGCTTTTTGGAAGGTCCCGAAAAACAACTTGGCCAGCAGAACGCGGTATCCATCTAGGACAATTTCCCAACCGTCTTGTCTCAAGGGGGCCCCTGACAGTCTTCGCCAACGAGCTCTTGGGAACGTGTTGTCGGGCCGCGGGCGCGCGAGTGCGTTTTGTTCGGAGCGGAAGTCCTCGAGGAAAAAGCTGAATCTCGGCGCGCCCCAGGCATACCAAAGGATCTGGGCTTGGAGGAGGGATCGATGGGAACTCCCAGATTGATTGCGCTTCGACGGACTGGTGGTTTCGGCCCCATCGCTGGCGGTGGTGTTCTACACGGCATGGCGCACGCGCCGTGACCGCCAAAAGGATCGGCAACTCCAGGACTCGCAGTTTCGCCAAATGGACGAGCCGGTACTGACGGGCATTCTTTCGTGAGGCAGGAATCCGCCTTGGCGCAGTGGGTCTGGTGATCAAACGCCCCGCCCCAACTTCATCACATAGTCTCAAACTTGTCACCGGCCCGGCTAGTGGAAGTCCTCAATCAGCACGACGCCGCGCGTAGTGGTCCCGCGAACATAGGCTAGGCGGCCGTCACTCGATTCGGCGAACGAATACAACTCGTCCGTAGTAAAGTGAGTAAGCTCAGTCGCTGCCCGGCCGTCTAATGGCTGCCGCCAGATATTGCCTAAGCCGCCCAGGTTCACTATGTAATCCAGCGCCCTTCCGTCAGGGCTCCAGGAGATCGGTGTTTCGTCGCTAGGGGATGGGTCGAATATTCTAAATCCCCCGGACCCATTCAAACCCAGTACCGCCAGATGATGGGCGGAGAATCGCGGGTCTTTGCCAGGATAGTAAATGCATCCCAGCCGCGCGCCGTCAGGAGACAACTTGGGGTACGAGATCGGCTGGCTGGAGATCTTGACTGGCGCGCCTCCGCCGATGGGAACGCTCCAAAGCGTAGGTTGTCCGCCGATACCGGGAGACCATTCGGCAAACGATGCGTAGAATACCGATCGCCCGTCCGCAGTCACCTCCGGATGCACGTCATTGGCGCCGCGCGTTAGCTGCTGTGCGTGCGTGCCGTCCGCGTCCATGCGCCAGATATTGCGCTCCTGCTTGTAGATAATGTATCGCCCGTCGCGGGTGATCACGAACTCGTCTTTATTGCCCGGCTTCGACGGGAGCAGTTGGCGATTCGCACCATCCGGGTCCACCAGCCACAACTCGCGATAGTCGTCGGACAAATCGGAGTAGAGGATACGCTGCTCAGGTGTCCACGCCAGTGCGATCCGAGCGGAGCGCAGCGGAGTCGCGGTGATTCGAACATTAACTGCAGTTGAACTCGCTGCAGGGCGGGCGGCATCTTTGGAGCCGACCCAGATAGCCGTCGAGCGCTCGCTTTGGATCGTCGCCAAGGACTTTCCGTCATCGGTAAGCGTCACGCGGTTGTAGTTGGTGAGATCGTTGGTCAGTCTCGTTACGAGGCCACCGCGGTGATGGACCATCCATATCTGAAAGACGTCGTCGCCACGGCTAGCCGCCGTCACCAGCAGAATGTCGCCCTTCGCCGACCAGGCCACCGAGCGCGGCCACGACCAGGACTGCTCCGTAACCACGTGTTGACCGCGGTCACTCAATCGCACTTCCATCAAGTGGAATGCTGATCTCGAGTATTGCTCTCCTTCACCCGCGAAATAGGCGATGGAGCGCCCATCCGGAGACCAGGCCACACCGTGTTCATCGAAGTATCGCGGCCGCCGCAGGGTTGCCAGCGTGAATTCCCCGGTACCATCGGCGTTACTCACAATTAACGACGCTTCCCAACTGGAAGCCCTCAAGCGCACAAAGGCCAGTTGCCGTCCATCCGGTGAGAGCGCGGGATAGCCGCTCACCTCTCCGATAACACGTTCCGGCGTTCCCCCTTTCACGGGCACTCTGTAGAGATCGCCAAGATCCTCTAAACCTCGCCGCCGGTAATAGAGGAAGGAATCGTCGGGCGAAAACACCACCCCAAAGTGTTCTCCGGGCTCGGCTGGTACCACTGCGCTTTCGTTCGACGGATTGGAATTCCGGATCCAAACACTCTGGCCCGAAGGTTCATTGAGCACATAGGCGAGAAGCTTACCGTGGTGCGATATTGCCGCGTCCACCGCTTCACCGCGTGTAACCGGCCGGGTAATGCGCATCGAGTTGAAAGCGACTGCCGGCTCTTTGCGGCTTTGGAGGAAGTACGCAGAAGTAAGGACCGCCAGGACGGCGGAGGCGGCCAGGACGGCGGAGGCGGCCAGGACGATGGTCCGGCGCTTCGCGGGCGAGTTCTTTTTCTCGACCATCTGCGCCGCGGCTTGCAAAAGATCATTTTGGAGCGCCGCGGCGTCGGGATAGCGGGCAGCCGGATCCTTTGCCAGACACCGCTGTACGATGCGCTCAAACTGCGTTGGAACATTCTTCGAGTAACGAGACAGAGGTTCCGGGGTTGCGGTCAAAATGGAAGCCAGAACATCCGACGGTGTACTTCCGGCGAATGGAGGGGTACCCGCAAGCATCTCGTACAGCACCACGCCGAGGCTGAATATGTCGCTGCGGCCATCCACCGGGAGGCCGCGGGCCTGTTCCGGAGACATATATCGCGCGGTACCGATGATGAACCCAGGCCGCGTCAATATGTTATCGCGTTTTTCCGGATCACTCTCCGGGGCTGCTTCGAGAAAGCGCGCCAGTCCGAAATCGAGAACCTTTACCAACCCGTCGGGCCGGATCATGATGTTCTCAGGCTTGATATCCCGGTGAACGATCCCGGCGCCGTGGGCTGCATTAAGCGCCGCCGCAACCTGGCTCGCGGTCTTCAAGACCGTCTGGACGCCCATTGCGCCCGTTCGAAGCGCATCCCGGATGGTCTTTCCGGGAACGTACTCCTGCGCGATGAATTGCTGCCCTTCGAACTGGCCGATATCAAAAATCGTCACCAGATTCACATGATTCAGCGACGACGCCGCGCGCGCCTCCTGCCGGAATCTCTGTGCATGGTCGGAACCTCCCGCAAGTTCCTCAGAGAGCAACTTCAGCGCCACTTCGCGCGACAGTTCGCGATCCTGCGCCAGCCATACATCGCCGATACCTCCGGACCCGAGGTGAGAAAGAACCAGGTATCGCCCAACTTCACGTCCCGCAAGCGATCGTTTGCTGCTGGAAGCCGCCACATCACGGGCCCAATCATCGAGAGCATGAGTTTCCAGAAAACCGGATGACGTCTGGTGGCTCCGCACCAGTTCATTTACCCGGGTGAGCAGGTCTTCATCGCTGCCGCAGGCTCGTTCCAGGAATTCAGCGCGCCTTTGAGCGCTCATATTCAACGCGGCCTCGGCGAGCGCATTAATCTGGCGATAGCGTTCGGGAGTCATCCGCCGAGGGCGCTGAAGTGGCCCCCTGTAACGCGGCTTAGTTCCGCATGGAGCCAGGCTTTGGCGGCCTTCCAGTCGCGCATTACGGTGTCTACCGAGATGTTGAGGGCGGCGGCCGTTTCCTCCGCGGTCATACCGCCGAAGTAACGCATTTCAACCACGCGACTTCGTCGTTGGTCGAGGCTCTCCAGATCCTTCAGAGCGTCATCGAGCGCGACGAACTCCTCCGCGCGCGATACCGATAGCGCGGGGGCGTCATCGAGCGACACCATATGGGCGTCCGCTCCTCGTTTGTGCCGCAGCCGCGACCGCGCCGAATCCACCAGGATGCGTCGCATTTGCTGGCTTGAAACCGCAAAGAACTGCACCCGATTCTCCCATTTCGCGTTTTTTTGGGATGCCAGCTTTAGGTAAGCTTCGTGAACAAGGGCCGTGGTTTGAAGGACATGGCCCTCGTTTTCCCGATACATGTGCCGCCGGGCCAGCCGCTTTAGCTCCGCATATACGACGGGAACCAGTTGCTCGAAGGCAGTTTCATCGCCCTCACTCCAGGCGGCCAACAGCTCGGTAATTTCTCGTGTCTCAGGATTAGCCACAGAAACCCTTGGCGTTCGCTCTTCGAAAAAAAGCGCCTGTTGAGAAATGATACCTTGCCACCCAACCCTCGCGCTGGCTTCAAGTTGCCGGTACCGGCCGCGACGCTGCAAAATAAATTGGCTCTTCGTCAGAGGATTCCTTCCAAAACGTCGCGTAACCACATGAGGAAGGAATTCAGCATGATCTTCAGCAAATCAATTAAACTGCTCGCGCCTCTGGTGCTTCTGTGCGCCGCGGCGAACGCCGACGTCATCTTCAACTTCGATAGCGACACTCTCGGCACGTCCACATCTTTCGAGGACACGGTGGATGGTCTCTCGGCAACGTTCTCCAGCTCAGCCGACCCGGGCGGCTTTGTAATCTACCCATCGATGTTCGACACCCTCACAGGGAATGTACTGGGCGACCCAGGTCCGGCATTCGCGGACAATATCGCTCTGGGGGTCATTTTCAGCCACGACCTGTCGGCCATCACCCTTGATTTTGCAACCGCCGATTTCGTCACGCCCTCCCCATTTACCTTCACTGCTTACGAGAACTCAACACTGGTGGGGTCGAGCACTGTGACCGGCCAGTTTCCTTTAGGCTTCAGCTTCCCCGAAGGCGAAATCTCATTCAACGGCACTTTCAACAATATTGTGCTTTCCAGCACCGCCGCCGACTTCGCGGTAGACAACATCGACGTAATCCCCACCGCGACGCCGGAGCCGCGGGCTATCAGCTTGCTCCTAGCCGCCTTGTTCTTGCCTTGCGCCGCGCTTCTATCGCGGCGTAAAGCCGAGTGCGAGCGGCGGTAAACAGTTTCCAAATCTAAAACAGGAAGAAGAATATGAACAAAGCTAAAATTGTTGCTTTCGCTCTTTCGCTCTCAGCCAGCATGGCCGCACAGACCACCCAGAGCATCTTTCCCTTACCGCCGCCATCGGTATCAACCGTTCCCTCGAATGGGGACGTGAATCCTTACGGCGTGGTCTTCGCGCCAAAAACAGTTCCAGCGGGCGGCGTTCTCCAACCGGGCGACATCCTGGTTTCAAACTTCAACAATTCGGAGAATCTGCAGGGAACGGGCACCACAATTGTGCGGATAAACAGTGCCGGTGTAGCATCCACGTTCTACACGAGTACGGTTCATGGACTCACCGCAGCGCTCGGCGTTCTTTCCGATGGTCTGGTGCTGGTCGGCAACCTCCCGACTGCGGACGGCACTTCAGCAACGGTTCAACCCGGAACATTCAGTGTGCTAAATAGCGCCGGACAGTTTTTGGGCACTTTCGGAACCCCCAGCGTCGTTCAGGGCCCCTGGGGAATGGCGGTTTACGACACGGGAAACGGCGTCACCGGTACGGCACACGTTTGGGTGTCCAACGTACTCAACGGAACTGTGACGCGCTTCGACCTCACCTACAACGCTGCCAACATCAGCGCCACGGCGCTGGTTCTCGCCGACGGGTTCAACCATCGGCTGGATCCGGCCGCACTGGTGCTTGGACCGTCCGGGCTGGCCTACAGCGCTTCCAATGACACCTTGTACGTCGCCTCCTCGGCCGACAATGCGATTTACGCGATTCCCACTGCAGCCGCACCTCACTCAGCTTCAGTGGCAGCCACGATCTTCATTCAGGACCTCAACCACTTGCACGGCCCTCTCAACCTTGCAATTCTGCCAAATGGCCACCTTCTGGTCGCCAACAGCGATGGTTCCAACGTAGATCCAAATCAGCCAAGCGAGCTGGTTGAATATACAGCGGCTGGGCAGTTTGTCGGGCAGATGTCTGTCGATCCCAACAACGGTGGCGCTTTTGGACTCGCCGTGAACAACATGGGCTGGGGAACAATCCGGCTGGCGGCCGTTGACGACAATGCGAACAGTTTGAAGATCTGGACCACGGTGGTTCCGTAGATTCACAACGGCGGACCGTTCCATCCGCTCCGGCAATCCCGGAGCGGATTTCGTCGGTCCTGAGAAGCTAGCGTGGCCGCCCAGGATCATTTCTGTTCCTTTTCTTTTGAAGCAGGAGGCCTGGACTCCGTCCTTCTCGGCGACCGAGGCTTCTCTGAGCGGTCTCGGTTGTTGCTTGCAGAATGGTTGCGCGCGGCTGCACAAACACAGATGTCGCAGCCGGTTGGAGATGCTGATGCAGTCGTCTTATTTGACGAGCACATTACAACCGTTGACTTCAGCGGAGAGATCAAGACGTTATACGTCGGGCCTGCAAGATTCTGCGTCCAGCCGGTCGGAAGCTCGGAGCCGTTATCGTGTTTTTCGACAGCGAAACCCGCCTCACGTACTTAAGAGGCTGGAGCATCCTGTCAGGAGGAAAGGACTACGAGGTCAAAGAAAAGGATGCTGTCGAAACCAGCGCCTCGGAGCACATCGCTTACCTTTACAAGTACGACATCGCCCTTGCGTCCGAACTGGAGTTGCCAGATTCGCTTCACGGCAATGATGAGCGCGGCGCGCAGTTCGTCATGAGAGCGGAGCAAGTCTTGAATCTCTGCCATAGAAGTGAGTGAAGTGCCCGGCTCAGTTCTGATTCGGCTGCTCTCGTGCCGCCTTCGCTACGATTCGCGCATCTCTCTGAGCGTCCGCAGCGAGAATACAAATACCGGGTCATCCCGCCGTCCGAAAGCGAGCCATCGGTATACAGTAACCGGACCAGCTGTTTTATAGGGCATAGGACGTAATAGCACCTGAAGGTGATTGGCCCAAACGTGTAGGGAGGTGAAACTTGGGTTGCCCCGGTTCTTCGCTGAAAAGCTACTCTGTCCTGGCGTAAGCCTGACTCGTGGCCCATCACACACGGGCCGGGGTCGTCTTAGGGACAGTGTTGCGCAGGATCGGTAGCGAGATGCCGGTGTGAACTTATTGTTGGTGTAGTGAGAATCCCGTCTGACAGGTCGATCCATTAGCCAGAGCTCGTAGATGACATCATCATTGTCGAACGCCTCACGTCGCAGCGTTGGGCTGGCTGGGGTGAACGGATGGGAAGGCAAAAATACTTACGATGGCCAGCAGTAGCACCGTTATCGCTGAAAGTTGGTGCCTTCCCGTGCCGCCCTATTTCAATGCCGGCTAGCTACGGCGCGCCCGCCAAACCAAAATGAGCGCAATGGCCGCCGTCAGCATATACGACTGAGGTTCGGGTACGACGGTTCCGTCGACTTGATAGGCCTCGATCACATTCGCGTCCGAGTCGCGCACGAATGAGGTCAAGCTGGAGCCGCTAACATTTGGTCCCATATCGTTATGAATGTTTTGCTGCCAACTCGCGAATGTCTCCGGGCCGCCCGCCGCGACAATCCAATACTGCACGCCAGCATCTAGGAGCGGATGCGTGACCGAGTCGATGGTCAGGAGGGACGTGCTGCGGTTGGTGGACAGGGCACCGTTCAAATCGAAAGACTCCAGAACGCCACTCGGAAGGCCACCGCTGCTGCCCATTAGGTAGACGTTCAGGACGTTCGGTCCGGAAGACAGGCTAATGGCCAGTTCAGTGCTATCGAACGTGTAGTTTTGGCTCGGGGTGAAGCCGATTCCCGCATAATTGAAGACTCCCGTAAATGGCACCAGTCCGATCGCAATTCCCGGACCGAACAAATCCCCCGGCTCAATATCGGAAGAGATGATGTCGGCATGAGCCGCGCTGGCTCCGAGTAATGCGATTCCAGAGACTAAGCGCGCAATATGGATCGACCTGTTAATGACCATGATCTTTCCTCCTGAGGTACATGCCAACAAAGCATATCACACGAGGTGGGCCGCCGCTGTGTTAGATTCGCCTTTTATTCGTCTGTAATTAGACCGTGCCCAACGTCCCTTCCTGCCTCGTCTCCTTCACCGACACCGAGGGCATTGAGCTCTCCATTCGGGTTCCCGCCGAGAGTCTCTACGAGGCCGCAATCGAAGCCATGGCCGCGTTCCGGCGCGGCGCTTTTGCGGAAATGACTTTTTGGTCAAGCAACACAGTTGAGGATTCGCGTAAGAGCGCCGGAGGAAGAACACACCGTCACGGTGGGGAAAGTGCTGTCGTGGCCGGAGGGTGGAGCAAGAAGTCCTAACCAGCAGGTGAAGAAGAATCGGTTGCAGGAGCGGCTGAGGAGGTGAGGAGAAGAGTCCAGCGACTCTCCTCGAACGGAACGTTCTTCTAGGTTCATCTGATTGTCGACAACTACGCCACCCACAAACATCACAAAATGCGCACCTGGCTGCGCAGCGGCCAAGATGCCGGACTCGACAACACGTCCACTTACTCGTCGTGGCTCAATCACGTCGAACGCTCGTTTGCGTTGATCACGCAGCGTGGCGATTCGCCTTGGCTCATTCCACGGCGTCAAGGAACTGGTAGAGAGAAGATCGACCCCACCATTCGTCCGGACGGCGATTGCGATTCCGTCCCGCTTATTGACTTTCCGCCGGACTTTCCGCTATCTGATACCATCCGAACAGCGATGACCAAATTCTTAGTTGTACTTTTGGTTCTGCTACTGATTCTGTTAGGGATTCCATTCGCAATCCTGCAGCTGCTCTCATCCCATTCGGTTCTGACGTTCACCCCTCTGCCCAAGGTGATCGGTATAGCCACCCCCGTTACGGTGCGAATCTCGAATCCCCACGGTGCACGGCGAATCACCGCAATTCTCGAACAAGACGGCGCTCAGACAACGTTGAAGGTGGCCAGCAACGATTCGACGCGCCTGAGTTTCTGGCGCGCTCACAAGCCGGATCAGAACTTCCAATTCACGGCGGGCAAGAAGCCGGCGCCCAATCTGAAGGAAGGCAAGGCGCGGCTGATCGTGGAAGTCCAATCGAATGATTTCCGTGCTTCGACCGATGCCATCTCGGCAGATGTCAACGTGATCTTGCGTCCGCCTTCGGTGGCCACCGACGGTTTCCAGCATTACATTAATCAAGGCGGATCAGAGATGGTTCTGATCACGCCATCAGAGACGTGGAGCGAAGCCGGTGTCCGCGTCGGAAATAACACTTACGCCAGCTTCCCGGTTCCGGGCCAGCCCAACGAACGGCTCGCGTTATTTGCTTATCCCTGGGATATGCCCACCGACACGGTTCCGCTGGTTTTCGCGAAAAACGAAGCCGGAACTGAGGCCAAAGCGGGGTTCTGGTTCAAGGTGTTCCCTAAGAAATTCCGCATGCGGGATCTGGTCATCGATGATCAGTTTCTAACCAAGGTCGTGAATCAGATCGATCCCAACGGCAGCGGGGACCTCCTGGCACGGTTCCTTAAAATCAACGGCGAGACGCGGCGCCAAAACAACCAGACACTGGCAGATCTGCGCTGGAAAACGGCGGACAAGCTTCTGTGGACGAAGTCATTCCTGCAGTTGGCCAACTCAAAAGTGGAATCGGGATTCGCCGATGTGCGCAGCTACATTTATAAGAGCAAGAAAGTCGATCAACAGGTGCATCTGGGTTTCGACCTTGCGGTGTCGGCGCATTCGCCGGTTGTGGCTGCCAATGATGGCAAGGTGATCTGGGCCGCGCCGCTGGGCATCTACGGTAACTGCATTGTCGTGGATCACGGCTGCGGGTTGCAATCCATTTACGGGCACTTAAGCGAGATCAGCGTGAAGGAGGGCGACATGGTGACACGCGGCCAGGTGATGGGCAAGAGCGGCTCGACCGGTTTGGCCGGCGGCGATCACCTGCACTTCTCCATGCAGGTGGGCGGTGTGGAAGTGAATCCGGTGGAGTGGTGGGACGCGCACTGGATCAAGGACCACATCCAGGATCGGCTCAAGTAGGTTTCTCCCGCAGCCCGGCGGCCTGCGGCGAGCTCTGTACTAAGCGCATTGTGATCTTTTGTCGGGGTACATAAGAATGAAGTGCACAATGCCCAGCACGAGATATAACGCAGCGATCGGGGAAAGGGGGACTTCAATGTCCATTCCGTCGTTGCGCAAAGCAGCATTCGCTATCTGTTTACTCGCGGTGGGGTTGTTCGCCGCTGAGAATCCGTTTGCCGGAACCTGGAAACTGAACGCCGCCTAGTCGAAACTGGCTGGCAGCGGAATCGGGGCGAGCGGTGGGGTTCGCGTCGAATCCGACGGTACGACCTATAAAGCATCCGTTGATACCACAGATGAGAAAGGGCAACCAGTCAAGTTCGCTACGAAGCGACGCTCGACGGCAAGCCGAGCAAGGTGACCGGCTCTGCGACGATAGATGAGCTTTCACTCAAGCGAGTCAATGATCATCGACGCCACCGGGAAGAAGGATGGCAAGGTGGTCTATACAGACAAACGCACCGTGTCCAAGGACGGAAAGACGTATACAATTTCGCGAACCGGTACCAGTCCTGACGGCAAGAAGAATCACTCGACGATCGTCTTCGATAAGCAATAACGCCACGAACCGCTGGGAGAATGGCTCCTGGCGTCCACATGCACCGCCGAAGTCCTGGCCAGCTCGCTCTACGAAGCGGCGGCACTCGGCGTAGCGGAGTCCAAACGATGCGGATTTGATGGACACGCGGTCTGCTGCCGCCATGATCTCGAACAGCAGTCGAACTGACCGCTCCGCGAGACTATGATCAAACTTGTTTACTGCATCGCCAAGACGGCCCGAGCCCAATGAAATCACTTGGACCTAACACTGGGGTGTTCTTCAATATATCTCTTTAACCCGCCACGGACCCAGCTGTCCTTATAGCCGGACTCATCCATGTACCGCAAGGCATCTTGCTGCGACATGCCAAGAAAGTACATCTTGTACAGCGCGGCAACCAGGCTGGTCCGATCGCGGCCATATGCACAATGGAAATAAATCGGACGGTAACGTTTGTTGTGGAGTATAGCCATTATCCGCTCGATGTGCTTATGCGATGGTGGAATTGGAGAAGCATTTAGTCTACCGTGTATGAGGAGAATGCCGTACCGTTTGGCCTTCTTCTGCTCCGAATGGCGCACAGAGGGTAGGAGCTCCAAATCGAGAATATATTTGATGTGCCGAGCGTGAAGAAATTCGTAGTCTGCGTTGGTTTTCGGTTCCGATCCTTTATAGACGCCCTGGTCTACCTCCCCGAAATGAACAAATGTGGTGCCAGCAGCAGTTTGGGCCTCAGAGGAAGTCGACGCGTCGACTGTTGCTGCTCCCAGCATCGTCGCACCGGCTAACGCACTATTCTCGCCAATCTTATGATTGGGCCGGTCTGAAGCAAGAGCCAGTGCTGCTATGAATATCGAGGCTGCGCAGCGAAAGATGATCACGGTGTCTAACGGAAGCCCAAGACTCGCAACGGTCCGAAGTATTTGCCTCCGGCGCGGTATCCTTTACCTCTCCACTGTTACAGTGTAGCGCCGAAGGGCCGGATCGTTCGTAAGCAACCGTCTATTTCTCTCCTTCCTTCTTCCGCCTGGCCGCCCAATACGCCTTCACGCGTTGGGATTGTGCCTTGCGCGCGGCAGCGGACAGGCCCTTCCGCTTCTTGGCGGGGAGAGCAGGCGGCGGGGCAGCGGCAGCGACGGGATTCTTCGGCGGACGGCCACGTCTCTTGATGGGCCCCTGGAGAGCTTCAATCGCCCGGTTGAGCTTGTCGCGCTCTGCGATGAGCAGAGCGATGATGTGTTCGGTCGGCATAAGTTGCTAATGTATGACCTCGGTTTTGCGGCAGCGAGGCGATTGAACACGTCAACACAATGCGAGGACATGCCGATTCGGTACAAGGGCCAGGTGATCGGTTCGACGATTCCTTGGAATCACCATCTCGTGACGAGGAGTCTTGAGCAGCGCGGAGTTCGCCATAATCTCACCGGCACTTCGGAGTCATCTCCTAGAACGCCGTGTCGGGACCAGGCATTCGGGATTGATTTTTTGGGAACTATCGTTCGCGAGCCAACCAAGGCATGATCCGATAAGACTGTCTAACTTAAGCCCAAAAAAACAGCGGATACGTCAGAGCGCTTCGACATGTTCGATGTTCTTTGCAGAAGGCTTCCGTCAGGCGTCCCTTTGGGCCCTCAGGGAGTTCAACTACTCGGACCGATCAGTGGGGTTTTAGCAACAGAGCATGCAAGTGTCCATCGCCGACTCCGCTGCACAGAATCTGCCCGCGGTCATTGATGCGATAAGCAGCCTCGATCCGATAGGTATCGCCTGCGATCAACGTATTGACGTCGCACACGATGCCGTTTTCCCACAAAAAGCCGCGTGGCCGCCCGCGCCCCTCTGGCGCCAGCGTGCCCACGATCTTGCGCGAATCGTTGATGGCGAAGGCGTGACCGCGGATACCGAGATCGCTCATTTTGCCCCGGCTGTATAGAAAGACCGTTTCCTCCTCGCCTAAGTCGGACACCCCGGTTACGTCGTCATGCCGGTTAATCGCGTAGGCGATGCTGCTGCCCGAGCCATCGAGCGTGCCCAGATCCTTGGGTTTGCTTCCGCGCCAGAGCACCGCATGCACCAAAGGCTTTCTCGAAATAGAAGGAATACCAGAACCCCCGACGATCACACCGGCGTTGTTGATGTCGAAGGCCACGCTGTACGCACCTCCGGGCAGTGCATCAAGAGGCTCCATCTTGGCTCCAGCGTAGCGGAAGGCGCGCTGATCTTTATTCTCCAACTCGGATACTCCAACAATGACGTCGCTGTTGTTGATGGCGTAGGCGCGGCTACGCAGCCCGCCGAGGGTGCCGAGATCCAGGGCACCCTGCTTACCGAAGAACGTGGCGTGTACAGTGGAGGCACTATCCACCGGGTTTGCGGTGGTATTAGACCATCCGACCGAGTTGCCACGATCATTGACCGAATAGGCGAAGCTATTTCGATAACCCTTGGGCGGGCGTAGCAATTTCTCCGCTGAGCCTTCAAACAGCACCCCAGTGAATGTCTGCGCATCTCCCTGGCGCCAGCTGACAATCTTCCCAGAACTACTCAGCCCCGGAATGATATCTGCGGCAAGACGTTCGATTATGCCCAGGTCGACGACCTCATAGCGTGGAGCCGGCGGGGGCGTGCTCAACATCGCATCGCCTGACTCAGACAAGGCGCTGGCGATTCCGATAATAATCAGCCCGACTTGCGCCGGCCGGCAAGATGTACGCATTAGCGGGGCCGATCACGGCATAACGGCAGGCATGGAGAACTCGATCCCGGTGGTCGAAAAAATATTCGCCTTGCCACCCGGCACGAAGTTGGTCACATCGGTACTGATCAATATGAAACGAGATTCTTGGTGTGTTGCACAAGAAACTGGTTGGCTGCCGAATTCGAAGGTGATCAATGCCCCGGGCGCGGCACTTCGGGTAGCGATCTGCGGTGACACCGTGCCCAGCCCATCGGTTCGGTAGCCGACACTCAGCGGAAGTCCGGCGAAGGAACTCGTGTCAATCTTGGCGACGGCTCCCACGCCCGCGGTGTCGCGGACCCGATAGTAGAAATCGAGTTTACCGGTATTGGTGGAGCGGACCACCCGCTCCTGAAGGTTTCCGGTGCATTGCGCCTCACCCTCGCGGCCCTTGAGCGTAAACGGCACCAATTGATCGTAGAGGACAACGCCGCCAAGATTCGGGTACCCCGCGTCTGTCAGCGCGGGAACCGTTAGCCTTGTATCGGGTCGCAAGCTTGCAGGCGTTGCGAGCAGGCCGTATACCAACAACTGTCCCTGGTTCGACGGGGCGGCAGGTTGAGAGGTCTCCGCACACTTACCCTCAATATCGGCCGGTACGCTGCCCCAACTGCTGACATAGACCTTGCCGGCAGCCACCGTCGGATACGTGAACTTGGCGAAATAACCCACGTCGTCGCGGGAAAGATTCTGCGTGCTGCCCCACAGGTCGACCAAGGTACGCGGAGAACCCGAACCCGAAAAATGCGTGGCATCAAAGGCGAACAGCGCACCGGGCTCCACGTGCTGATTTGCGTCGCACGCATGAGGAGTCAATCCCCAGACGATCCCGTTGGCAGTGCCATTCGAGGAAATTGAGAGGAATCCGCCCGGCATGCCGGTGCCGATTTGCGGAACGAGCATTGAGCTTTGCGCGACCGCCGTCGAATTGAACAAGGGGCCGGTGGGTGGTGGGCCCGTGCCGCTGGCGGGGAAGGAGTTGAGCGGATTCGAATACTGATAGGCTCGCAAATGGTCGTTCTCGCCCCATAGGTAGACGTACTGCGCCTTGGAACCGCCGTCGAAGAACACCGGTCCTCCATGGATATGCAATGTTGATCCACCGTTCTTAATAAACGTCGCCTGAAACTCCTGCACGACATTGTCTGGCGAGCCCTGGGTAATACCTCCCATCACTTTGGTGTCCATTACATAAAGCATTCCTTGTTTCCCGCCGCCGACCAGTAGCGAGGTTCCAGGAATCAGCACTGCCCCGGCGGAACCCAGATCAGTGTCCCCGTGGTTCAGCTGTAGATAGTTCCACGGCGTAAAGTATTTTCCGATGCGCAGGGCGCCGGCGGAATTGGTGGTGAGCTGAATGGCGCTTTCGCCAAAATTATCCGTCCCGTCCCACGAGCCGTTCCCGGTCAAGAAGTAAAGATCCCCCGCCGCATCCACGGTGGCGCCCTGGCCGCCCTGCCAGATGCCCGCCATGCTGCCGCTGGGACTGTCGTTCCAGGCCGTCCGCTGGGTCAGGTCGGATGCCTTGTAACCCATGACCCACCCATGATAGTCGCCATTGTCGCAGTGCGACGACCACGCGATGTAGACCACGCCCTTCACCAGCGCCAAGGCGGCGCGCTGGTTTTGCAATTGTGGAGGACTGGGAGTCGACCCTGGGCCGAACACCACGCCATTGTAGGTTCCACTGATAACGATAGGACCGCCGAGAATCTCCTTCCCGTCGCGGATATCCAGCGCGTGCAGACGCTGCACGAAAGTTCCCTTTTCGACCGTGCGGGCGACGAGGTACATGGCATTATTTGTGGCATCGATTACCGGCGTTCCGACAATGCCGAAGTTCCCCGCAAAGTCGTGATAGTTCCCGCCGCATGCGCCGATCGCGTCCATGTCCTGTATGTTCGGCGGCCTCGCGTCGGATGGCGTGAGGTTCTTCAGCCAGAGGGGCATTCCGCCATTCGCGGTATTGCTGTCAGCATCCCAGGCGTACACGGAGTTGTTGACGGTCGTAACCAGGACCACATTGTGCGCCTGTTTGTCGACCGCCATGGTCAAATTTGGGACATACAGCGGCTGAGAGTAGGTTTGATCATCCAGCTTGTAGCTGAACAGTTTTCCAAAGTTGGTTTTGTTCACGCTCGAAGGCGTCAACAAAGTTTCATGGGTGTTTGATCCCGTGCGGCTGTTGTCATTGTGCTGAGTCAGTACAGCGACCTGCGCCAATACGGAACCCGACACCATGACCAATAGGGCGGTCGAAAATACGCCCGAAAACAAGGCGCCTTTGCACGAGGCAAGTAACGGTCGGCCATTCCCGCCGGGGCGCGTGGTGTTGAGAGGCATTGAAAGCTCTCCTGGTGCTCAAAATCCCCTTTGAGCAGAAAATTCAGTTCATCAATTAGCGCGGAGGGCGCGCGTATGCATCCCACTATTTTTCGTAACGTTTGTGCATAACGATCTGGCCAGTTATTTCGCCGTCCGGATTTGTGCCCGTGGTAATTACAATTCCGGCCCGACTGTTCAGAATTGGGGCCGTGACGTAATCGAACGCCTTGCCTGTGACAGTCTTGGTCAACGACCCTGTGAAAGGTCCATCGTGAGCGTCATAGATGGTGAAGATCGTCGGCCCCGCAAGCTCACCGGAGGAGAGATCGGAGCGCACTTCTATTTTTGCAACGTCTGAAATGTCCTTGACGTCCACGTGGAAGGTCACGGTCTTATGGGGAAAATCGACGTCAACCGTCACTTTGCCCGTGGCACGAGTCTGAACGGTTTGGGCCTGAGCGCCGCTGGCCGGGTTCCTGGCCGCCGACAACTCCGCATACCATTCGACGACTGCATGGTGTTGCGCGGGCGATTGTGCAGATAACGCGGGGAGGATGAGAAGGGCGGGCGCCAATACGGCATTGCAGAAAACATAGCGGTTATAACTGAGCATGATTTACTCAGCCCCCGATCGTTGGAATTGGCTGATCTCGGTGTCCGGGATTTCCATTTTGGCTTCCCAGCTTTCAGTAGTATACAGCAATCGCCCGATTGCGACCGACTTTTTGCCAATTGGATTGCCGTAAAGTCTTGCCAGCACCAGGAAAAGCGCGCTATGCTCCCTACCGCGGCCGGAGTTACCGGCAATGGCAGAGCCCGCATCCGCCAAGAATCGCCGCGAACACCCGCCGCGTCAGATGCCCTTCGGCCAACAGGAGCCGCTAAATTAGTACCGGGCATGTTCAATCCTGAGGCGACGAAACTCCGTGAGGTGGATGTTGGAGTTGAGCTACAGCCGAAAGAGTCTGATCGGGAACGCCTGCGCGAGTTGAACTATCAGCGAAGTCGAGCAGTTCGAAAATAGGGGGCACCGTTTTGGTAGTACCTTGGATTGGGAGGTGTGGTGGCACGCGGAGGCGTTCCGATTCCTGAAGGTTCAGAGCCGTTCGATTAGCCTGCTCGACTACAAGGCCGAAAAGAATTTGTGGACCAAGTACCCACGAGGTGCTCTTCTCTGCGCCACAGGAGAGATTGCAGCCGGCAAAGGAACGGCCGAAACAGATTCACCGAACAAGACGACCGAAAACTGCCCATTTTGAATCTGTCCGGCGCTCAGATGCGAAAGAAGCTACGGGCACCTGCCCAGCGCGTGGATCATCAGTTCCATGAGAGGGGCGTTAGCCAATTGGGCATCGTTGATGTGTAGGCGACTTGACGGGATCGATCTCCAAGAAGATCCTTTCGGCGGCATTCTCCGAGTGGCCGAAAATAACCGGCCAATGTTCTGAGTGAGGACTGGCGGACAGCAATGCAAAGCTGTATTCTTTTCTCGTTCGAAACTGATTTGGCCGGAGGGTGAAGGCCGGCCAGCAGATCGAAAACTTTGGCAGAGAACGGTCACCGGCGGGCCTTCACACCAGCCGTGATTCTTTTATCGCACTGCCTGAAGCGAAAGACGAGCTCGATCCGGGGTAGTCCCATTAGGCCTCCTGCTGCGACGGTGTCCGGCTTGCCAAGGCGACACGATTATCGGCCACGGCAGGCGCCTCCGGCAGGCCCACGATGATCGGCGCGAACGCATTTGGGTGCGGCGTGGAATCTACCATCCATGCGGCAAGACGTTTACGATCTTGCCCGACTGGCTGCCGCCAGCAGGCCTGCGAAAGCATCGCCGCAGGCGATTCCGTTGAGCAAGCCGCACCGCACTGCCAAGATCCGTCGCGCTTCCCGATCCATCCACGCTACGCCGTTGGGTCCAACGTCGACTGCTCAGCGTGTGTTGCTGGGTGAAGGCAGGGGCCGTCGGATTGCACCTTCTACGGGCACCCACCATCGTCGCCTGGGATCTCAACGCAGTCTGCCGACATTCGCTAGGTTGGTCGTGTTTCAACCGCGGGCGACTCGGCGTCGATAACAACGGGGCCAGCTTCGAGCTGTTTGCGAGCCTCGGCTAAAGCGGTGTTAACACTAGAGGACAAACCGGCTCCACTCCTCAGGATGTTGCCTGTCGATGAGGACTGGGTTCACGATGCGGTCGGCCCCGGCGTAGGGAAACGGGTGCAGCAAGACAGGCGATTGCCGAAGCGCGGCGTCAACTTGAGGCCGGCATCGACCCGAGCGCGGTTGTCAAGACGACCGCGCGGTTGAAATAGGATTCACCCTAGTGCGCGATGAACGAAAACTTCGCTCACCTTGCACTGGGTCATTCGTCAGGTGCTGGTTGAAAACTTGCGCGAGTTCACCTTACGCTTCGATTGCGCATTTGTTCGCGCCATTCTCGAATTCACACAGGCTGTGCCATAATCGGGGCGTTCTCCCCCACAACCACGCCAAGCGAAAGGCTCACCGGGCTGCTCCTGATGTGCATGGGAAGTGTACTTTCGGACCCAAGCGCCTCAAGCCGATCTCGATGGTAGCGTGCGTGGACTGTCACCGGTCCAGCGGCGCGCCCTTCAAAATGCAACACGTGTCATAGCGCTAACCCATATGGCCGGCCGGGCAATATTTCGTGTCTTCAGGGTTGTCGCACGATTCAATCCGCTCACGGCGAGAAGTGGCGTTGTTTCCGGCGAAGCTGGCCACGTTTGGCGGAACCCTATGTTCAGAGGCCAAAAACGTTCAGTTCACCGTCGCTCGGCACATAGACCTTTCCCCGGATGATGGTGGGTTCGGTGAACGCTCCCCCATTGGGATTCTTCCATGGCCCGGCGGGGCTGATGAAGAGAGGCCCGGTTGTGAGATCGGTAGCATCGAACGCCACCAATTGCAATGGATTGCTTCTGGCAAGCGCCCAGACAACCCCCGTACCAGCTTTCTGTAGGTCGGAGGAAACCACGGGGGTGGCGCCACCGCTCTGATGACTGCCGGGCGTATTAGGGGATGTCGAAGCGTTCAGAGAAGGGAAACGCATAGCCGACTGGTTGGGTTTTGAACCGATAAAAGACTGCGCCAGGGAACTGCCGGAGAACACAAAAGCCATCAATTGGCCTCCAGTGCCCAACGCCCCATTACCGCAGTAATAAATAAACTGCTGGCTGCCGCTGTCAAAGAATGCGGGACCGCCCCAAACGCCAGGGCCGTCCCCCGCAGTGCCCACGCCCGCAGGCGCGGGTGGCGAGGGGTTGGGCGGCGATCCAGGCAACGGAACAGTTTTTAGCGGGGCGGTGTTCATGTTCTCGCGGTTGAGCAGGTATATCTGGCCGTCCTTGCCGCACGCAACCATAGCCTTCGGGAGGGCCGAACCTGGCGAAGGATCGGGAAGTATCATAGGCCCTCCCGACCCGAAATCCCAGTCGAAGTTGTTCAATTCTGGTTGATTCGCCGGCGTAAAGAAATCGGTCGGCACTGTGGGGGGCGGCACGGCGAAAACAGCGGGAAGCTTCAAGGCGGAATCGCCAAAATTCGTTTTTCCGTCGTAGGAACCGTTGCCCGTCATGAAGTAAATGAAGCTCTGTGGATCGGCGGCTAAACCCATGCCACCTTGCCAGACGGAACCACGGGAGCCACCGGGTGTGGTGCAGAATACTCCGACCTTTTCGAGCGTGGTTGCATCGTAGACGAAAACCCAGCCGAACCAGGTTGGAGTGCCGTCGTTGTGGGATCCGAAACCGATGTAGACTCGCCCGTCGAGCAGCAGCAGTGCCGGGCGATTCAACTGCACCTGCGGGTCGAATAAAATGCCGGCCGCCCCTCCTGGGCTGGGGTAGGAGGCCTCCTCGATCGACACAGGGCTGCCTGGCCGATCGGCGCCGGTGGAAATATCAATAGCGTAAAGGCGGTTGAAAAACGTCTTCACGCCGCCTACGATGCCCATTGTCTTGGCTACCACCCACATCGTGTATGAGGCACAGTCGATGACGGGCGTCGATGTAATTCCAACGACTGGGGCGATGTTGTTGGCGCTAGTTTCCGACGCCGGGACCGCTTGCTCGCCAAAAGGTATCAGCGAACGTTGCCACAGCGCCGGCTGTTGAGTTTCTGCGTCGAAAGCATAAACTGTGTCATTTTCGGTGGCCACGTACACTACGTTGTGGGCGCCCAACCCAGGAATGTTGACATGATGGGCATACAGCGGTTGAGCAAACACCGTACCATCAAGGTCCTGCGTGATCAGAGGCTTCTTTTTCAACTTCGGCACATTCGCGACATTGAGGGTAGTTTCATAAGGGAACCAGCCTGTTCGCGCGGTGTCGAAGTGCTGCGTCAGGTAGTAATACCCAGCGGAACCGATGACGTCCACAGCCGGACCGAAGTCTGTTGTAACTCCACAGATTATCTGACGCGCTTTGACTTTATCCTTGACCTTCAATGGACCGAAAAGAACGGGCACCTCAGCGTTCTTCGAAGTGGCAATCGCGCTTCCCCGCCACACATCATTTACGTAGACCTCGACGTGAGCGCCCGGAACGACACCGCTCACTGTCACGCTACGCATACAGGTCTCGACGGGAGACACAACTTCGGGGGCGCTGGGCTGCGGCATTGGGTTGACCATGACGTTCATGGATTGTGCTGTGCGGCCGCAGCCGTCCTCAATTGCGTAAATTTCATCTCCGTTGAGCAGTAGAGGTGAGACCGGGATGTCCCACGCGGTGCTGTAAACCGTTTGATGACCGATCGGCGCCCCGAGTAGAGTGGACCAGACGTCGACCGTCGCGCCTGGGTGAAGGTTGCTGACGTGTACGGCAGCCCCGCATTGATATAGCGGGCCATCGACGACGGGTTGGGGAAGGGTTGACGGTTGGGGGCCGACCTTAACTTTGTTGGATGCCGCACTCCAGTCGGTGCAGAGCTGCTGGCGAGCCGTAATTACGTCGCCTCCGGTGAGCGGCGGAACCGGAAAATCGAAGGTGGATGCCGGAGCCGATCCCATCCCGTAGCTGGAGCCATTGTGAAGGATCTCGACTGGTGAGCCGGGAAGCAAATTGGTCAGTCGCACAGTGACGCTCCCCGCGCATAACGGTGGAACAACTTCGGGCGGAGGCACGGGCGTTGGGGGACCCACTGTTATTGGCGGATTCGAGTCTTTGCTCGCGACCTCGTTGCACCCTGGCATGTTCTGACTTGCCGAAACCTTGGCGCCCTGCGTGAGCGGCGGGCATTGAAACCATAATGTCGGCATATCGAAACACCCTTGTTCGCTGAATCCTGGGGGCGGCGTCTCGCTCAGGGTGACCCGCGCACCATCGATTGCGGTCACTTGGACTGCAACCTGGCATGCCTTTAAAGGGCCTGTTACGGTAGGCGGAGGGAGCTGGCGTTCGGGTCCAGGCAGCAGATCGGGCGGCGGTAGAGTGGTAAGCGTTCCTGGGGAACCACAAGCAGTTTGTTGCGCGACGAGGGTTTCGGTCGGGCCGGTAGGCTTCGACAACGCGATCCGCGCGATACCATCCGGGGCTGTGCCGTTCCCGCGAGACACGCCGCCTACCGTGACTTCCACGGTTGCTCCGGGGACCATCCCGTCCAGCCACAGACATTGGCCGCACTCGTAAATGTGGGTTTCGCAGGCCACAGAACCGATAACCTTCGGCTTCGTCTGTACGACCACGGCCGCGGAAGTCCCACTCGCTGGGCCGGTGGTGGTTTGCGTTGCAGTTACATTATGGCCGGCCTTGAGCGTCGCGCCGGTTTTTAAGGGGAAAACCTGGTCTGGCCAACTGGCTTTGCCCGATCCAACATTAACCCCATCCAAGAACAGGTCCACTACAGCGCCGATGAGCTGGCCTTGGACCCTGACCGACGAATTGCATATAGAAAGAGGGCCGACAACTACTGGCGGCAACGACGACATTTGGATGCTCCTTTATTCGGGCATGAAACGCCCGTCCGAGTTATCGTTGATTGGAAGGTCGGGCTTCAGCGAGCGATTGCATGCTTAGGCGCCGCCCATTGACAAACCCCGTCCGGCGAGAAAACAGAGATAAGCGCCAAGATGCTTTCGTGCAGTGCGAATCGGGAGCAGCCCAATCGCCGAGCATGCTCGCAGATTATCGATGCCAGCCAGGACACCAAAGAAGAAAACAGTTCCAAGCATTCGCTCCTACCTGTTAGCGCTGTTAGATGTTCCGATAGTAGGCGGAGTATATCACAGCAGGAACTAGACAGTTTCTCAATTTTGCCGAAATTGTTTCAGCGCCCTTTCAACCGGTGTGAAGCGCCTTTGGGTTAGCTGATCTATTGGTTATTGGTGATTGAAGCGGGCGATTCGCTGCAAGACAAGCTGACGGAAATCGCATTCGAGGGAGATGTTACGGCAGCCATCTTTTTGCTTGAAGGGACTGAAGCCTAAGACGTTCCGGGAGAATCCGAGAAACCCTTGCGAGGCTCAGGGCGGCGAGTGCCGCTGCTAAGGCTACAGATTATGTTCTTCACCGGGAACGCCAGCAGGCCGAGGAACCCGCGCGCACGCCGAACGCGTCACCGCGTCGGCTCAGGAACGGCAAGAGCGCTCTTGCTAAATTCCGGGTAAGGGGTTTCATCCTCAAAGCCCGAGCCTTCCAGCGGTTCGCCGCCGACTCCGTCCGGCGCTTTGCAGGCGAACTTACTTTCCGATACCCTTTTGCTATATCCTGTTATGCCAGGAAGCGAGCGAACATCTCGCACCGGCGCTGACCACGAAGAACTGGAAGACGATTGTCCTCCGGCCTGCCCGATTCGGCGGCGGTTTCGCCGTTACGGCGGCCTGCTCGTAGGAACCGTCATCTGGTGGGCCGGTAGGCCGAAAGCCCGGTCCGAAAACGCGATCACCGCCAAACCGACCGAACTGTATACGCAGCAGGTTGATGAGGAGGTACGGGTCGAGTTTCATTATGCCTTTACTAACCATACGAACACGGAGTATACTCTCCCCTCCGCAGATTCAGGCGCGCTTATGCGCCATGTGCCCAATGCTCTTTCCGTTGAAAAGCTCGACGGCGCGACGTGGGATACAACGATTCGAATCCCGCCCCATCAAAACGTCGGCATCGTCTTCTCCGTTCCTTATACGCTGGCCGAATTCAGCACATCCAACGAACGCTGGCGGCTTTGGTGAAATCGCCTTGATGTTCGCGGAGGACGGGAGAATGCCATGTTGGTATCCGCTACAGTGAAGGTCCTTACGAATGCGACCAGTTTCGGAGACGTGGAGAGCCTGATCCAGCACCAGGCGTCCGGCCGTACTCACGGCACAAACACGGTAGGGAAAGCATGAGCGTGCACGAACGGCTGCAGCAGTTAGGGCTCAAGTTGCCCGAGCTCGCACAGACCACCGAATTTCTACGGGTGAACATTATTGACGATCTTGCTTTCGTTTCCGGGCACGCATCTTTTGCCGATGGAGACTTTTGCTATCGGGGCAAGATCGGACGGGAACTCGACCTCTCGGAGGGCCGTCGCGCCGCAGAACTGGCCGCACTCGGTTGCTTAACCTCACTGGAAAATAGCATCGGGTCGCTGGATGCTGTTCGGCGGATTGTGAAGCTGAATGGCTATGTCAATTGTGAGCCGGAGTTCGACGATCTGCCGCGAGTCACGGATGCGGCGTCCAAGTTGCTGGTCGATCTCTTTGGCGATTCTGGTCGGCACGCCCGAACTACGGTCGGCGTCGCCAGTCTGCCCCAGGGTGTCGCTGTTGAGATTGAGTTGATCGCGCAATTTGGGCGCGAATAGTTTCCCGTTTGGACTAATTCACGCACGGGCCGAGCAGAGCCGTCCGAGGGTCGCCAGGGCGCGTTTGCGGGCATCCGACAACGCGATCCCGGCATTGATGCGAATGTGGTTTTTGTAGCGTCCGGAAGCGGAAAAGATCGGTCCCGGCAAAATGCTGATGTGCTCGCTTAAGGCGGCTCGCCATAACTTCATGGCGTCCACTTTCGCCGGGAGCTCAATCCAAAGCATGTGGCCGCCTGCTGGACGGCTGATGCGTGTTCCTTTCGGAAAACACTGGAAGGCTACCTGCCTTGCTGTCGCGACCTGATCCGCAAGGGTTGCGCGTAAACGCTTCAGGTGCCGGTCGTAGCCGCCGGATGACAGAAACTCCGCCACGACCCACTGAGGCAGCGAGGGCGCGGCCTTCGAGGTAATAAGCTTTAGACGCTCGACCGCGGCCTGGAAGCGTCCGGCGAAGACCCAGCCAATGCGATAGCCCGGAGACAATACTTTGGAGCAGGATGAACACAGCAGCACGAGCCCCTTGCGATCGAAGGATTTGGCGGTCACCGGACGCCGGTCATCGAAAGCAAGGTCGCCATAGACATCATCCTCGATCACCGCCACGTTTTTTCGTGCCGTCAGCTCCACTAAAGCCTGCTTGTAACTGTTCGGCAAAACGTATCCGAGAGGGTTGTGGCAATTTGGCATAACGACGCAAGCCTTCACGGAGTGCTTCCTGATGGCGTGTTCCAGTTCGTCGAGATCCATCCCGCCTTGTGGATGGGTCGAAATCTCCAATACCTTGAGTTTGAGTGAGGCAGCGCTCTCAAGGATTCCGAAATAGCTGGGGCTCTCGACCGCGATGACGTCGCCCGGTTGCGTAACAGCCCGCAAGCTAAGATTCATGGCTTCCTCGGCGCCGCTGGTGACGACAACATCTCGGGGGGAAACCCTGGACCCTGCAGCGATGGCGCGGCGGGCGAGTTCGCGGCGCAAGCGTTCCACGCCTGGTGGAAAATCGTAACTTGCGCTGTGCAACGGCCGGTCGCGGACAACTTGCCGCAAGATCAAGTTCAATTTACGATTGGGAAACAATTCCGGGCTGACACAACCGGCTCCGAAGGGGACGTTCGCGGGATCAGTTGCGGACTCGATGATGCCTGCCAGAACAGCGTTGGTTCCCTGATCGGTCGGCTTGCCGGGAGAGGGCTCGAATTGCGGCTCGGGAATCAGGCTTGCCAATGGCGTTCGGACGTAAAATCCGGATTGCGGGCGCGCTTCTAAATATCCGCGGTTCTCCAGCCACATGTAGGCTTGCAATGCGGTGGAGACGCTAACGCTGCGTTGCTGGCTCAATTGCCGAAGCGAAGGCACACGGTCGCCAGGCTGCAGGGCGCCGGCAGATACCTGCTGAACCAGCGTCTCGGCGACCTGAATATACAGCGGCGAATTTGCACCATTCGTAGTTGAGGCTTCGGCCATCGTTCGAAGTGTACCAGAAGCGAGGGTTTGACTGTACTGGTTGATGGTTCGCTTTGTTTCATCGTGTGCACATTGGCAGGCGTAGCGATGATCTCATAAGACTGGCAGTAGGTCATTAAAGCTCAAATCATCGTTTAATCCTTCTTTAACTGTACTGGTCCGAAATTTGCATAACTGAGTCTGTACATATCGGCGCGATGCCAGCATGATGATAAATAGCTTCGAGGCGCGAGCCGTGGACACGCACTTTCATTTGAGGAGAACGGTTTGTCGGTATACGAGACATTGGAGAGTTTGAAGATCGAGCTACCAGCTTTGACGAAGCCGGTCGCGGCGTTCGTACCATTTACGCGCGTTGGGGCACTCGTGTTTGTGTCCGGCCACATCGCCAAGAGGAACGGCAAGCCCTGGGAGGGCCAACTGGGAGCGAATCTTACCATCGAACAAGGGAAAGAGGCCGCCAGAGGCGTGGCCATCGACCTGATCGCCACGCTGAACGCAGCCGTCGGTGACCTCAACCTCATCCGGCGGATCGTCAAAATGCAGGTTCTGGTCAACAGCACCCCGGCTTTTACAGACCAACATCTGGTGGCCAATGGCGCCTCAGAACTCCTGGTTGAGGTATTCGGCGAAGGCGGAGCTCATGCTCGGGCAGCGTTTGGCGTCGCGCAGGTCCCATTCGGCTCTTGTGTGGAGATCGATTTGATCGCGGAGGTTGACGAAAAATGAAGTCCTATCGCTACAAAGTCGTGGACGTCTTCACGACGGAGGCCCTGGAGGGCAATGCGCTGGCCGTATTTCCGGACGCGTCCGGCCTGGACGCAGCGACCATGCAGAAGATCGCCAGGGAATTCAATCTGGCGGAAACCGCCTTTGTACTTCCGGCGACACGCAAGGATTGTGCGGCGACTTTGCGGATATTTACGCCGGCAAAGGAGATGATCTTTGCCGGGCATCCTACGGTTGGCAGCGCTTTCGTATTGCTCGAAGAGGGCATTGTTCCGAAAAACAGCAGCGCCTTCGTCGTGGAAGAGAAGATCGGCCCCGTCCCTATCCGAATTGACAGCGGTGCACGGCCGATGATTTGGTTGCGAACGCCTCCGATTCGCGAAGGAAGATGTTATGACTCTGCGCTGTGTGCAGCAGCCCTCGGGTTGGAACCGCAGGACCTTCTTCCCATAGAACCGCAGCTCCTGAGCGCCGGCAATCCCACGGTGATTGTTGCCGCTCAAGATAAAGCGGCAGTCGATCGTGCCTGGCTTGATCTGGTGGGCCTGAAAACTCTCCAGGGAGGGGAGAGCGAGCCCTTCTGCGTGTTCTTGTTCGCGCCAACGCCTGAGGGGGCTTATTCGCGGATGTTTGCCGCTGAATATGGGGTCGTCGAAGACCCGGCGACGGGCAGTTCAACCGGACCCCTGGCGGCCTACATGATCCGGCACAAGCTGGTGTCGGGTAAGGCGGGCACGCGCTTGGTGAGCGAACAAGGGACAAAAATGGGCCGCCGGAGCTTCCTGCATGTCGAGATTCAGGGCGAGCAGGGTGCTGACGGCATCTTGGTCGGCGGTCATGTCACGCCGATTGCCGAGGGTGTCATGAAGTTGGATTCGCATGCGGACGCAAAGGAAAAACGAAACGTGCGGGCGGTAAGCACGGCGCCCCCAAACGCAGCTCTTAGATAAGAATTCGCTGAAAGGAGATCGGGCATATGAACACCTTTGGCTGGATAGAGGGTTTGAGAAGCAACCTCCGCTATGCAGCGCGCAGATTGCGGCGCAGTCCAGGTTTTACGACGGTCGCGATATTGACCCTCGCGCTTGGGATCGGCGCGAACGTGGCCGCCTTTACGGTCGTGCGGGCGGTGTTGCTCAATCCGTTACCGTATCCGCATCCTGAGCAGCTGGTGCGCGTCTTCGACGATTTGCGCGGCTCGGATAGCCGCGATGTCGGGATGTCGGCGCCGGAATTATGGGATCTGCGCGACAAATCCGACCTTTTCCAGGATCTCTCGGCGGTGTGGCCCACCGATGCAAATGTTACCGGCGGCGACCATCCGGAGCGCATCGAGCTGCTGGCGACGAGCACGAGTTATTTCAGGATGTTGGCGGCGCGACCCCAGCTAGGCCGCCTGTACACTCAAAACGATGAGCAGCAGGGGTTCATCGATGGGGTCGTACTCAGCGACGGTTTCTGGCGGCGAACATTCGGAGGCGACCCAAATGCCATCGGCAGGAAAATTCGCCTCGATAGTGATCTCTACACGATCATCGGGGTCATGCCGCCGGAGTTCCGGCACCCGGGTCGCTCCTTGGCGAGCGAGGTCGACGGATGGACGGCCGCGGGGTTCAACGCGCTGCCGTTTCCAGCACCGGCGCTGAGGTCGCTTAGGATGTTGCCGGGAGCGATGGGGCGGTTGAAGCCCGGTTTGACGCTGCAGCAGGCGCAAGCACGCCTGAATGCATTTTCCGGCCAGCTAAGCCGCCAGTATCCAAACGATTATCCGGCGCCCGCCCGATGGGCCTTGCGCCTGGTTCCGGTCGAGGAAGATCTTGTCGGCAATATGCGGACGGAGTTGTTCGTGCTGTTCGGCGCGGTCGCGTTCGTTCTGCTGATCTCTTGCGTGAACCTCGCAAATTTGCTCCTGGCGCGCTCCGCCGGACGTCAGCGCGAGATAGCAGTGCGGCTGGCGCTGGGCGCCGGAAAAGCGCGACTGATCGGACAGTTGCTGGCCGAGAGC
>JBEKJJ010000003.1:0-86966 GCA_050011295.1 Bryobacteraceae bacterium
TCGACCGAGCGCTTCCTGATGAATCAACTTCGCAAGCGTTTCGGCTTCGAAGGCACGCCGATCGAGATTAAAACGAAGCGACGGTAACGCGAACCAGAAACCAGAAACAAGAAACCAGAAACGGTCTTATTCGGGCGATGCCTGCGCCCGCGCCCGCCTCATCGGCGCACCCACTGGATTCGGCTCGCGCACTTCCACCGTCTCCGGTTCCGCTCCGAACTTGGCCAGCAACGCGTACACCACAAATCCCACCACGAAGCTGTAAACTACCGCGGGCTGGCTATATTCTTTCACCGCAGCCGGCACCGGCAGGAATGGAATAATGCCTACCAAGAAACCGAGCGCCCAAGCCGAGTAACCGGCCCAGTTGATGCCGCGCCTGGGACCTGCCCATTTCCTTCCGGATAACAGATAGTCCGCCGCCATCGCGCCGCAGATTGGACCGAACGACGCGCCCACAATCTGGAAAAACGGCACCAGGTTCGCCGCGACGCCCGTGATGGCCAGGATGATCGACACCGTTACGCCTGTCATCGTGGAAGACATACGCGGCACTCCGGGAATCATGGTGGAAAAACTATTGCCCGCGATGAATGCGCAGAAGCAGGCCGGCGCGATGGAAGCCAGCGCAAACAGGAAAAACGTTGCACTCGAAAGCCATCCGCCGATAGATCCAATCACCGAGCCGTAATCCCAATTCGCGAGCGAGGGATCCAGTCCCTTAGCGCCCATTACGGCCAGCAGCGGCAGCCCTCCCGCGTAAAGAATCGGCAGCGCGATTCCAACCAGACCTCCCAGTTTGACATCGGACGCATTGCGGCTGTTCA
The DNA here is from genome assembly GCA_050011295.1 of Bryobacteraceae bacterium. Classification (GTDB taxonomy): domain Bacteria; phylum Acidobacteriota; class Terriglobia; order Bryobacterales; family Bryobacteraceae; genus Palsa-89. The sequence continues at coordinate 828 of JBEKJJ010000003.1, forward strand.
TTCCGAAATCCGTGCCGGCCGCGCCCGCAGTTGCGAAGAATCCAATCACGATCGCGATCAACGTTGCAAAAGCCAGCGCCGGCTGAGGATCTGGCACTGTGTATTTCGAAATTCCACCCGCCGTCTTCAGGAACACAATCAGGATCATCAGGAAGGGAATCAGATTCAGATAGAGCGACGCCTTGGCGACATATTGGATGCCTTTTACACCGACGTATCCCATGATGAAACCCCACAGCACGGCGACGATTCCAAATGTCAGGGTGCCGGGTCTCGCGTCCATTTTAAGACCGCTCAAGATGAATGTGGTGGATAGATACGTACTGACGGCGAACCATCCGATCTGCAGCAACCCCATCAATAGGCCGGGCATCAGGTATCCGCCGACGGTGCCGAACGTGGAGCTGCCCACCACGTAGAGCGGATAGCCGGTCCGCATTCCGAGCATCGCTGGAACGTAGTAGTAGAGGCCGTAACTCAGCAATCCGGCAACCACGAGCGCAGCCAGACAGATCAACGGCCCGCCGTGCGACACGGTTCCCTGTGCGATGGATTGGTAGAAGCCGATCCACAGGAAGACGCCGGCGTAGCTCGGCGCGGTATTGGCATACCAGGGCGCGCGATTTGAGACGGAATTCGGCGTCGCCTTGGCGATGTAGTCGGGGAGGGTGGGCATGCGTGGGAGCCAGTATATCTCAAACACTGGCAGCGCATGGCGCTGCTCCACCTACTTTACGACTACTTTATCCACCGCTTGATTGTCGTATTCGTCGTTCACGCGAACCGCGATCACCTGCTCGCCCTGCCCTCGATCGATAACAAGGTGATAATCCTCCTCCGGCGAATCCGACAACTTGGTTACCGGTTGGATCAGCAGCCACTCGCCGCCATTCACGGAATATTCGGCTTTATCGATGTTGCTACGCGCATCCCGCGCCTTCCAGCGGACCTCGATTTTGTTGCCGGCGATGGTTGCGCCTAACTTCAGAATCTGCGGAGGCGTATTGTCGATCAGGAACGGATCGCCCTCGAGCGACCCTTCGAGCGCCTGATCGCGCGGGTTGCTGGGAGAATCCGATGCCGTCACCCGAATCACGTATTCGCCATCCGGAAACGCCGTACTGTCCCAACTCAAATATTTTTCTTTTACTGCGTCTTTCAAAAGCTTCCAGCCGGACTCTTTTACGCCGCGAATTTCAACCTTGTAGATCAGTGAGTCGCCGTCCTCATCGAACGCCGACCAGCGCACACCCACGTAGCCCTTCGCGTAGTTGAGAGTCTGCGATGTTCCGAGTTCCATTCCAGACGAAGACGAACTTCGGCGGGGTTGCCCGATAGGCGGAAGCGTAATGCTAGTCGATGGCGTGATGGAAAGAACGGGGCTCGGGAAGCGATAGTTGGGCGGCGTAACTTCGACATCCTCCACACTGGGAGCCTCGTTTTTCGCGAGATACGCAATCTCGACGAACGATACCTCTGACGGCGTTCCCGCCAGTTCCACCTTATATTGCAGGAAACGCGCCGGAGGCGAGCCGACGCGTCCGCCTCCGCAAGAATCGCAAATGGCTTCGCCTGAATCCGCAGCCAGCCGCGCCCAAGGGCTCCAATTGCTCTCGGGCCGATTGAGATTCCCGCTGCGTGTGGACACCACAACATTCCCTTTGCCTCGATAACTGATCCGGCCCCAATAGGAAAACGAAGAAGCGTCCAGAATTTCGCTTTCAAACGAACCGGATTTCTCGAAACCTGGCCCCAGCCGGTAAACGCGCCCAATGTTGCCGGTTACCGCGTAGAGCTCGCCTTTCGAACCTTTTCCAAATCCAGTTACCTGCGTGGGCGATGCATCCAGCAGCTCCGTGCTTATTACGTCGGAATCCAGCCGGTAAATCTTCCCGCGGTTTCCCGTGCCTAACAGCGGCTGGCCGTTAGGATCGAACGCAATAGCGTATACGATGTCCTGCGTGTTCGACCAACTCTTGTGCGGCGATCCGTCGGGATTGATCCGGTATACTTCTGACCCTCCCGAGATGGCGGGAGCTCCGGTGGCGAATGTCGGCGGCGGAGCCGCTCGTTGCGGATTCACCGTCATGGTCCCACCGGGCGGTGCTGTGATCGCGGCAGGCGGCGCCGGCAGAGGCGGAGCAGGCGCCGAAACAGGCGAGGTTGTTTTGTTACCCACCCCAGCCGCGTAGATCGTACCGTCCTTCGCCACGGCTACGGCTGTAATTTCTCGCTTGGGCGCCTGATACAACACAAATCCCTGGCCCGATGGCGACACTCTCAGAACCAGGCCGCCTGGCTCAGTGCCGACGATCAGATTGTCCTCGGAATCGATGGCAAGCGACCTTGCGTGAGTCTCCTCAGTCTTGAAAAACACCGAGCCCTGGCCATCGCGCGTCACGCGATGAATCTCGCCTTGATCTCCGGTGGCGACGAAAAGATCACCCTTGCGGTTGAACGCCAGCGCCCAGATGTATTTCTGATGAGGGTCGTAGAAGACCTGTGGCTTGCCATCCGGCCCGATTTTGTAGACTTTACCGTCGGGATCCGTGGCCGCATAGACGGCGCCGCTCGAATCCACTACAAGGGCGTGTATTTCCAATCCGTCGAGTTCCGCAAAGGCGCGGCTCTTACCCGCAGCATCGATCACGAATAACTTTGCCGATCCGCTGCCGGACCCTCCACCCGCCGTATACAGATTCCCCTTGGAATCCGCGGCAATGGCCCATAGATAGGGAGTGGAAGAATCGAAGACTTCCGTGAAATCCGGAGCCAGGAAGATGCGGCCGTCGTTACGCAGCGAAAGATGATGCAGGCTTCCCTTTTCAAAATCAGACCGGTCGCCCTGCTCCCAGAATCGGGTTTCGACGGCGAAGCAGGCGCCAAGGGTGGCTAATGCCACCACTGAGAATTTTAGGATTGTCATTACCGGGTTTTACTTACTGTGTCTACTTCACTGTTACTCGTAGCGAGTAACTACCGTCGATCATCAGGTCGAATGGAATGCTGCCTTGCTCGACGGCGCTCTCCGAAGAACTCACCAGGTGCCGGCTGGCGGTGCGGCCGGTCTGCATGACGTTCACAACCGAAGCTGGGAGGCTCGGAAGCGTCTTATCTTCGTAGAAAACGGTCGGGCGCGGCTCCACCAGTGAGATGTAAAGCTTGTTGTTGCTGCGTTCCTGATTGATCAGGGATATAGTTTGCGGGATGTCCATGAATCGGTCGGCCATGCTGGCCACGCTCTGCATGCGGTTCAGAGTATCGGCGTCGCTCAACAGAATTCGGTGCTCACCTTTGGGAAGATCGGGTGGGATTTTCAACGTGAAATTGCGTTCCAGCCGCTCGCCGCGATAGGGCCTCAGAAATACCCGCAGCGGGACTTCTGAACCCGCATCCACTTCACTCGACGGAATCCAGGCGTTCTCAATGATAGCCACGCGCCGCTCCGGCAGAATGTCGATAGTGGCATCCACGCTCTTCAGCTTGGGCATCTGCACCGGATTCAGAAACAGGCGATTAAACTTGTCGCCCCACCAGCCGGCCAATTGAATAGGCGCGGGCGCCGGAGCTTCACTCGATGCCAGCATCGTTGCTATGGAGAGCCCCGGCTGGCCGTCGAACTCCACTTTGCCGCTCAAGCGATACGTGGTCTCTTCAGCAAAATCGTTCAATCCGGAAATGGAGTTGAACAGCGTCAGCATCATCAAATAGGGCGTCCACTTCTGCTGCACGAAGACGCTGAAATGCAGATCCTTTTCCTTGCGAACCGCGTTGTTGTCGCCAAACGAACGCACTCTCACGTTGACTGGAACCATCGCGGCCGTCGCACCGAGCTCGCCCATGATGGCGCTATGCCGATCCTGCCGCAGAGCTCCCACAATTTCCGTCGCGTTGCCGAATTTGTTGGGTTGGAACTGCGATGCCAGCGTCATCAGCACATCGGATTTCGCCATCGGCATATCCACCGGGCCCAGGTTGAATATGGGATGGCCGCAGGCCAGCATATGCTTTCCGTCGTTAAAAGTGACGGTGCACATCCCGCTCACGCTCATGTCGCCAGTCACCAGCACGGCGCTGACGGCGTCACCGGGTTGCAGTGAATGCTGCCAGCCAGGAGCGGGCTTCGAATCCGTCAGCGTGCTGCTGGCTCCGCCGGCCGCCACTGTCATCCCCATTTGTTGGAAGAACGGAGTGAACTCGCGCATAGCGCCTTCGTGGAATCCCGCAAAAGTAAGCGGCGTTTCGATGGGGATCATGGTGCCGTTGGATGGGAATGCGCCCGACGCTCCGGCCGCAACTACCTGAGCGAGCATGCCGGAAGAAACCGGCGCCGATTCCCGTACCGCAACTTTATCCGGGGTGCGCGCATCGGATGGACGCGACTCGTCGAAATCTTTCACCTCCAACATCAGTTCGATCGGCGTAATGCCGCAAATGGCATCTGGTGAAAACACGCTAAACCGCAGCGCCACCGCGCCTACCAGCTTGCCGTCAATGTACACCGGGCTGCCGCTCATTCCGCCCGCTACGTTGGTGCGTATCGCCTTGCCGCCCATCTTGCCCAGGATGATGTCCTGATGCGGTCCCCACTGGTTCTTGAGGATGCCGACGATCTCCACTGGAATGGCTTCCGGTTCGTCGCCCGCAAGCACTGTCCAGGCGTAACCTTTCATCCCAGGTTTCAGATCGGCTTCTTTGAAAATTTCGACTTTTCCGGATTTAGGACGGACGGGCGCGGGCTCTTGCGCAAACGCATACGAGCACGCAAACGCCACAACGAGTGCGGCAAACTTTTGCATGGAACCTTCCTTCTACAGATCGTCTTGTATACTAATCGACGCGGAGCACCGCAGTGCTGTTCCCATTATCACCCGGATTTTTGCAGAGTGGGGCAGAGCCGTGCGCTGCCATCCTGTATAGGGGCAAGCCTGAGGCTTGCCCCCGCATCGGACTCAGGTTTGCGGATCCGTACCGTCTGGATTGTATCCGCCGCCCGCGTCTTGATCCAACTCGGCGGGCTTCAGCGGCCCCTCCTCCGGCGGCGTCGCAGAGGCCTTCGGCTTCTGCGTCTTGTTATTCAACTCATCGATCATCGGCTTTACGATTTTCTTTTGTCTCACAGTCCATCTCCTTTCTACCTGGATTCTAGGGACCAGCCGCTGCCGTGCGCCCGGACAATCCTCGCAAGTGGATGAAAACGGAGAAGCTAGAGTAAACGGAGTGGCGTAACCGGGTAACTAACTAGTGGCCTCATTCGCCCGGCCGCGTTCTCTCAGACCCGCCCACTTCAGGATCATCCCGCACACCGCATCCGTGAACGCCTGAATGTCGGTGGGCTTCTGCACGTACTGGCATGCGCCTAGAGACAGCGCCTCCTCGATTTCCCGCTCGTTCCAGGAGGAGCTAAACACCACCACCGGTATGTGACGGCTGGAATACCGCTTCAGCAGGGCATTGCCTGAGATCTTGGGGATATTCAGATCCAGGACGATCAGAGAAGGTTTGAGATTAGGATCCGCCAGCATCTGGAGCGCCTGTTCGCCGTCTCGAGCGACATGCAGCTTCACCGGCAGTTGGCAATCCGCCAAAATCTGTCCGATGAGCAGCGTATCGCCCGCGTTGTCTTCGATCAGCAGAACTTCCACTGGCTTCATGGTTCCATCCCTGCTCGGGAATGTGACTCCGCGCCCTTCATTGGGTTACAGAAATTTACCAAGTAAAAGCCCCAGCCCAGCGGAGAAATTGGTCGTAACTTACGCACTAACCTTGACGACTCCACTGTGAAGGATCCTCTGATTGCACCCCTCCTCGCGCTGGCTGCCGGCATTCTGGTCTCCCGCTGGGTCCGATTCGGAACCGGCGAGTTGCTCATCGCCCTCCCGCTTCTAGTTGGGCTAACCCTGCTAGCCCTAGAGCACGCGCGCCGCGTCGCTACAATCACGGGTTGGGCGGTATTCCTATTGTGCGGTGTGCTGCTCGGCGAGCTGCATCGACCCGGCCGCACTCCGGAAATCGAGGCGGATTCGCACGAGACGGTGCTGTTGAGCGGTTGTGTTGTGGAGCCTCCGGCATTCTATGAAGGGCGCGATCAGTTCACGCTGGAACTGGCTCCCAAGGCCCGCGCTCGAGTGACCCTGACGATCCCGGACGGCCAGTCGCCTCCGAATCTTCGATACGGCCAGCAAGTGGAGTTCGAAGCCCGTGTGCGCCCGGTGCGCAATTTCCATAATCCTGGCGCATTCGATTACGAAGCCTATGCCGCTCGCAGCCACATCTATTGGACGGCGTCGGTGGCCAAAGATCAGGTCATCACCGTTCAGCCGGGTCGTTGCGGATACCAATTCTTCGCGGGAATTTTTGCCCTGCGCACCGCCGCGCTGAATCGGATTGAACACCTGTATCAGGGCAATCCCTACGCGACGGGCATCATGGAAGCTACGCTCATAGGCGAATCGAGCAAGCTCGAAAAAATCTGGACCGATCATTTCCGGCGCACCGGAACTTATCACATGCTGGTGATCGACGGGCTGCACATTACCGTGCTGGCGGCGTTTTTGCTGTTCTTGCTGCGAATCTGTTTCGTTCCCGAACTCACCGCTCTGGCATTGGCGGCCTCGGGCGCGTGGCTCTACGCGCTGGTTGCCGGATTCAATGCTCCAGCAGTGCGGGCGGCCGGCGGATTCACGTTGTACCTGGCGTGCCGATTCTTCTACCGGCGCCGCAGGCTGCTAAACCTGTTGGCCGGCGTGGCAATTGTTTACCTGTTCTTCGACCCGGGCCAATTGTTTGACGCCGGTTTCCAATTATCGTTTCTCTCTGTGGCGGCCATCGCGGCTTTGGCAGTCCCGCTGCTGGAAGCCAGTTCCATGCCGTTCTCGAGAGCGCTCGGCGGGATTACGGAAGCCAGCCGCGATCCTAAGCTGCCGCCCGAAGCCGCACAGTTCCGCATTGAGCTGCGATTGCTGGCTGAAACGCTGGCCTGCTACCTCAAGATCCGAGCCGCCTGGCTGGTGCGGGCACTGGCTTTCCTGGTTCGACTGGTCCTTTATGCGTACGAGATGGCGGTGATCTCCACCACGATTCAGATCGGGCTGGCTTTGCCCATGGCGCTCTACTTTCATCGCATCTCACTCTCCGGTTTCTCGGCGAATGTTTTGGTTGTGCCGCTGCTCGCGCTGGTGGTTCCGATCGGCTTCGTCGCGGTCTTTACCGGCTGGCATTTTGTGGCGATGCTGGCCGAGTGGCTGCTCGTTGCCGGGCAGAAAGTGGCGGACTGGCATTTGCATTTTGAGCCGGCCTGGCGCGTGGCCGATCCTCCGCTGTGGCTGGGCCTGGGATTTTCAGCCGCGCTAGTGATTTTCGCATTGTCGCTTAAGCGATCGCGCGCGCGCTGGGCGTCCGGCGCCGCGGTGCTGGCATTATTCATCCTCCTGTTTTGGCATCCCTTTCCCCCTCACCTGTGGACCGGCCAGTTAGAGCTCACCGCCATCGACGTGGGCCAGGGCGATAGCCTTCTGGTCGCGTTCCCGGATGGCAAGCTGATGCTGGTAGATGGCGGAGGCATCCTGACCTTCTCGCATCACGCAAAATCCAAGCTGGATATTGGCGAAGATGTCGTCTCGCCCTATCTGTGGACACGTTCCATCCGCAAGGTGGATGTGGTTGTGCTCACTCACGCCCACGACGACCACGCCGGCGGAATACCAGCGCTCATCGAAAATTTTCATCCCGCCGAACTTTGGACCGGGGCCACGCCCCCGAGCCCGGCATGGGCCAAGGTGCAAGCCAGAGCCCACGCCCAGGACGTGAAGATCATCGCGATGCAAAGCGGCCGAAGCTTCGATTTTGGCGGCACGCGCATTGAGATCCTCTCGCCGCCGTCCGATTACGTGCCGCCGGCAAGTCCCAAGAATGATGACTCGCTGGCCATGCGCCTCACTTTCCTTAAGCGTTCCTTCCTGCTCACAGGCGACATGGAGCGGCCTATGGAACTGCGCGCCCTCGCAGGTGGGCGGCCACTAGCCGCCGATGTTCTGAAAGTTGGCCATCATGGCAGCAACACATCCAGCACGGCCGAATTCCTGGACGCGGTGTCACCAACCTTTGCGGTAATTTCGGACGGCTTTGAAAACTCATTCCACCATCCTCATCCACAGGTGCTGGAGCGGCTGGCCGCGCATCGGGCCGGCGCCTTGCGGACCGATTTCGACGGGCTCATTACCATCCGGACGGATGGCCGGCGAATCTGGGTGGAAACCTATCGTCCACTCACACGTCACTAAAGCACGGCCGGCCAATCGATTCCGGTCGGCGAGAATTACTGATACTATGGTAATGTCAGAGGTCTTCACAAAAATGCGCATTTCCCGCTGGTGCCTGCGGTTCGCTCTTCTGGCTCTTCTCTACAGCCCGATACATTCCAATCTTGCGGCTCAATCCGAGGCGGATGTCAACGCAAGCATCAAGAAGTTCACCCAAATCTACGAGGCCGTGGAGACCAACTTCGCCGACAAAGTGGATCCCGATCGCTCCGTGTACAAAGGGGCGATTCCGGGCATGCTTCGCACGCTCGACCCGCACTCGAATTTCTTCGACCCAAAGGCGTACCAGCTCCTGCGTGAAGGCCAGGCCGGCCACTATTACGGCGTCGGCATGTGGGTGGGCGCGCCCCAGAATAAAGTGATCGTGATGTGGCCGTTCGAAGGGTCGCCCGCGTTCCGCGCCGGATTGAGGCCCGGCGACCAGATTATCGCCGTGAACGACACCAACACCGAGCACGCCACCGTGCCGCAGGTTTCCACCATGCTCAAAGGACCGCGTGGAACTCCGGTGACCGTCACCGCCCGGCGGGCGGGAAGTCCGGAACCGCTGCACTTTTCTTTATCCCGCGACAACGTGCCGCGCGATAGCGTTACCACCTTTTGGTTGCGGCCGGGCATTGCCTACATGAAAATAGAGGCCTTCAACGAAACCACCAGTCACGAGGTGGATCAGGCGTTGGCGCATTTGCCGGAGAGCCAGGTCGAAGGATTGGTTCTGGACCTGCGCGAGAACGGAGGCGGGTTGGTGCAGGAATGCGTGAATGTGGCCGATCATTTCCTGCGCAAAGGCCAACTAGTGGTCTCGCATCACGGCCGCGCATCGGCCGAAACCAAGTTCGTCGCCAAGCATGGTGAGCGCGGGCATGAGTACCCGATGGTGTTGTTGGTAGACCGCGGCACGGCTTCCGCTTCCGAGATCCTCTCCGGCGCCCTGCAGGATCACGACCGGGCCTGGATCCTGGGTGAGAGCACTTTCGGCAAAGGCTTGGTCCAAGCGCCGTTTCCGCTGTACGGAAACAGCGCGCTGCTGTTGACCATCGCCAAATACTACACCCCCAGCGGACGGCTAATCCAGCGCGACTACGCGCATACGGGGTTTTACGAATACCTCAGCCGGAATGAGGGCCACTACGATCCCAAGGACATGAAGAAAACCGATAGCGGCAGGGTGGTGTTCGGCGGTGATGGAATCTCCCCGGATGAAAAATATGAGACTCCCAAATTGACAAAGTTGGAAGCGCAACTGCAATTCATGGCCGGCAACACGTCCGCTTATTTCTTTTACGCGCCTGAATTCTTCGCTACTCACCCCAATACGCATGTCACCAAGGAGTGGAAACCTGACACTGAAGCCGTCGATAGCTTCCGCGCATTCCTTACCAAGCAGGGTGTGCAGTTCACCGCCGAGGAATTTGAACATGACCGTCCCTGGATAGCCGACCGGCTGCGCGAAGAGGTGCTGGTTACCGCATTCAGCAAGGATGTATCGGAGCAGATTCGGCTGCGCAACGATCCCGAAGTGCTGAAGGCCATGGACTCGCTAGGGTCTTCCAAAGCGCTGCTGGATAGGGCGCGCGAAACGCTCGCGTCCAAGAAACCTGCTGTCGCATCCGAAGCGAGATAAGACTCTTTCACAGCGTTCCGTACTACCCATGGGGATAGTTCAAAAGGCATGAGTACCATGGTACTGTTTGCCCTTTTGAGTCCTTGCTGTTCTCCGCCCTGATTGAGATACTGAGCTTGGCCTTCGGAGGGCTCTAATTTAAAAAATGAAGCAAAGGATAGTATTATTTGCCGGAATAGCGTCATTGCTTAGCTCGGCGATATCGGCGCGCGCCGATTATTTATTCAACTTTAACTCCCCATCCCTGCATTTATCCAACTCGGATCAATCCGCCGCGATCGCAACCTACATGGATGGCGTAATCGGTTGTAGCGACTGCGTTACGGTGAGCGCCGGCGTGGCCGTCGCCCAGCAGTACGACGCCGACGGGAATGTCGTTGGCCCAAATGGTGTCGCACTCGATCTAGGAAACACGAATGGCGCGACGAATAACTCGGGTCCGGTAAGCTCCTATGGCAGTGACTATTACATTTCTAATATGGCGACGAACCCCAATGGGACCGGCGATACCCAGCTCTCCCAGGGAATCGTCATCACCTTTACGCACGGATTCTCGCTGACTGGAACGTTCAGTTTCGACTACGAGATATTTCCCGACATAACTTGCCAGGCGCTTAACGCCGCCAGCTGCGGAGGTGCCATCCAGTCGAATGGTCATTATCCCGATCAACCGGATCTGGACTTCACAGCCAACGGCAGTACTCCAGTCTCTACGACTTTTTGGGGAGTGACGCCCGGCACCACCAACGGTACATCCACCAAGTCCGCCGACAGCTCCCACGAAGCAGCTCCCCAGCTGATCGGTACATGGACTGGAACGCTCACCGGCGCCACCTCGCTTTCATTCATGGACTGGCCGGCTGCCATCGGCGTCGACAATCTAAAGCTGGTCACCACCAGTACGCCGGAGCCCCACGGCTACGCGCTCCTTCTGGCTGGGTTGATGTTGGTGGCCTTCGTAGGCACCAAGCTGCGTCAGAGCCCGGCGAAGTTGTCGAACTAGCACTCTTCAAGCCGCTCCGTTTTTCATTGCGCCACTTCTTCGCAAGAAGAAGTGGCGTTAGTGTTTCGGTGTCAGCCGTAAATGCTGGACTGTGTTATATTTTCAACGTGAAAGGCGTCGTTCTCGCGGGCGGTTCGGGCAGCCGCTTGTTTCCCCTCACCAAGATCACCAACAAGCATTTGTTGCCGATCTACGACAAGCCCATGATTTATTACCCAATCCAGACTTTGGTGGACGCGGGGATTCGCGAGATCATGGTGGTCACCGGCGGCCGGAATTCTGGAGATTTCCTCCGCCTGCTGGCGAACGGCCGCGAATTTGGATTGAAACACCTGGATTACACCTATCAGGAAGGCGAAGGTGGCATTGCCGACGCGCTGGCGCTAGCCGAACATTTCGCCGATGGCCAAAAGATCTGTGTCATTCTGGGCGACAACATCATCGAAGGCACCGTGCGCGATGCGGTGGAAGATTTCAAGCAGCAGCCCGCCGGCGCTAAGATTTTACTCAAGGAAGTGCCTGATGCCGAGCGCTTTGGGGTGGCCGAGATTCGCAACGGACGCATTGCCGGAATCGAAGAAAAGCCCAAACGCCCCAAATCCAACTACGCCGTCACCGGCATCTACATGTACGATGAGACGGTGTTCGAGAAGGTGCGCGTGCTGGTCCCGTCCGGCCGCGGGGAACTGGAGATCACCGACGTCAACAACGCCTACATCCGGGAAGGTTCCATGACTTATGCCCATCTTAACGGATGGTGGACCGATGCCGGCACTTTCGACTCGCTGCTGCGCGCGGCGAATCTTGTGGCGGAAACCAGAGCGAAAAATACCGAACCAGTTCTGGTGAAACCATGAGGGTCAAAGCATGAAGGTCAAAGCATGAGCGCTGCCGTCAGCGACCAGGCGCTCGAAATTGGAACGCCTGAGTGCGAGAAGGGCCTGGGCCAGATCATTCTCGCGCCGGACTCGGAAGATCTCATCCCCGGCGTCCGGATTCACCCTTACCCGTTGTGGCCGGACGATCGCGGCTATTTCCTCGAAGTTCTGCGCGTGGGCCAAGGCCTGGCGGCTGAGTTTCCCAAGGAGTCGACGCAGGTTTCCGCCGCGCTCAGCTACCCAGGCACCATTAAAGCGTTCCACTTCCACCGCCATCAGACGGATTATTGGGTGCCTGTCCAAGGCGTCTTCCAGGTAGCGCTGGTAGATCTGCGGAAGCAATTGCCTTCGTTCGGCACTCGCAACACGCTATACGTTGGGGCATTGCGGCCGTGGCAACTTCTGATTCCGCCAGGGGTGGCGCACGGCTATAAAGTGGTTGGCCCTGAAGCTGGCATGCTAGTCTACGTCACCGACCGCTTCTACAACCCCAAAGACGAAGGCCGCATTCCGTACAACGATCCCCAGATAAAATACGACTGGGAAACCCAACACAAATAGCCCCACCACTAGCCCCGCGCGTAAGCAAGGGGACCGGATTTACGCCGACGCCGATACCTGCGATGTCACAACTTCTTCAACAATCCGCCCGTCGAACAACGTAATACTGCGCTCAGCGCAGCGGGCGTAGCGCGGATCGTGTGTGACCATGCAGATGGTGGCGCCTTCCTTGTGCAACTCGCTCAGCAGCGTCATGACAGCTTCGCCGTTCGCTGAATCCAGGTTTCCGGTAGGCTCATCGGCCAGCAATATCGATGGATGCCCGCCCAGCGCCCGCGCCACCGCGACACGCTGCTGTTGGCCGCCCGAAAGCTGCGACGGGTAATGCTTCATGCGATGCGACATACCCACGCGCTCCAGCGCGTCGCGCACCAGGTTCTTGCGCTCCGACGACGGCATGTTGCGATAAGTGAGCGGCAGCTCCACGTTTTCGTATACCGTGAGATCGCCAATCAGGTTGAAGGCCTGAAAGATGAAGCCGATCTCGCGATTGCGCACGCGCGCCCGTTCGGAGAGCTTCATTTGATCCACGCGAGTGTCGTTCAGAACGTAATTACCATCCGAGGGAGTGTCCAGCAAACCCAGGATCGCGAGCAAGGTGGACTTGCCGCAGCCCGACGGCCCGGAAATTGAAAGATACTCGCCCTTGCGAATATGCAGTTCGATTCCCGCCAGTGCGTGGGTCTCCACTTCGTCCGTGGTAAAGACTTTCGAAACGCTCGTCAGCGATATTAGTGTTCTACCTTCTGAATTCACATCGGCTCCTTAGCGGCAACGCTTGCTCATCACTTGGACGTACGCTCTATACTGCGGTTAGGTTCCAGGAATGTTTAAGCGATCCAAGCAATGTATACCGGGCAAGCTCGCGATAGTTACATTTCAGCTTTGGATGTTGACACCAGGCGATAATGCCTCTATTATGTGGAACTTGTGGTGAAGAATCACAAGCAGGAGGAAAAATGGGACAGCCCGTAGTACATTTTGAAATCGGGTGCAAGGATATCCCTCGCACCCAGGAGTTCTACGCAAAGCTTTTCGATTGGAGCATTCAGCCGGCGGGCCCGGCTGCGATGATCGAGACCGGAGGGACCGGTGGAATTCAGGGACACATCACCGCGCTCGGCCATGAGCCGTACAACTACGTGACGGTTTATGTGGAAGTAGATGACATCCCGGCTTATCTTGCTAAGGCCGAGCAGTTAGGTGGAAAGAAATTGGTGGGACCAATCGAAATCCCCACGGGAAGTTTCGCATGGATGGCAGATCCGGAAGGCACGACGATCGGATTGTTCAAGCCGAAGAAATAACCCTCAAAAGGATTTGGGCCATTTGCGCGAGGCGTGGACAACTGCCAGAATCTGGATCGCACCACGGCGGAATCGATAGGGAACAATGAACGGCGTTCCGGAGACGACAAGTTCACGAGTACCTCTAACTCTTCCGACCCTGCCTGCTTCGGGGTGCCTTCTCAGCATGGAGACGGCCCTTTCGATGCGCTCAACGACACCGAACGCCGCCGCAGGATCGTCTGCCGCGATGTACAAGTAGGCGCTGTCAAGGTCGGCGACAGCAATGCGCGTCCAGTGGACGATCACTTTCGCCAGCGGGCGAAGGCAGCGGCGACCTGGGCCTCACTGGCAAACTCGCCAGCATCAGCCTGGCGAATGCCTTCTCGGATGTGCTCGATCTGCCATTGATGAACCTCGAGATAGGCGTCGATCGCCTCATTCAAAAGGTAGCTGCGGTCCCGATCGAGCGAGGCTGCAATCGCGTCGAGCTTTTCTTTTTTGTCGGTTTCCAGCCGGAAGCTGATCGTCTCACGGTTCATAGGCCACCATAATACCATGCAATGCGATGCAATGCATGTTTCACCCTAGCGGCAACAGCAGGCGCGCCTCGCAGCCTGGACCGCTCGCGGCATTCTGCAGCGTCAGCGTCCCGCCATGAGCTTCGGCGATCTGGCGGCTCAAAACCAACCCGATTCCAGAGCCGGTGGGCTTGGTGGTGAAGAACGGCACGAAGAGGTTGGCTGTATTCGGAAGGCCCGGGCCTTCGTCGCGCACCCACACCATGAGTTGGCCGTCCTGCCGGTTCCAGCCAACGCGCACGGCTCCCTTAGTCTCGATAGATGCATCGGCGGCGTTGCGAATTACGTTGATCAGCAACTGCTCCAGTTGATCGGCATCCGCCTGGATGGTCAAATCCGGGCCGGGCGCGAGCATTGGCGGAATGCGAGTCTCGAGCGTCACCACGCGGCGCATCAAATCATTGACGACAACTGGCGCCAAGGTCGGCGGCGGCAATTTTGCCAGCCGCGCGTAGGCGCCCATGAAGCGGCTCAGAGCTTCGCTGCGGGATGCAATCACGGCCAGCCCTCGGCGCATGTCTTCTTCCCAATCCGGCGCGCGCGGTTCGCGGGCCAGCAGGTTTTCGAGGCTCCCGGCGATGGATTTGATCGGCGCCAGCGAATTATTCAGTTCGTGGCCCAGCACGCGCACCAGACGCTGCCAGGCTTTCAATTCTTCCTCGCGCAGGGGACGCGTCAGGTCGGTGACGACTAGAAGCTGATGCGGCAGACCGCCTTCCCGAAACGTGCTGCGGCCGATGCCCCAGCGAGCCATGCCGCCCGGAAAGTGATGCTGCACGGTCTGCTGGGTTTCACCTTCCAGATATTTTTCCAGGCCCAGCGATTCGGCTTGGGCGCCGAGCAGCCTTTCCGCCGGCTCATTCAATAATCTTTCTGCCGCACGATTCACCAGGCGCACGCGATGCTCGGGATCGAACGCGAAGACCGCGACATTGATCTCCTCCATCACCTTGCGAAGCAGCGTAGTGGCTTCGAGCGCTCCTAAACGCTGCGCGCGCAGCGTGGTGCTCATTGCGTTCACCTGTTGCATCACTTCGCCCATGGCATCGTCGTTTTTGCCGCCGCGCGCGCGGATGGAATAATCGCCTTCGCGCATGGCTTCCAGCAGATTAGCCAGCGTGCGCAGCGGAGATGCCACATGCTCGCGCAATGCGAAACAGAAGCCGAGCCACACTCCCACAATCAGCACCGTGAGCGTCCACTGCACTTTGGATGTGTAATCGCCCCACCACAGGATGATCATGCAGGTGATGACGGCCGGCGCGCCGGAGACCAACGCCATCAGGAGAACGCGCTGTTCGTGGACCAGCTCGGGCTTACGGAGCTTCATGGGCCGGCGCAATCATAAACCGTAACGCTGCAAGCGCCGGTACAGCGCGCTACGGCTCAACCCCAGGGCGTTGGCGGCGTGGCTCACGTTCCCGCTGTAACGGGCCAGGGCTTTCTTGATCAGGAACGCTTCCACCTCTTCGATGCTCATGTCCTCCAGCCGCGGGCTGCCCTCGCGCGAGGACCGCAGAGCCAGGTCGGCCGGCTTGATTTGACTTTCCTGCGCCATCAAAACAGCACGCTCGATGACATGATTCAACTCGCGGACATTCCCTTGCCACGGATTGTCGAGGAGTAATTGCATGGCAGCGTGATCGAAACCGCTGATGCGTTTACGATACCTCTGGGAGTGCGTGGAAAGAAAGTGGGCGGCGAGCAGCGAGATGTCTTCGCGGCGCTCGCGTAGCGGGGGCAGATGGATCTCGATAGTATTCAGCCGGAACAAAAGATCCTGGCGAAACCGTCCGCCTTGCACCTCATCTTCCAGATTGGCATTGGTCGCCGAGATCACGCGCACATCCACGCGCTTGGTCTTGGATGATCCTACGCGCTCCATTTCGCCCACTTCCAGAACCCTCAGCATCTTGGCTTGCAGGTTTTGCGGCACGTTGGCGATCTCATCCAGGAACAGCGTTCCGCCGTCGGCCAGCTCGAAGCGCCCCACGCGATCGGCTTTGGCATCCGTGAATGCGCCTTTCACATGACCAAACAATTCGCTCTCGAACACGCCTTCCGCCAAACCTCCGGCGTTCACCGTAACCATCGGTTTTGAGCTGCGGGGAGAGATGGCATACAGCGTCTTCGCCACTACCTCTTTGCCAGTGCCGGGCTCGCCTGTGATCAAAACGTTCGCGTCCGACGGCCCTACACGCGAAATCATCTGCAGGACGGGCTGCATGGACGACGATTCGGCGATGAGCGAAGGGACCCCCTCAGCTCGTAGCAGCCGGTTCTCGGCTTCCAGACGCAGACCCCTGCGTATGGCGTTGCTCAGATCGATCTGCGTTTTTACGATGCTGAGCAAGCGTTCGTTTTCCCACGGCTTTTGGATGAAATCGCGCGCGCCGCGCCGCATGGCTTCTACAGCCAGCCCGACGGTGCCCCAAGCCGTCATCACGATGACCGGAAGAATAGAATCGATGGTCTGAATCCTCGACAGCAGATCCAGGCCCTCCTGCCCGGAAGTGGTGTCGCGGGTATAATTCAAATCCATCAGCACCACATCGAAGTCGCGCGTCTCGAGCGCGGAGATGATGCCCGCCGGAGAAGTCGCGGATTCAATCTGGTAACCCTCGCCCTTCAGCAGCAGGCGCAAGGCCTCGAGTACGTCAGCCTGGTCGTCCGCGATAAGAATGCGCGGGGCTGAATCAGCAAAAGATTTCATGGAAACGGTTCTTCAGTTCCTCAGTTCTTCGGTTCTTTGGTTCCTGGCTTCCGCAGTTGCCCAGGGAGACGAACCGAGGAACCGACGAACCGAAGAACTGATGAACCGTGGTGTCATTCGTATCTTAGCGCGATCATCGGGTCTACCCGCGTCGCGCGGCGCGCGGGAATGTAGCTGGCTGCGAATGCTACCGCTGCCAGCAGCATGGAAACCGAGGTCAATGTCAACGGGTCCCAAGGCTTTACGTCGAACAGCAGGCTGGCCATCACGCGAGTCAAAGCCAATGCCCCAGCGGCGCCCACCGCGAGTCCGATCAAAACTAGCGCCATGCCCTGCCGGACAATCAACTGCAGAACATCAGCGGCCCGCGCTCCCAACGCCATGCGGATTCCGATCTCGTGCGTGTATTGCGACACTGAATACGACATCACGCCGTAGATGCCGATGGAAGCGAGCAGCAGAGCTAATCCAGCGAAGGCGGCCAACAATAGCATGTTGAAACGCCGCGGAGCCACGGATTCTGATAGCACGTCCTGCATGGTCCGCACCTGGAACAGCGGCACTTCGGGATCCAGCGATCGCACGATTTGGCGCAGGTTGGAGACGATTGCCGCGGGATCCGACGAGGTGCGGACCGCGAGGTAGAACCCGTGTATCGATGAATCCTGCGGCATCTGTGGGATTGGCAGATAAACGCCTGGGCCGATGTCGGCAGCGATATTGTTCTGTTTCAGGTCGGCTACTACTCCGACCACTGTATGCCAGGTCCGCGTGGAATCGGCCGGCCCCCACTTGAATCTCTTTCCCAGGGCGTCCTGATTGGGCCAGTAGCGGCGCGCCATCGATTCGTTGATAACCGCAACAGGCGGACTCTTTTGGCTGTCGGACTCGGCAAACAAGCGTCCCCTCAGGAGTGAAATCCCCAGCGTGCGATGGAAGCTGGGCGTAACTCCGGCGAAGAATGCCGTAGTCAGCGATTTCTCGCCGGTGTCCGCTCGTCCCTCCGGCGTAATCACAATGTCCCACTGGCCCATCAAGGGCAGCCCAGTGGCTGCGGCGGCCGATTTTACATCCGGCAGCGACTGCGCGTGCTCCAGCAACACGTTGTAGAACGATTGCACTTGAACTTTGCTTTCGTATCTGGCTTCAGGCAAAGCAATGGACATCGTCAGCAAATGATCGGGATTAAAGCCAAGCGGTACGCCGCGCAGTTTCACAAAGCTTCGTAAGAGCAAACCCGCGCCTGCCAGCAATACCAGCGAGAGAGCCACTTCCGCCACCACCAAAACACTGCGTACACGGCTGCGGCGGAAAGCGGCGGCGCCACGGCTGCCTTCTTTCAGATCGGTATTGAGATTAGCTTTTGACACCTGCAGCGCAGGCGCCAATCCGAATAGCAAGCCCGTGAGAATTGAAATCGCAAATGTGAAAGCCAATACCGGCAGATTCAACTCGGCCTCCGCTAATCGCGGAACATCTCCGGGGCTGAACTGGATCATCAGTTGAGTCAGCCAATATGCAATCAGCAATCCCACGGCGCCTCCCACCAGGCCGAGCAGAAGGCTTTCGGTGAGCAACTGCCTCACCAGCCGGAGCCGTCCGGCGCCCAGCGCGGTCCGAATAGCTACTTCACGGCGCCGGCCAGCCGCCTTCGCGAGCAGCAGATTTGCAACGTTGGCGCATCCAATGAGCAGGACGAATCCAACCGCACCGAGTAGCACTAGCAGCAGAGTTTTGACATTTCCAACCGCCTGCTGATGTAGATCGGTCACAAAACCGTCGAGCGAAAACAGCTTTTGGATCGCCGGCGGATAAGTTTGATAAATGCGGCGGGAAATACGATCGATGTCGGCGCTAGCTTGCTGGACGCTCACTCCCGGCCTGCGCCTGGCTACCACCGAAATGTTGAAATTGTCGCCACGCCCCTCCGGGCCAACTCGATCGGGAGAAAAAGCAATGGGAACCCAGAATTCGGGCGCCGGGCCGCTCAATAAACCCTGCGTTGGAAATTCAAACTCTTTCGGCATCACGCCGATCACTTGGTGCGGCTTCTGGTCCAGCACCAGCGTCTTGCCGAGCACATTGGGATCGGAGCCGAAGCGGCGTTGCCAGGCCCCGTAGCTAAGTACGACTATATTGTCATGTCCGAACTGGTCCTCAGCGGTGGTGAACATACGCCCGCGCAGCGGCGAAATGCCGAGCAGCGGAAACAGATTGGCGGACACGGCTGCGCCGGACACGCGCTCGGAGCCAGTACGCGTGGTCAACGTGTAGCTATCGTTGTAAAAAGCGGCGGCGTTCTCGAGAGTCTGCGTTTGGTCGCGATAATCGATGTAATCCGGAGCTGAACACGGCAGTTGCGGGTAGGCAGTTGCGCCAGTGAGCCGCTGCCACACCATCACCAGCCGGTCGGGATGTTGATAGGGAAGCGGCCGGAGCAGCACAGCATTGACGACGCTGAAAATCGCGGTGTTCGCGCCAATCCCGAGCGCCAGCGCCAGGACGGCGATCATGGTGAAGCCGGGTTTCTTCAGAAGCATCCGGACGGCATAGCGTAGGTCCTGCATAGAAAAACTAGAAACGTCGCCGCAGATTGATGGTTCCGTTCACCGTCACGATGGTCAAATCGGGCCCACCGTGTCCGATCACGCCATCCGCGTGACGGCCGGCGTACTCATCATGCATGGCCAAAGGAAAATCGGTGTGGATGTGGCCATTCTTGGTCCCGGCGTGAACCTCCGCGGCTGCGCTCTGCGGCATTTCGAGCGTGATGCCTCCATTCACCGTTGAAAATTTCGAAGCGCTGTTGATTTTCCCTACCGACGCAATAATGGATCCATTCACGGTCTCGCCAAACGCTGCGCCGGCGGTGCTCAACCGCACGTTTCCGTTGACGGTGTGCGCTTCGGTGTCGGACTGCAGCGCCTTGGCTTCCACCTGGCCGTTCACGGTCCGGCCGACGAAGCGTACGCCTTTCGGCAGACGCACGGTGAAGTCGATATTCACGTCGTTGCTGATGGAATTCAGCGGACTGCTTGAGCCGGGCTGGCATTGGGTGGAACGGCCGTTCGCGGATGGGTACACCGCGCAGAACGTGATTCCGCCATTGTGCTCCACCACCTGCACTTCAATGCCGGCGGTGTCGTGAACTTGCCCGCTCTTGTAGGCCACCACTTCCACGTCGTTCCCCGTAGCCGGTTCGGCATGAATGCTGCCATTGATTCCCCGGATCTCCACCAGTTGTCCGGCCGGCACTTTCCCTTTCCAGTGGAAGGCGTCATTACCAGCGGGGCCAAACCAAGCGGCCAAAACTGTCAGCACGACGAACGTTGTCGAAAACATGTCAAATTTCCTTTCTAAAACGAACCGGCGTTCTCATTCGTACCTCAACGCGATCATCGGGTCCACTTTCGTGGCTTTTCGGGCGGGAATATAGCAGGCCGCGCCGGCCACCGCTGCAAGCAACAGCGGCAATCCCGCGAAGGTCAACGGATCTGTAGCGCTAACTCCGTACAGCAAGGTCGCAAGAGCGCGCGTGGCGGCGAAGGAAGCCACCAAACCCACGCCGATGCCGGCGAATACCGGAGCGGAACCCTGCCGCACAATCATGAGCACGGCATCATTCGGCCGCGCGCCCAATGCCATGCGGATTCCAATCTCATGGCCGCGCTGTCCCACGATGTACGAGATCACTCCGTAGATTCCGATCGCGGCCAGCAACACAGCCAAGCCGGCGAAAATCGTAAGCAATGCCGTTGAGAAACGCGTGCGCGCCAGTGAGTCGCTCAGCATTTCTTCCATGCTGGATGGATTGAAGATTGGAAGGCTGCCGTCCAAGGCCTGCACATCGCGGCGCGCGGCCGCGAGTACGCTGAGCGGATCACCGGCGGCGGTTCGCATAACGATAGACAGGCCCGGAGCAGGCGCCTGCAATGCCGAATAGTAGATGGTGGGGGCGGGCGCCTCATTTTGACTATTGGCTTTCGTTCCGCTCACCACGCCAACGATGGTAAAAGCTTCCGAGCCTGCGCCATTGAAGCCCTTGCTCAACTGTTTTCCGAGCGGCTCTTCATTCGGGAAGAATTGTTTCACGAATGGCTCATCCACTACTGCTACTTTCGGCGCATTGAATCCGTCCCGGTCAGAAATTGCGCGCCCCTTCAGCACCCGAATTCGCATGGCCTGAAAGTATCCCGCGCTGGCGCGCCGGAAGGCCACATCGGGGGTGGTGGACGTCCACTTACGTCCGACAATATCGAACGATCCGCCGCTGCTCGATCCGCTGAACGGAAGAGCGTACACGGCCCCGGCTGCCGTCACTCCAGGCAAAGCCGCCAGCCTGGCAAGCAATTGATCTTCGAAGGCTGCGATCTTGGACGGCTGAGGATAGTCCACTGTGGGCAGACTAATCTGGAATGTTGCCACGTGCTGGGGATCGAAGCCTGGGTCGGCTTGCTGAAGCCGCACAAAGCTGCGAATCAAAAGGCCGGCCGAAATCAGCAATGTGAGCGAAAGAGCCACTTCAGCGGCCACTAACACGGATCGTAAACGCTGCTTGCCGGCGCTTCCCGAGGTTCCGCGCGAGGTCTCTTTCAAGGACTCATTCAAATCGGCGTGAGACGCCGTGATGGCTGGCGCGAGGCCAAAAATCAGCGTCGCGAGCAGGGAGACGAAAAGCGTGAAACCGCCCACGAACACGTTCGCCGCCACGTGCTGGCCTCTTAGCAGGTTGATGGGCCCGTAGCGCTCGAAAGCCCACAGCACCCATACCGAGGCCATAAGACCTAAACCGCCCGCGGCGATGGCAAGCACCCCGCTTTCTACCAGAAGTTGGCGGATGATTCGTAGACGTCTGGCGCCCAATGCGATCCGGATGGTGATTTCCTTCTGACGCCCTGCCGCCCGCGCCAGCATCAGGTTCGCCACATTAGCGCAGCCAATCAGAAGCACCAGCGCAACGGCGCCCAGCAGCACCAGCAATGGAGTTCGAATCGGTCCGGAGACTTTATCCGCGAGAGGATCAGCGGAAAGCGACCAACCCTTCGGATACCAGTCCGCTCTCTGCCCGGTCATTTGCGCCGTGACGCGTTGGAGATCGGCCGTGGCTTGGGAAGCAGTGACGCTGGGTTTGAGCCGCGCGATCACATCCAGAAACTGGTGGCCGCGCGCATTCGGGACGACTTCTTCAGGGGAAAAAGCCAGTGGTGTCCAGAGGTCCGCGCCGCCCAAGAAAGCCAGCATCGGCCGCGTCACGCCAACTACCGTGTAGCTTTCACTATCGAGCTGGATTTGTTTGCCGAGCAGTTGGGGATCCGCGCCAAAATGGCTGCGCCAGAACGGCTCGCTCAGGATTACTGATCTGTGACGGCCCCATTGTTCCTCTTCGGAAGTAAACGCGCGGCCCCGAATGGGTGGTACTTCCAGCAGGGAAAACAAGCTGGGGGAGACACGCATGCCCCGCACGCGCTCCGGCTGCCGGTCACCAGTGAGAGTGAACCGGCCGCGGGTGATAGCGGCCATGTCTGAGAACGCTTTGCTTTGTGCGCGATAATCCAGGAAATCGAGTGTCGACGATTGGGATTTGAACAGCTCGAACATCGGCATGGTTTTGGCGATATCCACTAACTGCTCAGGATGGGGAAACGGAAGCGGATGCAGCAGCACCGCGTCGACAGCCGAAAAGATCGCAGTATTCGCGGCGATACCGAGCGCGAGCGTCAGTACCGCGACGATGGTGAAGCCAGGACTCTTGATTAAAGTCCGAAGGGCGTATTGAAGATCGCGAAACATCGTTTCTCGTTTCTAGTTCCTGGTTTCTAGTTTCTGGTTCCTGAGCTCGCCGGGGTGCGGGGAACCAGCGCGAGCAACGCGACAATGCTGAATGTAGGATCCCTCCAGACGCTGTCCATAATCGCGGTAGTGGTGCAACTTCGCTGCCAATCACAACTTATGACTGGTCAGTTAGTTACAGGCGGGACCTGTTCGGTTGTGGGACGGGTGACGACGGAAACGCACAGGGGAAACCGTTTCTGGTTTCTGGTTCATGGTTTCTGGTTTGCCTCGGTAGCTAGAACCAGAAACTAGAAACCAGAAACTAGGAACTGGTATCCGTGATCCAACCATCCACGATGTTAATAACCCGGTTGCCGTACTCTGCGTTCCTCTCATTGTGGGTTACCTGGACAATGGTGGTGCCGCCTTCGTTCAGTTTTTTGAAGAGATCCATGATCTCTTTGCCTTGGCTGGAATGCAGGTTGCCGGTGGGTTCGTCGGCCAGAATGATTTTCGGGCTGGCTACAATGGCGCGCGCGATGGCCACCAGTTGCTGTTGGCCGCCGGAGAGCTGATTGGGATACAGATCCTTTTTGCCGACGATCTGGAAGCGGTCCAGAACGTCGCAGACGATGCTGTCTCGTTCACCCTTTTTGATGTTGCGATAGGAGAGCGGAATGTCGAGGTTTTCGTAGACGGTGAGCGAATCCAGCAGATGATAGCTCTGAAATACGAAGCCGAAATATTTCTTGTACAGCTCCATGCGGTCTTTCTTGTTGAGCTTGTGGATGGCATGCTCTATCAGGTAATATTCGCCGGTCCAGGAGCTGTCGTGCATCCCGAGTAAGTGCAGCAGCGTGGATTTGCCCGCCCCGGAAGGTCCCATGATGGAGACAAATTCGCCTTCCTTGATTTCGGCGTTGATGCGGCGGAGTACAAAAGTCTTGGTCGGCCCGTGCTCGAAATATTTCTCGACGTTCCGAAGAGTGAGGATCGGTGAACTCATAGTGTATGTTTCAATTGTGACAGCTATTCATATCGCAAAGCCACCATCGGATCAACCGAAGTCGCGCGGCGCGCGGGAACATAGGTAGCTGCTAGAGCAACCAGGATGAGCAGTACAGAAACCGCCGCGAAGGTGGCTGCGTCCGTCGGCTTCACGTCGAAGAGCAGGTTCTGCAGCACACGCGTAACGCCGATCGCGCCGGCCAAGCCAACCGCCACGCCTGTAAAAACCAGGAGTGCGCTTTTCAACATCACGGAACGGAAAATGTCGCTGCGCTGTGCTCCCAGTGCTACGCGAATTCCGATTTCGCGCGTGCGCTGCGCCACAGAATAAGCCATCACGCCGTAGATCCCGAGGCTGGCTAACAATAGCGCGATAGCTGAGAACGCCCCGAGCATGCGGGAATAAAAACGCGGCTGCGCGGTGGTCGCGCTGACAAGTTCGCCCATAGGCGCCATCAATTGAATGGGCTGATTCGGATCCACTTCGCGAAACCGGCTGCGCATCAGACTGGGCAGAGAGGAGGGATTTCCACCACGCACGATGTAAGCCATGTGGAACAGGAAAAAAGGCCGGATGACTTGCGTCATCGGCTGGTAGACTGCAGCGACCGGTGTCTTCTCAGCCAGATTCTGCTGCTTCACGTCGTCTACCACGCCGACCACCGTGAGCCAATCCTGCGGCTTGGGATGATCTTCCAGCGTGACTCGTTTGCCGATTGGATTTCGATCGCCCCAAGCCCGGCGGGCGACGGACTCGGAAACGATGGCGACGCCGGGAGAGCCTTCGGTGTCACCATTGTCGAAGGAGCGGCCGCGCAGGAGCCGTATTCCCATGGCTCGGAAGTAGTCTGGAGTTACGCCCGGCTTGCTGACCTGGAGATGGGCCGCGGGGTAAGAATCGGCTTTCGTGTAGAAGTCGCCGCGAGCGAGAGCGTTGTCGAAAGGAAGCCAGTCTATGGCGCCGGCCGAGTTCACGCCGGGGAGTGCCGATAGCTTGTCGAGCACCTGTTTATGATACGCAACCAGTTGTTCAGCGCTCTGCTCTTCGTTGAACGGAAGATCGACAGTCAAAACAAACGTACTCTCCGGGTTGAAGCCGGGATTCACGGAGCGCAAACGGACGAAGCTTTTGATCATCAGTCCGGCGCCGATCAGCAACACCAGCGATAGCGCAATTTCACTCGCCACCAAGACGCTACGTAGCTCTTGCGCGCCCGTGATCCGTCGATCGTCCTGCTTGAGCGAACCTGCCAGCCGCGCTTTCGAGAGTTGCAGGGCAGGAGCAATTCCGAAAATCAAGCTCGTTGCGAGCGAGAGTAGAAACGCGAACAGCAGAACCTGGCTGTCGATTCCGACCTCGCCGAGCCGGGGAATCATTCCGTCCGGCACCAGATTCACCAGCAGGGGGACACCCCAGAACGCAATCAACAACCCGAGTGCGCCGCCGCAGAGGGCCAGCAGGGAACTTTCGGTCAGCAGTTGCCGGATCAATCGGGCGCGGCTGGCTCCGAGCGAGGCCCGCACAGCCACTTCCTGACGCCGCGCGGCGCCGCGCGCCAGCAGCAGATTCGCGACATTGGCGCAGGCGATCAGCAGAATGAAACCGACGGCGCCGAGCAACACATAGAGCGAAGGCCGGATTTTCCCCACCAGGGATTCGTGCAGCGACACAACGCCCGCGCTTTCCGCCGCGTGCGGTTCCTTAGGTTGTAATCGCTGTGCGATGGCTTTGGTTTCCGCCCGCGCCTGATCGATGGAAACACCCGCGTTGAGTCGGCCGATAACGGTGTAAGCCCAACCGGCTCCAGGCTGGGGATTGACCACCAGCGGCGTCCAGACTTCGGCATCGGCTGGAAACGCGAATCCCGCCGACATCACGCCAAGGATGGTGCGGGGTGTACCGTCCAGTTTAACGATCTTGCCAAGAATGGACTGGTCGGCGTTAAAGTGAGTGCGCCATAGCTTATCGCTGAGCACTGCTACGCTTTCCAGGTCGTCACCCTTGCGGAACGTGCGGCCGAGCGAAGCGTTCACGCCCAGGGCCGGCCAAAATCCAGTGGTGACTGCTTGGCCGTGTACAGGAATCGGCTCACCAAATCCAGTCAGGCTGCTAGCGCCTCCGCTGATCGCGCTGAGATTTTCGAACGCCGCGCTCTGTTTTTCGAATTCCACGAAGCTACGGTCGTCCATCGCGACGGAGTCCCCGAAGCGCGCCGTGTAGATCTGGCAAATCTGTTCCGGATGCGGGAACGGCAACGGATGCAGCAGCACCGAGTTCACCACCGTGAAGATGGCGGAGTTCGCTCCGATTCCGAGCGCGAGGGCGAGCAGTGCGATGGCAGTAAAGGCCGGAGTTTTCCAGAGAGTTCGAATGGCAAATCGAACATCTTGAGCAAGAGCGTTCATGACGGGACACACCTCCAGCGCTTAGTTGCGCGCGGCTCAGTCACAGCTTACTGATTCAGGATATAGGCGATACGCGAAAGAACTTCGTTCTCGATCTGGAGCGGACAAGAATTCACGCTGACGGCGTTTTGCATCTGGACTGAATCCATCGCATCCGCTGGAAATCTCAAAGACGCCATCTTCGAGAATCCCAGCATCACCAAGGCAATCAAGAATACTGCTAAAAAATCGACGTTCCGGCCAGACATTACGCTACTCCCACGCTCTCTTCCACAATCCTTCCGTCAAAGAGGCGGATGGTACGATCGGCATACCGGGCATACCGGGGATCGTGGGTTACCATGCAAATGGTTGCGCCGCCGCGATGCAGTTCGCGCAGCAATTCCATAACAGCTTCGCCATTGGTGGAATCCAAGTTTCCAGTCGGCTCGTCCGCCAGCAGGATGGAAGGATCGCCCGCCAACGCTCGCGCCACCGCGACGCGCTGCTGCTGACCTCCCGATAGCTGGGACGGATAATGCTTGATGCGATGCGACATGCCCACGCGCTCCAGCGCATCGTGAACGCGCTTCTTGCGCTCGGCCGACGGCATTCCGCGATAGGTGAGCGGCAGTTCGACGTTTTCGTAGACCGTCAAGTCGCCGATCAGATTGAACGCCTGGAAAATGAACCCGATTTCGCGATTGCGGATGCGGGCGCGCTCGGAGAGCTTCAAGCCCTGCACCTGCTTGCCATTCAACACGTACGACCCATCGCTGGGTGAATCCAGCAATCCCAAAATGGCGAGCAGCGTAGATTTGCCGCAGCCCGAGGGTCCCGCGATGGAGAGATACTCGCCCTTCTTGATGTGCAGATGAATGCCGGCGAGGGCATGCGTCTCCACCTCGTCGGTGACAAATACTTTCGTCACTGCATCCAAGCTAATTAAAGCATCTGGGTCGTTTGCCATGAATTGATCCCTTTCCTTAATTCAGCCGGATGCGATTATAGGCATCCTGAGCCGACATATCAGACAATACTACCTGATCTCCCACTTTCAATCCAGCCATGACTTGGATCGTGTTCACGGAGCTGACTCCCAATGTTACGGGAACACGCGTTGCTTCTTTACCATCCGCGTCTAGCTTGAACAACGTGATCTTGGCGTTCGGCTGGCCAATCACTGGCCGTCCCACGTAAACGACGTCAGCCAGACGCTCAATTGTTATATTTCCATCCACACTCAAATCGGGACGCATGCCGTCCGCATGTCCCTCCAGTTTGACGTCGACATCCACCGTTCCGTTGGTAGAAGCGGGATCAATTCGCGTCACATGGCCAGGAATAATTCCGTTGCGTGTGTCGATCTGCGCCACTTGCCCGATCGCGACGTCTTTAGCTTGCGTTTCGGGGATCTTGAGAGTAGCCTTCAGCCGGTTGGGCTGTGCGATTTTCGCTAGGATGGTCCCCGGCTGAACGCGCATGCCTTGTTCCAGCGGCAACGCGGTGGTGCCCAACTGTTGCAGCGTGCCTTCGACACCGGCGCGGATGGTTAGCTCGGCAACCTGTTCCTTCTTGAGTTTGTATTTCTCGTTCAAGTTCGCAATCGCCACTCTCTGGTTTTCGAGCTGCGCCTTGACCGATTCATTATTGATATCCAACTGCTTCTTCGAAAGGGTGTAGCGATTTTTCAAATCTTGCCATTTTGCCGCTGAGAGTTTGGCGTCGATATCCGACTTCAAGTCCAGCTTATTGAGCTGCTTGTCGCGGTCCGCCTGCAACTCGGCCTGATTCATATCCGACTGAACCTGCTCGGTAATCGCCTCTTGTGCCAGACGCGCTGTTTCGAGCGTCACCTTCAAATTGTCGTACACGGCCTGCGCTTGTTTGATCTGCGCATCCAGATCCGCCACGTCCTGCTCCATCTGCGGATTCTTGAGGATCATGATCACGTCGTTGGGGTGGAGCTTGGCGCCAGGGAGAAAGTTGAGTTTGTCCACGCGGCTCTCGAACTGAGCGGGAATCCAGTTGTACTCTTCAACCACTAGCGTGCCTAAACCGCGCACTTCGCGCAGCATTGGGCCGCGCTTGACGCTGTCAATCCAGACCGTGGCCCGATCCACCGAGGGGGCAGCCGGCTTCAGGCGGGAAAGACCCCATGTTATCAATGGGATCGCCGCTACGATCACGGCGATCAGCGCGATTCTCTTAATCAGCTTCTTACGTGCGACTTCTTTACCGCGAGGGACGTCCATGGAGTTTCTCCCAATACTGGTGGGCAACTACCCTGCCAATACCAATCTTACTGAAAAATAAGGGCTAAAAGCTTGTCTAAGCTGGCCATCTGTCCGTTTGTGGGATGTCTGTGTACGCGCTGGGACATGAATCGATTTAAGCAAAACGAACCCAACGGGCAGTTAGGCTCCAGCCTCAACTTCAATATTACACCTACGTCAACAAATCGGGCATCTCTGGCCGCAGCGGTGGCGCCTTGAGATTGGCTGCGGCTGGTGTTTCGATCGGATTGGTCAGAGTTTTCAAAATTCCGGGCTGAAACAAGTAAAACCGGATTCTGCAGACGTAACAGCGCTGCGGATGAACCCCTAGCTTTCGGAGAATCCAATCTTTACGCAGCCGGAGCGCCGAACTCCGAAAGGACTGGCAACCGCAACGTGGACAAGAATAGATGACGTGAACTCGCATGGGGAAGGTCCCGGCGCAGAGAGCAATCTGTTTGCCGCCCTGAATTATAAACCGGCAAGCGATTGGAAACAAGTGCTTTCTTTCGGTGCTTTCTTTCGGTGTGAGGAGCTTCGGAAGCGATGCGTATTCTATCTTTCAGGATAGTGATGGTAACCCGTTGGATAGAACCTCCTGTTCCCTTCTCCTCCCGTCGATTGATACACAAATGGAGGCCTGAGATCGCTCCTTGGATTGGAGTCTGCTATTCTGCTGTTTGGACGGCTCACAGCCGAGCCGCCACACTCCAGACCTCGTGAAATGGCGTTCCGGATACTGATTCCCTGGAGCAATTCGGATAGGATGCAAATTGGGCTGGTAAAGCAGGAGTATCGGATAAGGCCTCGGTCGTTCGTCTTTTCGGTGGGATTCCACTGCCTGGTAGTCGCAGCGCTCTTCCTGATTCCGGCTTATACGAACTCCGAGCCCCAAAGGCCCATTTACGACGAGCTGGTTCATCCGGAGGCGCACAAGATCATTTGGTATGACTTTCGCAAGCCGCTTCCCGATGTGGATGCCGCCAAGCGAGTAGGCACATTCCCGAAGCCGCGCGGCAGGGAACTATCGCGGGAAGCGATCATTGCAACGTCTCCGCAAGCGAAGTCTTCCAAGCAATTCATTTGGCAACCGGTACCTAAGATCGAGATTCGCCACGACGTGCCTGCGCCGAACGTGGTGGCCCGGATGAACACGGCGGTTGTAGCGCCGCCCCCGGAGCCGAAAAAAGAAGTGCGGCCGGAGATTGAGGCGCCGCGCGCACCTGAACTCAACACCTCGCCACAAAATCCGAATGGCGATTTGAAGCGCGCGCTGGAGGCCAATCAAGCCATCGCGATTCCCAAACCCCGCAAAGCTTTTGTGCCTCCGCCTCCCCAGCCCGCTCGGCAGGCTCGGTTGACTGTTCCGGTCCAGCCGGCGGATGTCGCTCTTCCCGACGCGTCTATCGTAGGCAGTCCGAATATCCGGAACTCTTTGCCGGCGGGCATCGGCGCGCCGTCGTTTTCGCAAGGCGCCGCGCCGCCTCCCAATGGCCCTCCGGGGCCCACCAACAGCGCCGGCGACGCTAAGGCGGATATTGCCGTAGCCAGTCTGCATCCTTCCAACGGTCCCGTGCCGGAGGGAACGCGTGGCGGGCAGTTCTCTAAGGCTCCTACCCTAGGTGAGCCAGCCACTGGGGAAGTGACCGGGGCGGGTTTGACAGTGCCGAACCTCACGATAAAGGAGGATCGGAGTAAGCCTGCGCCGCCTCCACAGCTTTGGAAGGCCACAATGTATGCGGACAAGATTCGAAGCATGCCGGTGTCGACGTTATCGGTTCCTTTGCGCGCGGGCTCCCGTACTGTTCCAAGAGCCATCGATGCCCGCTTCCAAGGGCGCGATGTCTATACGATGGTAATCCCGATTGAGAATCTTCCAAGATACTCGGGCGATTGGATTCTTTGGTTCGCCGAGCGGGATCAAAAGCCCGGGGACCGTCCGTCCTTGCGGTCTCCCATCCCCTTTCGGAAGGTGGAGCCTCTGGAAGAGCCGCTGGCCGGTACCCGCACGGAGTTTCGCGTCCAGATTGCGGCCCTCATAAGAAAGGACGGCAAGATTGAGGGCATATCGCTGCTTCGCAACGTCGCACCCGCACTGGATCAAGCGGTAATGCGGGATGTCGCAGCCTGGGAATTCAAGCCCGCCATGCGCGATGGAGCACCAGTGGATGTAGATGTCGTTATCGAGATTCCCTTCAGCCTACCGCCGGAGATCGCCCGGCGTGTTAGCACTGACGAGAAGCCTACAACCACGCCGCATGGAGTGGGACGTTAGAACTCACCAAGTAGCATCGCTAGCTTAGAACCCCGTTAGCTTAGAACCTCGTCACTTTAGAACCCCTCGTACCGGTACTGAAATTCGCGTAGCACTACTTAAGTTTGATATCTACGTACCTAGTTTGTAGTCTACCTTGCAGAAAGCGAGGAACGCAGATGCGTTTGTTCTGGACTACTATAGCCGTGTTGTTTTTGGCCATTGCGGCCGAAGCCAATCCGGTCGAATTCGATACGCAGTCATACAACTTTGCACTGATGGGAGGCGGAGGCGGCCTTTCGGGCGTGCTGGATTCCGACCTTAGTGTCGAATCTTTTTGCGACAACTTTAATAATCATATCGACGTTCCGCATACGGGTTATTCCGCCTTTCTGTCAACGCTAACGAACGGTTCAGACCTTAGTCATACACGGTTCGGATCCAACTCGAGCTGGCAGACGGTTACCATTAACGACGGCGACTCCAACGATGCCACAGACGCAGCGATCATCAATGGCGCGAATGCGCTGGCGCGATATCAGATGGCAGCTTTTCTGGTTTCTGAATATCAAACTAACCAAGGCAGCAACGCCACCAACAATGGCATTCAGGGAGCCATTTGGGACATTCTCGATCCGTCCAGTTCCCCGGCAGCGCCCACGTTAGCGGATGCATCCGAAGCTTTGGAACAGGCGGCGGAATGGTACGCCAACCCAAACGCAAACAAATCGCTTCTCGCCGACTTCCTGATCGTGAGCGATTCGACCATGACTTCGAACGGAATCGGGAATCCTTTAGCGGGCGGATTCCAGGAACAGCTCGTCATGCTGAACCCGGCGCCCGAGCCGCGCACCTTAGCGTGGAATCTGGTGGGTTCGTTGTGCGTGGTTGGCTGGCAGCGTCGTCGGCTGCGGTTGTTACGAAATTGTGAATGGCATGAAGGCTGAAATGCTAACGTTGCTCGAAAGCAGGGGTACCGAAGTGATTGTTTCCAGGGGACCTATCCAACTGTTGCACCCCAGGTACCGGTACCTGCAGCGGGTGACCGTACTAGTACGCACTAGACCGAATTCACCTGGTTTTAGGTGTCTTTCAAGTGCCAAATAGAGTAAGCTAAAGCTCTACGACTTAGGCATAACCCAGAGTGGACCTGAGTCGGCGTCCGAGGGACCAAGAAGGTATTCTCTCTACCACGCCAGGAGACCGAGGCTGGAGGAGTAGTTCTTGTATCTTATACTGACACTAGGCGCCCTATCTGTTCTGATGGCCTTGATTCTGACGCCCGTCGTCCGCGACGGTGTTGGCAGGTTTGGCTTTCTTGACCATCCCGATGGAGTACGCAAAAAGCACGCGACGCCGGTACCGCGAGTAGGTGGTATTGCTATCGCATTGGCCTACGTAGGTACGTTCGCGATCGCATTCCTACTGCCCTTCAGCTACACACTAGTAATGCGCAGGGCGCTTCCCAGCATCCTGCAATTGGCGATGGTCGCGTCCGTGGTATTCCTTACCGGTGTTCTGGACGATTTGGTGGGATTGAGCGCGTGGCAGAAGCTCATGGGAATCGGCGGAGCTGGCGTGCTTGCATACTTCGCGGGCATCCGGGTCGACATTCACTTACTGAACTTCCTTCCGAACTGGCAGTGGCTGGGCTTCGTGATTACGGTGGTCTGGCTGATTGGCTGCACGAACGCATTCAACCTCATCGACGGGATGGACGGTTTGGCGGCCGGTGTGGGCCTGGTAGCGACATTGGCAATGTTGATCGCCGCGTTGACGCAAGGCAATATGCCTCTGGCCCTTGCCACCATGCCGCTAGCGGGATGCTTGCTCGGATTCCTGCGTTACAATTTCAACCCGGCTTCCGTTTTTCTGGGCGATAGCGGCAGTCTGCTGATCGGTTTTCTGCTGGGATGCTACGGCGCGCTGTGGAGCGAGAAATCCGTCACATTGATAGCGCTGACGGTCCCGCTGCTGGCGCTTTCCATCCCCTTACTGGACGTTATTCTTTCGGTGTTGCGGCGGTATTTGCGGAACCGGCCGATTTTTGCGCCGGACCGCGGCCATATCCACCACAAGCTCTTGGAACGCGGCTTCAGTCACAAAACCGCCGTGCTCACTATTTATGGATTCTGCAGCGTAGTGGCAATCCTTTCCTTGCTGATGAGTGCATTTCACAGCCGATTCACCGGGCTCGTCGTGATCGCGTTTTGCGCCATGGCATGGTTTGGAATCCGACACTTGGAATATGGCGAGTTTGCCATGGCCGGCCGGATGTTTCTACAGGGACGGTTCCGGCACATCATCGATTCCGAGACCAAGTTGCTGGACTTTGAAAAAGCCTTGACGCAAGCGGCTAATCTGGATGACTGCTGGAAGGAACTGGTGACCTGGAGCCGTGAGTTCGGATTCCAAGGGATTCAAATGACCGTGAATGGGATGGTGCTGGAAGATTTTGGAACGCACGACGCCAAAGGCGTCTGGGAATTGAGGATTCCGCTTCCCGACGCACAATGCATCACTTTCTTCCGCAGCTTGGAATCTCCGGTTGGCCCGCTCATTTTGAGCGCGCTGGTCACTTCCGTGCAACGGGGCCTACAGGGTGCTCTCAACAAGGCTGCTGTCAGGGAGCCGGAAGTGGTTCGAATTCCAGCCGCCGCCGAGCTTTACTATACGGCACGCGCAACTGTGGGCGGCAGCAAGGTCGCTCAGTAAGATTCACGCATTCAGCCAGCGCCGAATGAAGGGTCTGTTATCATCGCAGCTTGACTGAGCCCCACCTCGTGCCGCAAGTTGTGATCGTTGTACCTTGCTACAATGAGGCCCTTCGACTGCCGGTCGTTCAATTTCAAGAGTTCCTCGGCAAATCTCGAGTCCGATTCGTCTTCGTTGATGACGGAAGCCGCGACAACACCATAGAACGGCTTGAGGAGTTGCGCCGCGGGAATGAAGATCGAGTGACCGTGCTGCAGTCCCCGCGCAATCAAGGCAAGGCCGCTGCGGTTCGCCAAGGCGTGACCTTCGCGCTCGAGCACGGCGCGGGCCAGGTTGATAATCAGGTTGAAGATTATGTTGGCTATTGGGATGCCGACCTCGCGACGCCGCTGGACGCCATTCCTCAGTTTATGTCCGTGTTTCGAGGAAAGCCCGGCCTGGATATGGTATTCGGTTCGCGCGTCAAGCTGCTGGGCCGCCACGTGGAACGGCGGGCTAGCCGCCACTATCTTGGTAGAGTGTTCGCCACGGTGGTTTCCATTATGCTGCGACTCCCGATCTACGATACGCAGTGCGGTGCAAAAATCTTCCGCGTCTCGCCAGAAACCCGGGATCTGTGGGCTGAGCCGTTTCGTACAAAATGGATTTTTGATGTCGAGCTTCTGGCCCGTTACATACGCCGCGTTGGATCTTCCGATTCAGCGGCGCAGCGGATCTATGAGTTTCCTCTGGACGCCTGGCAGGATGTGGGCGGCTCTAAAGTCAAGGCGTTGGATTTTCTGATCGCCTTTCGCGACGTGCTTCGCATTTACTGGAAGTACATGCGTACTATTTGACAGGCTGCGTCAGAAATGCATCGATCGCCGCGGAGATGCGCTCGCTGGCGCGTCCGTCGCCGTACGGGTTGTGGGTGCGCGCCATCTGATCGTACGCGGCCCGGTCCTCAAGCAAGGCCGTAGCTTCCGTTACGATGCGTGCTTCGTCGGTTCCCACCAGCTTCACGGTTCCGGCGATGACTGCTTCGGGCCGTTCGGTCTTCTCGCGCAGCACCAGGATTGGCTTGCCCAGAGACGGCCCCTCCTCCTGAATTCCGCCCGAATCGGTGATCAGCAGATACGCCCGGCGCATCAGATCGACGAACGGTACATAACTCTGCGGCTCAATCAGCCGCACGTTGGGATGGCCTTCCAGATAGCGATGGACCGGATCCTGCACGTTCGGATTGGGATGTACCGGATAAACCAGTTGAACATCGCTGCGATCCGCGATCCGCGCCAAGGCCCGGCAGATTCGTTCAAATCCTTCTCCGAAGCTCTCGCGCCGGTGCGCGGTCACTACGATTAGTTTCTTAGCGGGGTCGAGCTGGGGCCACTCGCGGCCCTGCAATTTGTGCTGCTCGAGGCCATCCCGAACATAAAGAACCGCGTCGATACCGGTGTTGCCGGTAACGCTGATCGAATCCGGGGAAATTCCTTCACTCCGCAAGTTCCCGGCAGCCTGCTCGGTCGCGGCGAAATGCAGGCTGGTGATTTTGGATGTGAGCACCCGGTTCATCTCTTCCGGGAAAGGCTGCAGCAGGTCGCCCGTGCGCAACCCGGCTTCCACGTGCGCCACCGGAACGTGGGAATAGAAACCTGCCAGCGCTCCACACAGCGTGGTGGTGGTATCGCCCTGCACGATCACCATTGCGGGCCGCTCGTCAACCAGCACTTTCTCAAGCGCCGCCAATATCCTGGACGTGGATTGGAACAGCGTTTGACCGGGCAGCATGAGATCCAGATCGTGATCCGGCTTCACGTCAAACGCTTCCAGCACCTGATCCAGCATCTGGCGGTGCTGGGCCGTGACGCACACTTTCACATCAAATTTTGAAGGATCTTCGCGGAGCTTGCGAACCACCGGGCAGAGCTTGATCGCTTCCGGCCGGGTACCGAAAATAAATAGCAGTTTGTGCATTAATTTGACGCCGATGGTTCATCGGCTACCGGACCTGATTCAATTCGCGCGCGCGGTGGTCGTAGTTCCTGGCGTAATAAGTTTGGTAGTCGCCCGACTTCACATCCCGCACCCACTGGCCGTGCGCACGATACCACTCCACGGTGGCTTTTAGGCCGCGCTCGAAATCCATTTGCGGGCTCCAGCCGGTTTCCTTCGCGAGCTTCGCGCTGGACAACGCATAGCGCCGGTCGTGCCCCGGGCGATCCGTGACGGTGGTCATCAAACTGGTGGGCTTGCCCGTGATTTCGAGAATCTGTTCGATCGCCCATCGGTTCGTTACCGACCGGTTACCGCCGATGTTATAGATCTCGCCGTCCCGGCCTTTCTGAAGAATCTCGAACAGTGCGCGGCAATGATCCTCCACATAGAGCCAATCCCGTACCTGCATCCCATCTCCGTAAACCGGCAGCGGCTTGTCCTCCAACGCGTTCGAGATCATCAAAGGAATTAATTTTTCGGGAAACTGGTACGGACCATAGTTGTTGGAGGCGCGCGTCACCATTACCGGCAGCTTGTAGGTTTTGAAATAGGCGAGCGCCAACAAATCCGATCCGGCTTTCGATGCCGAATAGGGGCTGCTGGGTTGGAGCGGGAAGTTTTCATCGGCTTCGAGCGGTGCGTTGAGACTTCCGTAGACTTCATCGGTGGAGACATGAATGAAGCGGGCCACCGCTCTCGCTCGCATGCTTTCCAGCAGATTGAAGGTACCGCGCAGGTTGGTTTCGAACACCGGTTCTGGCGAGAATATGCTTCGATCCACGTGCGATTCGGCCGCGAAGTGAACTACCGCGTCCGGCGCGGTTTCTTCAAAAATTTGGCGCAGTCCGTCTAGATCGCAGATATCAGCCTTCTGAAACCGGTAGCGCGGGTTGTCGGCCACCGTCGCCAGATTTTCCAGGTTCCCGGCGTAGGTGAGCTTATCAATATTGACGACCTCAGTCGAAGCGTCTTGGAGCGCGAGGCGGATAAAACAAGAGCCGATGAATCCGGCGCCTCCGGTGACCAGGATTTTCATTCAGCCTTTATTGTATGAGTTGTCGGGATCGAGCCGCATCTCTCCTGCTGCCAAGCCGCAGAAATGAGCAGCGATGTGGGACGCTTTCCTACGGCACGCTCCAATAGATATTTGGGGTAGACAATCAGAACGGTGGCAAGGATCTTGCTCCATTCCGAGTAAAACAGTTTTCGCGAACTGGGATCTTTCCACCAATCATCCGGATGGTACTGGGGATCGGGCGCCGGTATCGCGATGAATTGGATGCCCGGGCAGAAAAGCCGGAAAACAATGCCGGCCCTGCGCGAATGGTACGCGGTGGTTACCAGAAGTACCCGCTTCACGCCGCGCCGCGCTAGCTCCGGGCGAAGCACCATCGCTTCCTCGATGGTAGACCGCGAATTGTGGCCGAAGCTCTCGAATAGCCGCGGCGGATAGCCCTTTTTGACGAGGAATTCGATAGCCAGTTCGCCATCCATGCGTCCCTGATAGGGAGTGCCGCTCATGAGCGCCAGAGGCGCATAACCTTGGACGGCCAAGTCGGCGCCCTTCACCACGCGCGGCCCCCAGAAGTCGCCGGCCAGAACCAGAATAAGATCTGCGGAGCGGGGTTGCTCAGATGAAATAAGATAGGCGCCCAGAAAATTCAATACGGCTTGCCATTGGATCGCGAGCGCCACTGCCAGAAGGATGATTAGGGTGACGAAAGAGCGAAAGGACCAAAGACGCCGAGCCCACCGCACCGGAAGAATATGAGCGTCGATGAACCCATCATATCGTGTCGAGCCTCCCATAATGCGGAAGAGGCGTTGTCCAACAGCGCAGGCTCTCAGCCCAAGGTCGCAGCCGCAATTCGCGGGCGGTTTACGGATGTAATTTTGCGCGTCCACAATGTTATAGTGCGAGTTGAACGCGTTGCAATGAAGTTTTTGGCCCGAATATTTGTGTCCGCGACCGCTTTGATCGCCGCGTCCGGCGCGTGTGCAGCTACCTTTGAGCAATTGGCCGCGCAGGCCAACGCCGCGCGGGAGGCCGACAGAATCCCGCAGGCCATCCAGCTTTACAAGGAAGCTCTCCAATTGAAGCCTGCGTGGCCGGACGGATGGTGGTACCTCGGGACGCTTTTTTACGATGGCGATCAATATGAGAGCGGCCGGAAGGCCTTCGCCGAGTTCGTCAAGCTGGAAGAAAAGGCCGCGCCGGGATGGGCGTTCC
Source organism: Bryobacteraceae bacterium (assembly GCA_050011295.1). Lineage (GTDB taxonomy): Bacteria > Acidobacteriota > Terriglobia > Bryobacterales > Bryobacteraceae > Palsa-89. Next base: position 38,412 of record JBEKJJ010000003.1, read on the forward strand.
TGGGACTTTGTGAATCCGAGACCGGCGACTACGCGCACGCGCTGGAACACATTCGCCGGGGACTCGAGATTGGTACCGGCATTGAGCCAGCCACCGAACAGGTGATCCGTTTCCATGAAGCGCTGCTGCTGACTCGGACCGGTTTGTTCGATCAGGCGTCGCCCAGGTTCATGCCGTTCGTGCGCCGCGGCGTTCACGATCCGACGTTGATCGCGGGTATCGGCCTGACGGCTCTGCATGAGCAGCTTCTGCCAAAAGAAGTGCCTCCAGAACGCCGGGAATTGATAGCGTCGGTGGGAGAGACGGTTTATCTCTGGATGTCCGGCGATACCACTAAGACGGGGCCGGCTTTCCAAGCCCTGCTGGAACGCTATCCAAACGCCGTGGGCGTTCACTTTCTATACGCTACCTATTTGCTATCATTCCGGCCGGCCGAGGAGGCGCTGGCGGAATTGAAGCGCGAGCTGGAGTTGAATGCGCATAGCGCCGACGCCCGCGCCATGGTCGCGCTGATCGCTATGCGGGCGGGTTCTGAATCCGCGGCGTTGCCGATTGCGCGACAAGCTGCCCAGGATGGCCCGATGTGTCCCATGGCGCAGTACGCGTACGGATTGCTGCTGGCGAGCTCGGGAGATCTTCGAGGGGCGATCGAACATCTGGAAACGGCCGAGCGGCTGGATCCTGCCAATGTCGAATACCATATGGGCCTGGCGGGAGCGTATTCGAAGGCTGGCCGGCACGGTGACGCGCGGCGCGAACGGCGGACTTCGATCGCGATTGCGAAGGAGAGCGATCCTCATGGCCCGGGTTAATCTCACCGTAATCATCGGCATGAGTTTGCCGCTCGCGGCATTGGCTGCACCGCCTGCCGACAAAACCGGCTGTGCCACGTGCCACCAGGAAGAAGCGCGATTGGTGCCCAAGTCCGCTATGGGAATCGCGATTGAGCTGGCGGACGATCAAGCCGTGCTGAAAGAGCACCCCCACTTGAGCTGCGCAAGTAATGGCTACAAGTACGTTATCGAACGCAAAGATGGCGTAAGCATCTATACGGTGAGCGATGGCACAGCTTTGCTCGAACTTCCGATTCGTTACGTATTCGGAGTTTCCTCGCAAACGTTCGTGTTCGAATACGAAGGCCATTTTTACGAAAGTTTGGTTAGCTACTATCCGAACGTGGGCGGATTGGCCGTCACTATGGGCAGCGAGCGGCTGCGGCCGCACAATCTGGTGGAAGCCATGGGGCGGGAAACATCCATGGAGGAAATCGTATCCTGCTTCGGATGCCACAGCTCGGACGGCGTAAGCCAGGGACGGCTGGCGCTGGATACCATGCGGCCGGGCCTGGATTGTGAGCATTGCCACAAGGGCGCCAACGCGCACCAGGAGGCTCTGGCGCAGGGCAAGCCAGCGGCGACTCCAAAAAAATTGGGCGAGATGCCGGCCGAGGACATGTCGAACTTCTGCGGGACGTGCCATCGCACTTGGGATGCGGTGATCCGCATGAAGACTTGGGGCCAGGTGAATGTGAGATTTCAGCCCTACCGGCTGGCCAATAGCAAGTGCTTCCTGGGAAACGACCGGCGGATTAGCTGCACGGCCTGCCACAATCCGCACGCAAATCTGGTGCGCGACGACGCGAGCTACGATCACAATTGTCTCGCGTGCCATGGAAAGGCTGCGGCCACCAGCGGCGAGGCTATGCAGAAACCTTGTCCTGTCGCAAGTGCGAAATGCGTCAGTTGCCATATGCCGAAAGTGGAGTTGCCCGGAGGCCACAGCGTTTTCACCGATCACCTGATTCGCGTCGTGCATGCAGGCGAGCCTTATCCAAATTAGTTGTGGGGCAGGGCCGTGCCCTGCCAGGTGCACCAACGATTGCCTGAGAGCCGGACAGTTGTCCCCTCAAGGTCCCGGCAGGGCATGGCCCTGCCCCACCAGGCCATTGGGATGTCATCCGGAGCCCACTATTCAAACCAGGCCGCGCAGGCGCATAATTGAAGAAGTCGCGTCTTCACTGATGAGGCGTTATGGACTCGCGAACGTCAGCTATTGCCGCCATGTTGCTGGTTGCCGCCGTGGGCGCCCACGCACAATTCCCTTACGACGGGCGCACCACTGAGAAGGCCATTTATTTCTCGGGAGACGTGGCGCTGGAAGACGGATCAAAACCTCCGGAAGCTGTGCTCATCCAGCGAGTTTGCAAAGGTGTCGCGCGCGACGAAACGTGGACCGATTCGAGAGGCCGCTTCAGTTTTAAGGTGACGGCCAATGGCACCGATACCTCCACGGCCGACTCAGCACAAGCTACTCCGGACAAGGACCTCAGCAAGCCTATCGGCAACTCGACCTATTATTCCAGCCCGATCACGGCCGCGCTCCGGGATTGCGAGGTGCAGGCGGTATTGGCCGGATTTTGGTCTGAGCGAGTCAGCATCGCGGTGAAAAACATTCTGGACGACACCAAAATCGGCCGGCTGACTCTGCATCCAATGAGCCCCGGCCAGGCTCTTACGGTGAGCGTCACCACGCTGTCTGCGCCCACGAATGCCAGAAAGGCCTACGACAAAGGCGTGCTGGCAGTGCATGAGCAACGCTGGGATGCGGCCTCTGGTGAATTCACGAAGGCCGTAGCGGCGTACCCAAAATTCGCGGCTGCTTGGTTTGAGCTGGGCCTGTTGCGGCAGAACAAGAATGACCTGGCCGGCGCGGCCGACGCGTGGAAGGAAGCTCTGAAGAGCGATGCGAAATACGTGCGGCCTTACGAGGGATTGACTGCGCTTTCCGAACGCCAGCAGAATTGGGCGGACGTGGAAAAATATTCCCACGATTGGATCCAGCTCGATGCCGAGGATTTCCCCGCCGCCTATCTTTACAACGCCGTGGCGAGCGCCCGGCTAGACAAAGTGGAGCAGGCCGAGCATGCAGCGCGCGAGGGGATTCGCATCGACAAAGAGCGCAAGATCGCGCGGTTGAGCTATGTGCTGGCCCTGCTTCTCATGCAGAAGCATGAGTACAGCGAGTCGGCCAAGTTCTTGCGAACCTATCTGGAGTTGGCGCCTAACGCGAAGGACGCCGCCATCGTGCGCGAAGAGCTGGCCAAAATTGAAGCTGCCGGAAGCGCCCCTCCGCGTTAGGCGAGAGTATACTCGTTGAGGCATCTCGCGCATGAGACATACATTACGATTGCTAGCGGCCAGCGCCTGTGCTTTCACATTGTGGAGCGTTACGCGGCCGCCTGAAGTTCCATTCACGAAGACCATGATCGATGCCGGAGCGGCCGAGACCGTTGCGTTTGCCGACGTCAACAAAGACGGCAAGCTGGATATCGTTTCCGGGGAATATTGGTACGAAGCGCCCGCGTGGACGCCGCATCGATTCCGGGATTTGAAATTTCAGGACGGCTACATCGCCAACTTCTGCGACCTTCCTTTGGATGTCAACAAGGATGGGTATCCGGACATCATCAGTTGCCTTGGTTTTGAGCACCGAATGGTGTGGATGGAAAATCCTGGCAAGAAGGGCGGGGCATGGAGTGAGCACACAATCGATCAAGGCAACTTCGTGGAGTTCGCCTTCTTGGTTGACTTGGACAACGATGGAAAAGCCGAGGAACTGCTTCCGGATTACCTGGGCGACACAGCGCCTACGGCCTGGTATGAGGTGAAGAACGGCGAGTTTGTCAAGCACGTGGTGAGCGCGAAATCATATGGCCACGGTATCGGCGCGGGTGATGTCAACGGCGACGGCCGAACTGACATTATTACTCCGAAGGGTTGGTTTGAAGCGCCTCCAGATCCGCGAACGGGAGAGTGGAAGTGGCATCCCGATTTCGATCTGGGCGAGACCGGATTTATTTACGCGGTGGATGTGAATGGCGACGGGCGCAAGGATCTGGTAGCCAGCGCCGCGCACGATTACGGGATCTTCTGGATGGAGCAAGGGCCGGATTCCCACTGGACTAAGCACATGATTGACGACACGTGGTCGCAGAGCCATGCATTGACCATGGTGGATGTGAATCGCGACGGCAAGCCTGATTTTCTTACAGGCAAGCGCTACATGGCGCACGATCATGATCCGGGCGCTCGTGAGCCGCTGGGGATCTATTGGTACGAATTTCTGATGGATCAGGGTAAAGTAGCTTGGGTAAAGCATGTGATCGATTACAGCTCGCGCACAGGCGCGGGAATGCACATTCCGGTGGCGGACGTGTTTGGCGATGGCGGCCTGGATTTCGCGGTGGCCGGCAAAAACGGCTTGTTCCTGTTTGAGAACCGGCCGCAAGCGAAGCGGGCGGGAACACGATGAAGTTCGGCGTAAACACATTTATCTGGACCGCGAGTTTTGATCGTTCTCACTTCGCGCTGTTGCCGCGGATAAAAGAAGCCGGGTTCGATGGCGTGGAACTGCCCCTGATCAATCTTGCTGAAGTAGATGCGGGCGCGATCCGGCGGGCGCTCGAGGAAAACAAACTGGAGTGCACGTTCTGTTCTGTAATCCCTCCCGGGCTGAGCGCGATCTCGGACGACGCTGCGGTGCGTAGCACGACGCGCGAACATCTGGAGAGCTGTATTCAGGTGGCGGCGGAGGCGGGGGGCAAACTGATCGTGGGTCCTATTTATTCGCCGGTGGGGTATTTGCCGGGAAGGCGCCGGAATGCGGACGAATGGAATCGGGCCGTGGAGTGTTATCAATCGCTGGGCGACGCACTGGCTCAGAATGATGTTTCGCTCGCGATCGAGCCGCTGAATCGTTTTGAGACGTACTTTCTGAATACAGCAGAGGATGCAGCAGATTTGTGCGAAGCAGTAGATAATCCACGAGTGGGTGTGTTATTCGATACGTTCCACGCAAACATCGAAGAGAAAGATGTTCCGAGCGCCTGCCGGCGCGTAGGCCGGCACTTGAAACACGTCCACACTTGCGAAAACGACCGTGGGACTCCGGGCACTGGCCATGTGGATTGGCCGGGAGTGTTCGCTGCTCTGCGCGAAATGAAGTACGACGGCTGGCTCACCATCGAAAGCTTCGGTTTTGCGCTGGGGGAACTTTCGGCGGCGGCGTCTATTTGGCGGGATCTGGCGCCCACGCCGGAGACAATAGCGTTTGAAGGCGTAAAATTCTTGAAATCGCTCAGCTAGTCAGCTATTCGTAACGCAAAGCTTGGTTCGGATCAATGGCCGCAGCGCGGCGAGCTGGAATGTAACTAGCTAGCAGCGTGACTGCGAGCAAGGCGATTGGAAGCACGATGAAGGTCCAGGGGTCGAACATGCTGCCCTCCTGGAGACGGGAGAAAGCCGCGCGAATCAGGCGCAGTACGCCGAAACCGCCCGCCAGGCCTAGCCCCACGCCGATCAGCGCGAGCGTCATGCCTTGGCGCAGCACAACCCGGAGTACATCCAATTGCTGAGCCCCAATCGCAATGCGGATGCCGATTTCCCGAGTCCGCCGGCTGACCGAATATGAAACCAGGCCGTACAATCCCACTAGCGCCATACCCAGTCCGAGCAGTCCCATTCCGCCGACCAGGTTCACAATCAGATGCATCGACTGGAGCCCCTGCGTCTGAAAGTACTCGCGCATGGTTCGCACATTGTAGATGGGCTGATGAGCGTCCAGAGAACGCACTAGATTCCGCAACGGCGCGGCGAGGGAGGCCGCGTCCCCGGTGGTTTCCACCAGCAATGTCATCCGGGTCAACGGCTGCTGCGCGGCTGGAAGATAGAAGTACGACATGCGCGGCTCGCCGAATGCCAAATACGTGGAATTCTTCGCAACGCCCACCACCTGGATCCAAGAGGCATCGCTGCCCACGCTGCGAAAGCGTTTTCCAATGGGATCCTGGTGCGGCCAATAGTGTTCGGCCATGAACTCGTTGATCACCGCGACATGCTGTGAAGCGTCCGTGTCTGTGGCGTGAATGCCGCGGCCGCGAACGACCGGCGTGCCGATGGTACCGAAGTAGTGTTCATCGACGAAGTTGCAGAGTACGGACTCGCTCGCCTGGCCGTTGGGGAACTGATACCCCTCGGGCGCAATATTGTTCGTTGCGACGGACGCGCCATCGAATGGGACTGCCAACGCGAGGGCCGCATTTTCCGCGCCCGGCAACTGAAGTGCGCGGGCCGTGAGAGTTCGGTAGAAATCGCGTGTTTTTTCGGGAGAATAATGCACCAGCGACGGATCAAACGACATCATCATCAGGTGGTCGGTGCGGAATCCCGGATTCGAGTTAATGACCGCGCGTAGCGTTCTCACGAAAAGAGTAGCGGCTGACAGCAACACCAGGGACAACGCGACCTGCGCGATCACCAGTGCGTTCCGGCCCCAGGTCCGGCGATGAAAACCTGCGGTTTCTCCGGTCTTGAGAGCCGGCACGAGATCCGTTTTCACGCTACGGAGGGCGGGCGCAAGTCCAAAGAATACCGCACTTAGCACAGCCGCGATGAGGCTGAAGATCAATACCCGGCGGTCGAGCTGGACTACCAGTGAGACCGGTAGTTCGCTCGCCAGCGGCAGCTTATTGAAGTAGTCGGCGCCATATTGCGCCAGGAACAACCCCACGGCAGCACCGGCCAGCGACAGGATTAAGCTCTCGGTGAGCAACTGGCGGAGCAGCCGGCCGCGTGACGCGCCAATGGCCAGCCGGACCGCCATCTCGCGGGAGCGCGATTGCGCGCGGCTGAGCAGCAGGTTGGCCACATTTGCGCACGCGATGATTAACACTAAGCCGGCAACGGCCAGCAGCATGGCGGCGAACCGAGCGTTCAACGGATTTTGCGCCACCCGTGCCTGCACTTCCGTGCGGACCAGCGCTCCATGGCTGCGATTGGTTTCTGGATAGGACGCCGCCAGATTCTTGGCGATGGTAGCCATCTCAGCATTGGCTTGCGCCAGACTAACTCCCGGTTTCAACCGGCCTTTCAGCGTGAAGATCCGATAGTTACGATGTTCGAGCGGGTTTAGATGGGCGTCGGGCGAGATGCGCGGCAACATCATCGCTGGAAGATATAGATCCGGGTGCACCACGGGTTGGATGCCGTTGAACTCCTTAGACGCCACGCCGATGATGGTGAACTCAGTGTCGTTCAAACGGATGCTGCGGCCGATGGTGTTGCGATCCCCCGCGAATCTATTTTGCCAGGTGTCGTAGGAAAGAACCGCAACCGCGTCGCGGCCGGGGACGCGGTCCTCCTCGACGGAGAAAGTGCGGCCGAGCGCAGGTGCTATTTCGAGCGTCTGGAAAAAATTGCCGCTCACCGTGAGGGCCAGCCGCAACTGAGGCAGAGCATCTCTTTGCTCCGCCATGCCGACAAACGTGTAGGCTGCCGCGGCCAGTCCCGCGAAGGATTTATTCTTGTCTCGCAGATCGACGTAGTCAGGATAGGACAGGTAGCCCGACGGTGCGATGGCGAGATCGGGTGCGGAGTCGCTGACCGTGACGACCTGGCTTGGCCCCGGGACCGGCAACGGGCGGAACAGCAGTGCATCGGCAAGGGAAAACATCGCCGAGTTCGCCCCAATGCCGAGGGCCAGTGACAGCACGGCGATGGCGGTGAAGCCCGGAGTTTTTCGCAAGCCCCGGACTGCGTATTGGATGTCCGATAGCATGGCGCGCCCTCCCTTGAAACAGTGCACATTGCAACTCGATTGCCAGCTATCTAAGCGCGGCAAGCAATAAAGTTAGCACCAATCCGGGATATGGCATTGTCCGAAACTGGGATTGATTGGGCGCTGTTTGTGCAATACTCGGGATTAGTGAACCGGCGGGCAACATCCTGGATACTTGCGGCGCTGATGGCATTGTGCGCCGCGCAGGCGGTGCCCGTTTCGAACGTCGCGCGAACCGCGGCGAACTGCCCGATTGTTTGGGTGGCGCGAGCTCGCTCTGAACAGCCTGCCGCCATACGAATGCTGGTGCGGCGTTCGCGCGTGCCGTTGGTTATCGCGCTGGCGGACGATCCACGCGTCAACAGCGCCGCTTTTTCAAAATCCCTCTATCAACGTCCTCCGCCCGCTCTTCTTTCTTAACTCGGTTCGAAGAGAGAAAGGAGGGCGTAATCAATGCGCCGTTTATGGAAGCGTTTATTTCAATATTTATTTCCTGATCCAGCTCGGCCTCGGTCAGAGATTCAACCAATTAACTTGAGACGTGCGGAGCTTCGCCGGATGAGCGACGACGAATTGAAAACGGCCGGACGGTGCGCTACGAGCTTGGTGGAAATTGTTGCCGTGACGGCGGTGGTAGCTGCGCGCGTGCTGGGACTCGAAATGTTCGATGTCCAATTGCAGGGCGCGCTGGCGATGGCCAACGGACGGATCGCCGAGATGCAGACCGGCGAAGGGAAGACACTGGCCGCGGTACCTGCGGTGATCTGGTACGCGAGGCAATGCCGCGGGGTCCACGTGATGACCGTGAACGATTACCTGGCACGCCGCGATTCCCAATGGATGGGCGGCATCTACGAATTTCTGGGATTCTCAGTGGGTTGCGTCCAGCAGGGAATGTCGAGTGAGGAGCGGCGGCGGGCTTATGCATGCGACATTACCTACGCTACGCCGAACGAAATCGGATTCGATCTTTTGCGCGACGGGCTGGCGCTTTATCCGGCTGATCAGGTTCACCGGCCCTTCGCGGCCGCGGTGATCGATGAAGTGGATTCCATTCTGATAGACGAGGCGCGCATTCCGTTAGTGATTGCCGGAGGCGCAGTGGTGGAAGAACCGCTGGCTGTTCGCATCGATCGCCTGACACGGTTTTTCCGGCGCGGGCAGCATTTCACGCTGGACGAGTACGGCAGGAACATCGCGCTGACCGATGCGGGGATTCATGCGGTTGAGAGCTCATTTGGATGCGGAAATCTGTTTGATGAGGCGAATCTCGCGTTGCTGACTGCCGCGCAGGATTCCATTCACTCGCACGCGCTACTGCGGCGCGATGTGGATTATCTGGTAAAAGACGGCGCCATTGAATCCGTGGACGAATTCAAGGGGCGCATCGCGCAGGATCGCCGCTGGCCGGCGGGGCTGCACACGGCCATCGAAGCGAAGGAAGGCGTGGCGCTCAAAGCCCAGGGCCGGATTTTGGGATCCATCACGCTGCAGAATCTGATCGCTCTGTATCCCGAAGCTTGCGGGATGACCGGGACCGCGGCCACGCAGGCCGAGGAGTTTCGCGTGGTCTATGGAATGGATGTGGAAGTGATTCCTCCTAATAGGCCGGTGATTCGCGTAGACTATCCGGACGTGATTTTCCCGACCAAGCGGGATAAGGAGCGCGCGGTAATCGAAGAAATCCGGCGCGTGCACCTGACCGGGCGTCCCGTAGTGGTTGGGACGCGTAGCGTGGAGGAATCCGAACGGCTGAGCTCTCGGATTCGCGGCATCGCGCATCAGGTTTTAAACGCGCGGCACGAAGAGCAGGAGGCGCAGATGATCGCGCGCGCTGGGGAGTTAGAGGCGGTGACGATTTCGACCAACATGGCCGGCCGCGGGACCGATATCAAGCTGGGCGAAGGCGTAGCCGAGCTCGGAGGCTTGCACATTATCGGAACGAATCGGCACGAGAGCCGGCGCGTTGACAATCAGCTTCGTGGTCGCGCCGGACGGCAGGGCGATCCGGGCAGTTCGCGATTTTTCGTGTCGCTGGAAGATGATCTGTTTGTGAAATACAGCGCTGAAACGGATTCATTCGACCGCGATCCCGAGGGCATGCAGCGCACAGTGGAGGGGCAAAATCTGGAGATCCGGATGTTCCTACGCAAGTACGAGGGAGTGCTGGAGGGGCAACGGCAAGCCATCCAGCGGCGGAGGCTTGATATTTTGATTGGCCCTGCTCCGGACCTGGAGCGCGTGATTTCGCTCACGACGATTGATGACCTGTGGTCCGAATATCTAGCCGGTGTCACGGACATGCGCGAGGGTGTCCAGTGGCTTTCGTGGGGCGGACGCGATCCGCTGCATGAGTATTTGACGGCTATGGATACGATGTTCCACGAGCTTGAGACGCGGATTGATGAGGAGATCCAAACGCGTGTGGCGGAAGCCGAGGCAGGCCATGGTCCGGATCCGACCGAGCGTGGCGCAACGTGGACGTATTTGACGACTGATCAGCCGTTCGGAACGGCGACCGAGCGGATCATGCGGGGGATTATGAGGAAGGTCCGGGCGGGGAGGGTTTGGGGATAGTCGTTTTCAATGCGAACCGAATTAGCCATAGTCTAATACTGTAGATGCGCGGATGAGCAAAACCGCCAAGAGCAAGCGTAAGCAAGTGGTTGGGCTTCCGGACGATCAAGACATCGACCTAGCGGATCTTCCAGAAGTGACGGACTGGAGCAAAGCCGTGATTGGAAAGTTCCACAGGCCCGTTAAGAAGTCGGTACCGGCTCGGCCTCCGAAATCCAGGAAGTAGCGCGTTTATGCCCATGAAGGTGGGAGGTGATCCAACTGCTTGAGAAGCACGGTTGGCGGGAGATGCGCTCGAAGGGCAGCCATTGGCACAGCACGCATCCGGAGCAGGCATACCTAGTTACGATGCCGGGACGAAGGTAAAGAACTCGCGCCAGGAACGCTAAACGCTATGCTCAAGAAGGCAGGCTTGAAATGAGTCTAAGACGATATTCCCTGGTGATCGAACCAACTAGCACAGGCTACTCGGCTTTCTCGCCGGACGTTCCAGGATGCGCCGCAGTTGGGGACACGCTCGAAGAAACGCGGCGCAATTTCCAGGACGCACTTGTGGCTCATTTCGAGGTGATGCGTGAGATTGGGGAACCGATCCCGGAACCGCGCATTGCGGTCGATTACGTCGAAGTCGCGGCCTGATTCACCGTTTCGTAGTAACTTGAACCAAATGGGTAGGCCTCACCTTGCGTCGGTTTGTGCGCTTGTCGCACTTTCCCTGACGGGGTTCGGGCAACAGGCGGTTGGAACGTTCAGCCAAGAATATCCGACCGCGAGAGTTCGGGAGGAGCAACAAATCATTGTAGATGGGCTCATCGAGACCTGGCAGTTGAAGTGGACGTCGGCACCGAAGCCCCTGTGCGGCGCGGACGACTTTAGTAGCGCGATTACTTGTCCCTGCCAGGGATTCGCCTACGGTGAGGCTGGTGAATTATTTCTCTCAAGGCTCCGGGACGGCGTGGAAATCGATCGTCTGCGTCTCACGCCATTTTTCACCGACTGGCGCGGCGAGGCAGTTTTACAACGCTGGCCGTTCTACGACAAAGACCTTAAAGGTTATCAGCGTGCGGACTTTGCTGTCGCCGTCAGGAAGCGCACACCAGTGCAAGTGATGCATTTTGGCGACTATGACCACGATGGGAGGAGCCAGGAATTCTTCCTTCAAACCGAAGCGCTCCCCTGTGGAAAGAGTGCGGGAATTGTGGTTGGGCTGTCTCAAGCCAACCCTCGGCTTCATGTGTTCGGTACCGCCTCAAATCCACGCAAGCCGTTATCCATGCAGAAGCGAGAGTGGGAAGCGCTCCGCGATGCATCGGGCCCGGCGGACGTTCTGGACTGGGCCTGCGGCGATCATGGCGCTGACACGGAGACGAGACTGCGATTACGTTGGACCGCCGAGGGTATCATGGGGATTCGCCGCGAGTATAGCTGCCCTGCAGATGGTAAGTCTCAGCGTCGGCTGGTCCACCAACAGGCTTTGTGATTATCTGCTTTCGAACCGCCTCCCGGCCGCGCCTCCAATTTTGCAAGAATCAAGGCAACCGGCCCTCCGACTTTTTCGCCCCGGGGCCCGTCTTTGTGAATGGAGCCGAAGTTTGATATTTCGGGAGGTTGAGGACCGCGACCTGATCGCTAAGGCGCGACGGGGGCACGTGGACGCCTATAACGTACTCGTGTCTCGCTGGGAGAAACGTGTGTTCAACTACCTCCTGCGGTTGGTTTCGAATCGCGAAGATGCGATGGATCTCAGTCAGGACGTATTTTTGAAAGCCTATCAAAACTTGAAAAAGCTGGAAGATCCGGCCAAATTTCCGGGCTGGCTGTTTCGCATCGCGCACAATGAGGCCTTCTCGCTGCTGCGGAAGAATCGGCCGGAGGGTGAGATCGCGGGCGAGCTCAGGAGCGGGGAATCCAGTGGCCGCATGTTTCCCATCGAGCTGAACCTGGCTATCCAGAGCGCGCTCGGCCTGCTGTCGGACGACCAACGCGAAGCCGTCCTACTGAAGGTTTATCAGGGATTCAAGTTTGAGGAGATGGCGGAGATCCTGTCCTGCCCGGTCTCCACCGTGAAATCCCGGCTGTATACCGCGCTCGACCTTCTGAAGCAGACGTTAGCTCCTGTAAACATGGGAGGCGTGGAATGAGTTGCTCATCTGTGGATTTGAAAGGTTATTTTCTCGGCGAAGTGGCCCGGGCTGAGAAAAACTCGGTGGAAGATCACGTGCGTGCGTGCCAGAGTTGCCGCGAAGAGCTGGACCGTTTGAAGCTGACCGATGCCGCGCTGCGCTCGCTCGTCGAGGAAGAGGCGCCGCAACGGATCGCATTCGTATCGGACAAAGTTTTCGAGCCACGCTGGTATGAAACCATCTGGCGATCGGGTCCGGCGATGGGTTTTGCGTCGGCGATGTTGCTGGCGGCGGCCATCCTGGTGCATGGGTTTTCTGTGAATGGGCCCGCGCGGCCGGTCGCGACGCCCACGGTGAACACCGCACAGATCGAGCAGCGGATCGAGCGCGAGGTGAACAATCGTCTGGATGCCGTGGTGGCCAAACAGCGTCAGCAGACGGCAGAAATGTTGGATGCAGCCGAGAAGCGCTTCGAATCGAAACGCCAGACCGATTTGGCTATTGTGCAGCAGGCTGCCCAGTACTACGAAAAACAAACGGCTCGGTTGATGGTGGCTGTGAACGACCAGCAGAAGGCCGGGCAATGAAACTGACCGCCGTTGTCCTTCTATTGTGTGCCCTCCCGTTCGGATCACTGGCGGATAAACCAAAAGTCGGCCACGCTATGATCCAAGCCATGCAGGACGGGGTGGATAATGAACTGCGGCGAATCTGGCCGGATGATCCGGTAGAGCTGCTCGGCGTTACGCAGGGCACCTACATTGGCGGATATGGCGCGGTATTCGTGAGCGAATTAAATCTGGCGCCCTCGGCCGGAATTAGCCCCTTTCACAAGACCATCACCCCCGATGAGTTCAAGCGCATTCACGAGAAGAAATTGTCGCGTCTTCCGAAACTGAAGAGCGCCATGCAGGAGGTGCTGCTCAACTCAGCCGGCTCGCTGGATTCGGTTCCGCCGGAGGAGCAAATCGCGCTGGGAGTAACTCTTTTCTACTGGCACGGCGAAAATACGGATGGCCTTCCGGCTCAGATTGTGATGCACGCGTCGAAGCGTGCACTATTGGACGTGAGAACCGGCCGGGCCGACAAGGCGACGCTCGCGAGCGCCCTCACCGTGCAAGAGTTCTGATCCATGCGTCTGGGCGAAATCCTGATTGAGCGTAAGCTGATCTCGGAAGAAGATCTGGAGCGCGCACTCGAGCTGCAGAAAGAGCGTGGAGATAAGATCGGCAAGACACTGGTCGACATGGGCTTTGTGGCCATGCGCGACGTACTGGCGGCGCTGGCGGATCAGTTGGGCGTGCCGCTGGTTGCGATCGAGGGTCCGCCCTCGGTTTCCCCCGAGACGGAAGCACTCTCTCCACGATTCCTGCGTCAGTCCCGCTGCCTTCCGGTGGGCCGCGATGACCATACGGTCACGCTCGCGATGGCCGATCCGCTGGATGTAGAAACTATCGCGGCGGTTCGCAACTGCACTGGCCTGAAGATCAGTACGGTGCTGGCGGCTGAGCAGGAAATCCTCGACGCCATCGACAAATATTACGGCCAGTCGGCGCGCGGGGAGACGGATCTGCTGGCCGACGGCGCGGAGGCATCCGAGGATCTGGAGCACCTGCGCGACATGGCGAGTGAAGCGCCCGTCATCCGCCAAGTGAACGCGATCATCGCTCAGGCGGTGGAAAAGCGTGCCAGCGATATTCATCTGGAGCCGTTCGAGAAGGAGTTCCGCATCCGTTACCGCGTGGATGGCATACTTTACAACCAGGATCCGCCGCCGCGCGAGATGAAGGCCGCCATGATTTCGCGCGTGAAGCTGATGGCCAAGCTCAATATCGCTGAGCGCAGGCTCCCGCAGGACGGACGCATCAAAATCAAGACGCTGGGCCGCGAAGTGGATCTGCGCGTTTCGACTTTGCCGACGCTTTACGGCGAGAGCGTGGTGATGCGCCTGCTGGACCGCTCAGCCGGAGATTTCTACGATCTGGGCCGGTTGGGCTTCGATCAACACATGTTCAGCCGCATGGAGCATTTCACGTCCATGCCGCACGGTATTTTTCTGGTCACCGGACCGACCGGCAGCGGCAAATCCACCACGCTCTACTCGGCGCTGAAGCGGATTAATTTAAGCGACAAGAAGATCATCACCATTGAGGACCCGGTGGAATACCAGATGGATGGGATTAACCAGATCCATGTGAACACGCAGATTGGGCTGACGTTTGCTTCCGGGTTGCGGCACATTGTGCGTCAGGATCCGGACGTGATTATGGTGGGCGAAATTCGCGACCGGGAGACGGCCGATATTGCCATTCGCGCGTCGCTCACCGGCCACTACGTATATTCGACGCTGCATACCAACGATGCGCCCAGTGCTGTTACGCGGCTCACCGATATGGGCGTGGAAAACTACCTCATCAGTTCATCTTTGGTAGCAGTGCTGGCGCAGCGGCTGGTCCGGCTGATCTGCGATCGTTGCAAGGCGCCGGACGGAACGCGCATCGCGCCGGATGGCGAGACGGTGCCGTGTTTCCGCGGCCGCGGTTGCGAGAACTGCTTCGGGTCAGGCTATACGGGGCGCGTGGGAATCTTCGAGCTGATGGAGTTGAATGATGAGATCCGCAAGCAGATCATGCGCGGCGACGACGCACTGGCGATCACGGCCGTGGCGCGCCGCAACGGAATGCGCAGCTTGCGGGAAGATGGCTGGCTGAAGATATCGCACGGCCTGACGACGCCGGATGAGGTAATGCGTGTCACGCAAGAACTGTAGCGCACGCACTCGTGCGTGCCGCGTTCACACTCGTGTGAACGCTGGGCGTGTGTTCGCAAGAGTGCGTGCGCTACGACAGCCGTTCACGCCATTTTGGGTTGGCGCTCGACCAGGGATAGTCCTCGATTTGTGCCACCAACCCCGCCTTTACAGGATTCCTCTCGATGTACCGCGCGATCCGGTTCCATTCACTTTCATCCCGCACCCAGCGATCGTACGATTCGCGCCTCCAGAACGGCTCTCCTGTGCGTCCCAACAACTTATTCGCTTCCCGCGCCGTAAATCCCTTGAGCGATTGAAGGAGCTTGCTCGGCGATATCAAAGGAAGCAGCAGCACGTGGACGTGGTTTGCCATGATCGCAAACGGTCCAAGCTGGTAATGACTGAGTTCCCTGCCTTTAAAGAGCGAATCGATTATCCTTTGCGCGATCGTGTCCTGCTTGAGGAACATGGGGCCGGAGCGAGTTTCGTCGAGGTAGCGGTCCATCCACACGAAGGCTTCGCCAGCAGTACTTTTGCCCGGCGGCGCGAACCGGGACGCTGGCAGGCTGCCGTGCAAGTGCCAAGTGACGAACAGCCAGCGGTTCTCTGGGTAGATGTGGGGAAGGCGGCGTTGAATTTCCACTTTACGATTAGTGCCATTTGGTCCCCAAAAATCTCCGTAGCGCACGCACTCGTGCGTGCCGTGTTCGCACACTTGCGAACAGAAGGACTTGGAAGACTTCACGACGTTCACACGAGTGTGAACGCGGCACGCACGAGTGCGTGCGCCACGATCCGCCATGAATAATTTCTACTTCAGGGCCGTGGCTTCGGACGGACAGCTTCGCACCGGGACTATTCATGCCGAGACTGAGCGCTGGGTGGCGCAGGAATTGCGCCGGCAGGGACTCACGCCCGTGTATGTCGGCAGCGAGCCGAAAAAGGGATTTGAGTTCAAGCTGCCGGGCTTCAAGGGCGGTAAGCGCAAGGACGTTCTTTTCTTCACGCAGGAATTATCGACGCTGCTGAATGCCGGCGTGCCGCTGGATCGCGCGCTCACAATCACGAGCGAGCTTACCGAGCGCGCCAGCTTTCGATTGTTGGTAGTGGATATTCTGCGCGTAGTAAAGGGCGGCAAGTCGCTGGCCGACAGCCTGGCAACCCATCCGGATTATTTCTCCGAACTGTTCATCAATATGGTGCGTGCGGGCGAGGCCAGCGGATCTCTCGCCGTGGTCTTTGAACGCTTATCGGAGTTCGAGCGCACGCGCGATGATTTGCGCAGCTACATTCTTTCTTCCCTGGCTTATCCGAGTTTGCTGGTGGTGGTGGGCATTTCTTCCATCCTGGTGCTCATGAATTTCGTGGTCCCGCGGTTTGCCATGGTGTTCGAGCAATCGCACATCCCGATCCCGGGCCCGACCAAGGTTCTGATCGACGTGAGTTACTTTTTGCGGAGCTATGGATGGATCGGCTTAACATTACTGATTCTCACTGCTATAGGCTTGTATGGCTTTGTCCGCACGCCTGGTGGCAGATTGTGGTGGGACACGCTGCGGCTGCGAATTCCAGTGCTGGGTGATGCACTGCGGAAAGCGGAAACGGCGCGTTTCGCCCGAGCTATGGGAACGTTGGTCTCGAACAGCGTTCCCTTGGTGCAATCCATCGGAATCGCGGGAGCGACATTGAACAACCAGAAAATCGCCAAATCTCTCGAAATCGTGGCGACTGGAGTGAAGCGCGGCGAAGGTATCGCGAGTCCTCTGAAACGCGCCGGGCAATTTCCGCCCCTGGCCGGTCATCTTCTGAGCGTAGGCGAAGAGACCGGGCGGCTGGACGCAATGTTCGTTCGAATGGCCGACATATACGATGCCGACACGCGCACGGCCATCCGCCGTTTTACGTCCTTGTTCGAGCCGCTGATCATTCTGACAATGGGATTGATCGTAGGCACATTGATCTTGAGTATTCTGGTTGCGATTGTCAGTATCAACGATGTTGCGGTGTAGCGGAGGTAGCAAATGAAGAGACGAAATCGACGAGAAGCGGGCGTAACGCTCATCGAAATGATGGTGGTGGTGGTGATCATCGCGCTGTTCGCGGCGCTGGTGCTGCCCAGGATGTTGGGGCAAGCGGACCGGGCCAAGGTAACGGCTGCGCGTGCGCAAATCAATGCTTACATGACAGCGTTGGGCTCCTACAAGCTGGATAACGGCGTGTACCCGACCACCGAGCAAGGCTTGCAAGCGCTACGGGAGAAGCCGGAGAACGCTACCAACTGGCAGGGACCGTATACGGACAAGGAGATCGGCAATGATCCCTGGCACAATCCGTACGTCTACCACTTTCCCGGAGAACACGGCGATGCCCCCGACATAATCTCTTACGGCGCCGACGGCCAGCCGGGCGGGGATGGAGTCAATGCCGACATTGTCAGTTGGAAAAACTAGAGCGCCGTTTCTCGTTTCTCGTTTCTCGTTTCTCGTTTCCGAACCAGAAACCAGAAACCAGAAACCAGAAACCGGGCTCACCCTCATCGAAATGATCGTAGTAGTCGGGATCATTTCCTTGATCGTTGGAGTCAGCTTGCCGGCGGTTACGTCCGGCATCGATTCGCTGCGCCTCAACGCGGCCACCACCAGCGTGGTTAGCTTCGTGAATTCGGGACTCAATCGCGCGGAGCGGCGCCAGCAGGCTGTGGAGATCACTATTTCGAAGAGCGAAAACGCGCTCACCATGCGCTCCACCGAGCCAGGCTTCTTCCGCAAACTCGAACTGCCCGAGGGCGTCTCCATTACGCATATTCTTCCGGAGTTGCCAGAGAATCCCGATGCGCCGCGAGTATTTATGCTCTATCCCGGTGGCGCGCCGCCACGCTTCGGAGTCCAGCTTATAAACCGCAAAAATGTGGAACGGATCGTGCGCGTGGACCCCATCACGGGAGTCCCTCGCGTGGAGCAGCCGCAATGAAGCAGCGCGGATTCACGCTGCTGGAAGTGCTGGTGGCTACGCTCGTCCTGGCGATAGCGGTGAGTGGACTGATGTCGGCTCTCTCAACATCTATGGCGAACGCCGCACGTCTCACCGATTACGACCGCGCCGCGCTGCTGGGCCGCCAGAAGATGGACGAGTTGCTGATCGCGAGCAAGTTGCCGAAGCTGACGCCCTTTGAAGGAATCTGGGGTCCTGAGGTAGCAGGCGACCTGAAGGCTGGATGGCGTGCGCGCCTCTCTCCGTTCGAAATGCCTCCCACGGCGGGACCAGGCACGCCCTATCTAGAGCGCGTGGAGCTGGAGATCTGGTGGATGAACGGCGAGAAACGCCGGACGCTCAACCTGGAAGCTTTTCGGAGATCAGTAATCACGCTGGAGGATCGGGCGGCGGGGATCGGGCGATGAGGAAAATCGTTGCTGGTGGCTGGTGGCTGGTGGCTGGTTCGGAACGAGAAACGAGAAACGAGAAACGAGAAACGGGTTTTACTTTACTCGAGTTACTGATCGCTATTACTTTATTCAGCTTGCTCTCGGTCGCAATAGTCATCTCGTTGCGCGTGGCCCTGAGCGCGATGAACAAAGTGGACACCCGGCTGATGAGCAACCGGCGCGTGGCCGGGGTGGAGCGCATCCTCGAACAGCAGGTGGCTGGGATTATGCCGGTCACCGCGGATTGCCAGAGCGGCGGCGAGGGACCTTCGGCGCGCATTGCATTTTTTCAGGGCGAGCCGCAGGCCATGCGATTGGTTTCCAGTTACTCCCTGCAGGAAGGTTCGCGGGGGTTGCCGATGATTCTGGAATACCTGGTGATTCCCGGCGAAAATGACGTAGGCGTGCGGCTGGTGGTGAACGAACATTGGTACACCGGACCGCGCGGCGCCGGCCAATTCTGCGCGCCGGGTGGTCCTGGCGCGGTATTTATTCCCATTCAGACAGGACCCACTTCTTTTGTGCTGGCCGATAAGCTGGCCTATTGCCGCTTCAGCTTTCGCGAGCTACTGCCGCCGCCTGAATCCGCTCGCTGGGAGCCGCTCTGGACCAACCAACAGTACCTTCCGAATGCCGTTCGCATCGAGATGGCGCCACTCGATCCCAGCGCGGCGCGGTTGGAGCCGGTGACGCTCAGCATGCCGATTCATGTCACGCGTCTGCCTATGGAGGAGTATGCGTATTGACCGGCGGGGCAGCGCATTATTGGCCGTGCTCTGGCTCACGGCAGCCTTGGCCGCAATCGCTTTCTCAGTGGCCAGCACGGTGCGAGCGGAGACCGAACGCACCTCCACGGCGGTGGACTCCCTCCACGCCTATTACCTGGCGACCGGCGCCATCAGCCGGGCGATGCTTCGGATCGAGTGGGGGCCGGCCTTCCGAAATCCGGACGGTACGTCGATGTTCGACGGATCACGCCCGGTAGTCGCAATGCGATTCGAATTTCCTACTGGCTCGGCAGTGGTGAAGCTGATTCCGGAGACGGCCAAGCTGAACGTGAACCAGGCGCCGGCCGAGCAGTTGATGAACCTGCTGATGGCGCTGGGGACCACGCCCGCGCAGGCGCAGGCCATCACCCTCGGCATCCTGGACTGGCGGTCCGGCTCGCCCGGCGGGTCCTTCACCGAGTTCGACCAATATTATCTGACGCTCACGCCGTCTTTTCGGGCCCGGCATGCGTCTTTTCAGGAGATTGAAGAATTACTGCTGGTGCGCGGGGTAACACGGGACTTGTTTTACGGAAGCTACATACACGATCCACAAGGGAACCTGGTGCGCCGCGCGGGGCTCCGGGATTGTCTTTCGGTTTACGGATCGTCGGCCATGATCGACGTGAACACGGCTGAACCGGCGGTGATGCAGGCCATTGGAGTGAGTGCCGGAGCGGTGGCTGCCATCGTGGCGCTGCGAAAGACTACGCCGATTGCGTCGTCCGATCAAATCTCCGGATTCTCGGATGGCTCAACGGGATTCTCACGGCTGCAGCGAACCCAGACGACCATGGCCACTCTCCGCGCCACGGCCAGAGTGCGCCTGGCCGACGGGCAATACTCCGATTTGAGCCGATCTGTTGAGGCGCTGGTGAAATTTCTCGGACCCGAATGGAATCCACCATTCCACATCATGCGCTGGTATGACCAGGTTTGGTCAGATCAGGTTTGGTCAGATCAGGTTTGGTCAGATCAGGTTTTATCAAATCAGGCGGCTGCCTCGCAATGACGATTACCGACTTCAAGAAGTGGCTCGCCATCGGGACGGGCATCGGGATCGAGATCAGCGGTGATAGCCTGACGGTCACCGTGGTTCGCGTGCGGCCGTCCGGAGTAAGAGTGCTGGGCGAGTTGGCGATTACGCGATTCTCCGAACAGCCCGCCAGCGAGTGGGGCGCCACCTACGCAAATTTCTTGAAGAAATTGGGAGTGGCGCATCTTTCGGCCGGGGTGTTGTTGCCGCGCGATGAAGTGATCGTGCGGCAGATAATGCTTCCGGGCGTTTCGGATAAGGATCTAGCTGCCGCCATCCGATTCGAGATTGATTCACTCAATCCGTATTCTGAAGAAGAAGCGGTTTTTGACTGGGCGCGGATTGGTAAGAGTTCGTCCATCCTGGTGGGCATCACGCGGCGCGCGGTATTGGAACGCTACGGCACGCGGTTTGCTGAGGCAGGTGTGAAAGTGGCATCTTTCACTTTTTCGGCGCCGTCCATCTATACCGCGGTGCGGATATTTTCCAATCCGCCTTCCCAGGGATTTCTGGTATTGGAAGAATCGGGCGATGAGCTGGAGGTTTATGGCGAGAGTCCGGCGCGTCCGATATTTTCAGCGCGGGTAGACCGGTCGGCCGCGAGCGCGTGTACGCTGGCCATAGCGGAGCTGCGGCTTCCTCCTGAAACTGAACCCGCGGCTCTGCACGACAAACTTCCTCAACCGCTGGCCGCGCCCGCGGACTACGATCTTCCTCGTTCTGCGCTGGCCTATGCCACGGCGCTGGCTGGTGCATGCGTGCTGCGCCCCCTGGCCGTGAATCTGCTGCCCCAGGAGCAGCGGCAATCCACTTCGCGGCTGCGTTTCGTGCCGGCCATCGCGCTCGCGAGCATCGCATTGTTGCTGCTCGGAGCAGTGCTGGCGTATCCGAAATATGCCAACGGGCAATATCTGGAGCTGTTGCGCGCCCAAATCCACAAGCTGGAACCGCAAGCCCGCAAGGCGGTGGATCTGGACCGGAAAATCGCCATTGCGCGCAATCGTGCTCAGACCCTGGACACGTTCCGCGCCCGCACCAAAGAGGACTTGGATGGCTTGAGTGAAGTAACCAAACTGCTCGCGCCGCCCACCTGGCTCACTTCGCTGCAATTATCGCGCGATTCTCTGACGATTTCGGGCGAGGCGGAACAGGCCGCCGCATTACTAAAGGTAATGGACAGCTCTCGACAGTTTCGCGGTTCCGCGTTTGTGGTTCCGATCGCGCGTGGCCAAAACGGCGACCTGTTCAGCATCCGGGCCGCGCGTCAAGGAGTGGCGCCATGACGCTGCAGGATCGCGACAAGCGGGCATTGTTAATCCTGGCCGTGGTGCTGCCGGTTGCGGCGCTGATCTATTGGGCAAGCGGTTCCTCATCCAGCAGCGTCAGCGGCGTCGGTAAGGTGGTAGCGCCGGCGGAGACCCCGGAGCGGGACGAAAAGCGCATCGCCATTCTGAGAAAAGCGCTAGCCACCGTGGATGGCAAGGAAGCCGTTCTGAAGCAAGTTTCGACTGAGCTGGCCGAGCGCGAGAGGGGTTTGATTCCGGGCGACACCGCCGAACAGGCCCAGGCGCAACTGCTGCAGATCATGCGCCGCCTGGCCAAAGCCCAAATCCCTCCGCTCGACATCCGGCAATCCGAACTGGGGCAGCCGCGATCGTACGGGGAATCTTACGCCAAGGTCACGGTTTCGGTGAGCCTGGACTGCCGCATTGACGATCTCCTGAATCTGCTGGCGGCCTTGAGCGCGCAGCCAGAGATCATCGCTACCGATGAGATACGCTGCGGGGCGGCGAATCCGAAATCGAAATCCATGCCGGTACGGTTGACGGTTTCCGGGCTGGTTCCACGCCGGCTGGTTCCGGAAAAGAAGGGAATGCCCGCGCTGTGACACGCAAGCTGATGCTGCTGGATCTGGCGCTGGCCGCGCTGGTTTGCTTCCTGGTTTTCCAGATGCGCCGCGAGTGGGTGGAAGCGCATGCCCGGGCGCAAGCGTTTTTGTCGCAAAAGATCATGCCGGTACCGGCCCCGCGTCTGGCTCCGCTGCCTAAAGTTGCGCCGCTGGCGGCTGTTTTGTACGCCGAAGTGGCGCAGTTGGATCTGTTTTCGAAGGACCGCAATCCGCAGGTGATCATCGACGTGGTGCCGCCGAAAGAGAAGCCTGTTCCGGCGTTTCCGGTGGCGCGTGGGGTTTTATTGTGGCCCGGCACGCCGGCGGCAGTGGTGCTGAGTGTGCGCAGGGGTGCCCCGCAGAGGGCATACCGCGTGGATGACCAGGCAGGCGATTGGAAAATCGTCTCTGTGGACAATCAATACGTCGTCCTGGAATGGGACGGCAAGGAATTCAAGAAACGGATCGACGAGCTGATGGACCGATCCGCGCAAGGGCCAGAAACCGCCCAGGTGCCGGCAGCGTCAGCCGCCCCGGCCGTCAACGCCGCGCCCAAGCCTCAGGCGCAAAGTTTGTCGGATTCGTCCAAATCGGACCGTTGGATTGAGGTAGGCGCCACCGATATGAAAGGTTGCAAGCCGGGTGAAGATTCGGCTGTGGGAACCGTGGCGGACGGATTCAAGAAAGTAGTTAGCGCAACACCCTTCGGCAGTGCCTGCCGTTGGGAGCAGGTGAAATGAGAGGACAACCGAAATTATGAAGACCATTGCACTGCTCGGGATCTGCGCGGCGCTTGCGCTCGCGATGCAGTCAGACGATAAAAAAGCCCAGGACGACAAGAAAGCTGTGGGCTCAAAGGCCCCAACTCCCGCGGCTGCGCCGGCGAAGCCAGTGCATACAGCGGTTGCGGGGTCCAGCCAGTCAGCAAAACGTAACCTGCATCAGCCCACCAGCGCGCCGGCCGAGGTCAAGCTGACGCCTGAACAGCAAGCTGGGGCTGCTTTGCCAACTGTTCCTCCTGGAGCGAAGGAAGCGGGCCCCAATTTGTTCCGCTACACCGACCCGCAAGGCAAGCGCTGGATGTACCGCAAGACGCCGTTTGGCGTCAGCAAGTGGGAAGAAAAACCGGAGGATCAGGAGCCTCACGCGGAAACTCCATCGTCAGTCCAAACGACTGTGACGGATCTGGGCGACAGCGTTCGGTTTCAGCGCCCGACACCTTTCGGTCCGCAAACCTGGACCCGGAAAAAGTCGGAAATGACCGATGACGAGAAGGCTGCCTTCGCCACCCGCGACAAGCCGGCCGATGCCGCGAAACCTCCGGAGCAACACTAAGTGCGCGCCTCTAAGGAACTCGGGCAAAACGGAGCGCGGCGCGGGCCAGTTCCTGGTCCGTTTTGCGGTGCGCGCCGCGCCCTTTGCGCTTCTTGCTGGTATCGATGTGGGTTGCTGGCGTTAGTCCTGTCGGCCGCCGCCTTTCCGCAGATTCCGAGATCGCATCCCACTCCGGAGGTGCCACCCGTTAATCCCAACCAGCAGCAACCGGCCCCTTCTTCAACAACTCCACCGGGGCCATTGCCCGCCCTGAGCGGGCCGCCGACAAACTACGGTGGCGTGAATCTCAATAACGTACAGTTGACGGAAGTCATCGACATGCTGGCCCGCCAGCTGAAGATAAACTACATTCTCGATCCGCGTGTAAAGGGTGGCGTGATTCTGAATACCTACGGCGAAACCAAGAACATTGAGCCAAAATCGCTACTCGAAGCCATTCTCCGCATCAACGGCGCCGGCATGGTGAAGGAGGGTGAGCTGTATCGCATTCTGCCTCTGGCCGATATTTCACATCACGCCCTGAAGCCTGAAAAAGCCACCGATTCCAGCAACGTCCCCGATGACGACCAGATCATGCTGAATCTGATGTTTCTCAAGTTTGTCACTTCGAGCGAGCTGATGAAGGTGCTGACGCCCTTCATCGGCGAGAACGCATCCATTTATGAGTACCCGCCCGCCAATCTATTGCTGATATTGGACAGCCGGAGGAACATGCGCCGGCTGATGGATCTGGTGGCCATGTTCGACAGCGATCAACTGGCCAATCAACGAGTTCATGTTTTCGAAGTAAAGAACGGCCGACCTTCGGATCTCGCCAAGGAATTGGAAGCCATTGTCAAATCGATCTCGTTGTCCGAGAAATCGTCCCCCATTAAATTTCTTCCGATCGACCGCATTAATACCATCATGGCAGTGGCTCCGAATCCTGGAGCGTTCATCGAAGTTGGGAAATGGCTCGATAAGTTGGACGTTCCGGTGAAATCGCGCGCGGGGGCTGTCCAAAGCTATGTCTATCGGGTTCGCTACGGCGACGCTCAGTCCATTGGATGTTCCATCAATGCGCTTTACACCCAGTTCGCGACACCGGGACAAGCATACGGCGGCGGCATGGCCACTTGCATGGCGCAGAGCGGAATGGGCGGCATGTACGGCGGTGGGATGGGCGGCGGTGGTGGCATGGGTGGTGGGATGTACGGCGGTGGGATGGGCGGTGGTGGACAATACGGCCAGTATGGCGGTGGCATGTACGGTAGTGGTGGACAATACGGCGGCGGATACGGTGCGGGCGGGAATTACGGCAGCGGTGCGTACGGCGGTGGCTATCAGCAATATCCTAACGCCACCGGACAAACCGCCAGTGGTGTGACAATACCAGGCGCTCCAAACGCTCCGGCAACCGGGATCCCTGGCGCGCCCGACCTCACCGGCAATTATCTGGGGAACGCACAGTATCCAGGCGCGATGTTGGCTCACATGCCACGCGTGGTGGCAAATCCATTCAACAACACCCTGCTGATCCAGGCCACTCCTCAGGAATACGACAATATTTTGACCCTGCTAAAAGATCTGGATATTCCACCGCGCCAGGTCTTGATCGAAGCGAAGATATACTCGGTTGACTTGACGCACGCGTTCTCGAGCGACGTCTCCGCCATGCTGCAGCAAATATCCGGAAGCACCTCGCACAGTTTCCTGGCAAACTTCGGCGCCGGCGTGACTAATCTTTCGGGAGCGGCCCTGGTGGGAAAAAGCCGCGAACTGCTGGCTGCCGTGCAGTTGCAGGAATCTGAGAGCCGCGCCAAAGTGCTTTCAGCTCCTTCCGTGATTGCCACCGACAGCATCGCGGCCAGCATCAACGTCGGCACGGAGGTTCCCACGCTTTCGGCGCAGGCCGTGACCGGAGTCCAGTCCGGAGGCAATTCCCTGTTTGCCAACTCCATATCGAATGTGAGTACGGGAGTTACGTTGAATGTACTCGCGCGCGTGACCCCGACCGGCGTCGTTACCATGGTGATCAATCAGCAAGTGAGCGACCCAACGCCAACTACTACCAGCGGGATTCAATCCCCGTCCTTCGACAACAAATCGATTCAGACTCAAATCACAGTACAGGACGGCGACACTATCGCGATTGGGGGCATCATTTCAGAAACCAACACTCTGAATAGCTCCGGCATCCCGCTGCTGCACCGGATCCCGTATCTGGGCGTGCTCTTCGGGACTCACTCTTATTCCAAATCGCGTTCCGAGCTGATCATATTTATGACTCCCCGGGTGATCTATGACAGCAACCAGATGTCCGACGCCACCGATGAGCTAAAAAGCCGGCTGAAGGATCTGAAGAAGTCCGTCAAAGAATGACCTTAAGAGGCGTTGCTGGCGCCCACCCTAGTTTGGGGGTAAGTGGCAGTACGTACCGGTAACACCTTTCTGGACGCCATTCAAGCGCTTGGCTTTACCATTGGCTGTAAAGTATTGACTTGACATGGCAAGCTATGGTTAAATCATGTGCTAGGCCGTTTTTGAGTTCGGGAGTAGATTGAATAGTCCAATAGTACTTTACG
Organism: Bryobacteraceae bacterium; assembly: GCA_050011295.1. Lineage (GTDB taxonomy): Bacteria > Acidobacteriota > Terriglobia > Bryobacterales > Bryobacteraceae > Palsa-89. The sequence goes on from JBEKJJ010000003.1 coordinate 64,490, forward strand.
CTTGACTTACCTTGCGTAGTAGTGTTATGAATGATTTGACTGCATCCGGACGGTTTGGCGGCATTCATCTTTGACGCATGAATCCCGCGAGCACAGATATTACGAGAAGTTTAAGAAAACAAGTTGAGCCCAAATGAAGACGATGAAACGAAATCGGGTAGGCAAGGCAGGAAAGGCAGTGCAGAGCCACTTCGCGCCAGGTCTGGTCGGGTGAAATTCGAAATCTTCATGACGGTTGTTGACTCGAGGCTCAGGTTGAAGAAGAGAACTTCCATCAATTCAATTTCAATTTTCACAAGGAGAAGGAAATGGCAGATTTTCGCAAATGGTTCTTAGCGTTTGCTGTAGTAGCCCTTCTGCTCGGTATGGGCGGCACGGCGAACGCGCAAATTGGCCTGGGGCCTTCGTTTCAATGTACTGCAAACGCGGCCACCCCAACAATCGTGCGTGCGGAAGGCTTGACGGAGCTGGTAGGCGATTTGCTCCTGAACTGCAGCGGCGGAACTCCGACACTTTTGGGTGTGGCGATTCCGTTGTCGAACGTCACGGTTTTTTTGAATACTAACATCACCAGCCGGCTTGTCTCGGGAAATATCTCGGAAGCCACGCTGTTGATCGACGATCCGCATCCGGCTGCCCCGATACCGACCAACGCGGTACCGGAGGCTGGTTCGCCCCCGCAGATCCTGGCCACCCCGCAGGGTCTCTCACATGCTGAAACCGGAACCTTCGCCGGGGTACCCTCCCCGAGTCCCTATCAAACGCAGGCGAACGTGTTTTCCGGGCAGCAGAACAGCGCCAGCTCGATTGTGTTTTTGGGCGTGCCGATTGACGCGCCTGGAACCACTGGCGTACGCGTGATTCGTGTTACTAACGTTCGCGCCAACGCGTTCCAGCTCGGCGTATCTTCCACGCTGATTCCGACCCAGATCACGATGTACATCGCGATCAACGGTTCGCAACAGGTCACCATCAACAATCCGACTCAGACCGTGGCTTTGATTCAGATTGGCCTCATAGCGAAGGCCACTCCGTTTAATGGGCTACAGTGCACCAGCAACAACCCTGATCTTCTAGGGAGTAGCGTCGCGCCTGACGATAGTGGAGATGTCTTCATTACGGTCAAGGAGGGATTTGCTTCATCCTTCAAGAGGCGCAATTACGCCTTGTCCCAAGACACGGCGCATGGTTTGACTTCGCCTACGCCTGAAGATCAGAACGTGCCGGGTTACCCGTATAACACGGAATCCGGCTTCTATGTGCCTGAGCTATTCACAAGTACTCCGATTGTCGGCTTGGCCGATTTCGGAACGCGCTTACTGATCCGGTTCAACAATCTAGGAGCCGGCGTGCATATCTTCCTGGCAACTACAGCGCCGCTGCTCAATCCTAGCGGTACTCCGACAACGCCTCCGCAGCCCTTGGATGGGCACCCCGGATTCGCAACCGGCCAAATCGACTTGGTTTCGGCTGACGTAAATGGTAACTCCGGAGCCGGCTTCACGGCCGTAGCCGGAACTGGTGGTGTTGCTGAAGTTACTTACAGCGGAACCACTGGCGCTGCCACATACGAAGTTATAAACTCTGATCCGAACGTACCGGAGAGCGCGAGCATCACGGTATTTGTCGCGTTTATCTCTAACACCGCGCAGAATCTGCCGGCGCCCGGCGCTGGCACGGTGAACGTGAGTTTTGCACCACTCAGTAACGTGGGCACTGCTACCGCCACCGACCCGATTCCACGCTTTGGCGACACTTCCACACCGCTCGCCGCGTTCGACATCAATCTGTGTACCTGCGACTTGCTCTTCCCGTTCGTGACCAACCAGTCCGGGTTTGACACGGGCATCGCAATCGCGAACACTTCGCTTGACCCATTTGGCACCGGACCGCAACAGGGCACGGTGAAACTCTACTACTTCGGCAGCACAGTCGGAGGAGGTGTAGCACCTCCGCCGTTTGTAACTCAAACGGTGCCGGCTGGCCAGGAGCTGATCTTCAACCTGTCGGGTGGTGGTAACTTCGGAGTGCCGGCGGTGCCGGGCTTCGAGGGTTACATCATCTCGGTAGCCAACTTCCAATACTGTCACGCATTCGCCTTCATCAGCGATGTGGGTGCGCAGCATGTGGCGGAAGGTTATCTCGCCATCCAGCTGGACCTCCCCTTCAACTTGAACGGGGTTGCTCCTGCCACCAACAGCAGGACAGGTGTCCTCGGCGAGAACGAAGGTCACTAACCGAAACTGTTGTCGCATTAACCAAAAAGGGGGAGCTTCGGCTCCCCCTTTTTTTTGTGGTGTAGGCACTTGACTTTCGACACTTTGTGGTACGCTTGTAAAGTTAGTTCCCCGCGTCCCAGCTACATCCTACGGAAAGGTTCTTGTATAAAAATGTCTAGAAGGCTAGCCTTGTTCCTTGCAGCCTGCACTGGGTTGTTCGTTTCCAATCTCCAGGCCGATGATATCGCGGCATTGCCTGGATTCAATTCGCTGGGGTCGAATGTCGCGGTGTTTGGTGTAAATCCACTGACATCGTTCGGTAATTTCACCGCCGGAGACAGCACGTTTCTGATTCTGCCCAAGCCCGATGGGTCGAAGTATTACGTCATCGCGAAATCCACTAACAGTTCAGTTACGACAGTTGACACCAATTTCCAAAATCCCACATCGATCGCCAGCTTCGTAACAACTCCCACTACAGGAGCGATTACATCCGACGGCTCAGAAGTGGTAGTGGCAGCCGGCACTCTTCATATTTTTGAAACCACCAAGGATCAGGAATTAGTGCCGGGGGGTGTGAACACCGGAGTCACTATTTTTGACGTGGCCCTGAGTCTGGATGGGAAGACAGCGTATGCCTTGGGCACCAGCTCAACAGGCGGAAGCCAGGTGAACGATATCAACCTGACCACCAATACCAAGGGTACACACCAGTACGGATTTCTGGGCAACGCAACGGGAATTGCGGTCGGCCCGAATGGACGTGTATATGTCAGCAATCAAAATCAGATACTGGAGCTGGATCCCACCACGCTGCAGCCCACTACTGGTGGAGTAATCGGAGTAAACGCTCGTCCTGGAAAAGTGGTTTTCACACCGGACGGCAAATATGCGCTGGCAGTGAATCAGACCCCGGTTACCGGCCAAGCCATCCTCCTGATCGATCTCACTGCGAAAGTTGTCGTAAATTTTGTCCCCAACCTGAGTGTTGTGTTTGACACGCTGCTGGTGGGCGGCCAGACTGGCAGCACCTCAACAGTATTCGCATACTCGAGCGAAACGGAAGGTCTGTATCAGGTGAGTGTCGGCACGGGCGGCTCCATCAGCATCGCGGGTGCATCCATTGCCGGTGCTCCCACCACCTTTGTGCAGGGCATAGCGGTCTCCAATGAAGTCCCCTTCACCGGCCGGACCACGCCGCAATACCTTTTTGTGGCGGCAGCCAACGTCCTATACAGAGTTAATCTCACCGTGGATCAACTCACCGCACAATTAACGCTTCCGAATCAGTCGTTCGGCGCCCTGGAATACCTGGCTCCGGAAACCACTGGGAGTCCTGCTGCATTGCTGGCATACGGGGACAAGCAAACCCTCGCACCCAATGCAACGAGTGAGCCGCTGGTGGTTCTGGCAGTGGATGTCAACGGCAAGCCATTGAGTGGGGTGACCGTCACCTTCTCGACGAACCTCGGCAGCGTTTTACCCACGTCAGTCACCACCGAATCGAATGGATACGCGTCCACCATCTTGACAGCGCCGCCGTCGAACGGAACCGTCACCGTTATTGCCACCGCTGGCAAGCTCCAAAACGCATTCACCGTCACAGTGGGGTCCGCCACAACACCGAACGCGGGCGCTCTCGCCATCCTCGCCGGACAAGGTCAACTCGTGACCGAGAATATCAATACATCCCTGGCGGGCTTTGGTTCTCCGTTGGAAGTGCTGGTTACGGACCTGAACGGAAAGCCGGTGAGCGACGCCGCAGTTGCATTCACTATCGTAACCGGCCCAGGGACTTTGTTTGGGGGCACTCAGACCTCCACCGGGGCAACGGCCAACTCCAACGCCCAAGGCGTGGCATCCGTGGGCTTCCTCAGCAGCTCGGTGCCTCTTGGTCTTGGCTCAGTCGGCACCCAGATCTCCGCGAAGGCCGCCGGCACGAATTCCGTCACGTTCTACGAGACAACTTACCCCTTTAACTCGGGTTTGGTGCCATACCCAACGATCCAGCTTCTTACACCGGAAGAGGGACAAACCTTGACCGGACAGGCGGGAACTATCATCCCCGGCGCTTTTACGGCTGAGATCGTTGATGGCAAGGGGTTTCCCATCCCGAACGTGAGCGTTTTCGCCTGTGTGCCTCAGGCCCCGACGGGGCCCGACCAGCCCAGTGTGTGCTCCATACCTCCAGTTAACTCCGTACCCTTCGGTACTTGCAACGATCCGTCAGGAAACGGCGTGCTCTCCGCTGCGAACGGCAAGATATCCTGCGATCTCCAACTGGACGGCGTGGTTGGAACGGCCCTGATCGGTGCTCAATACGGGTACGCCTTCGATACCGCCGCGTTCACACTAAAAATTACCCCCGGCCCTCCCGGAACAATAACGCTGGTGCAGGGGAATAACCAGACCGGCAAACCTGGGGCGCAGCTGCCAAATGCCCTCGTCGTGCAAATCACCGACTCATTCGGGAACCTCTTGACGGACTACTCGCCCATTACTTGGACCGTGCTCTCCAGCGGAGTGCCGGCTACGCTACAGAACGCAAGCACCGGCACTAATCAAGCTGGCACCGCCTCCACCCAGGTCACTCTCGGCAGCACGGTGGGAACCGTGATCGTACAAGTGACCGCGGGCAACACATCGGCCTCGTTCTCGCTCACGGTTGCCAGCACAGCGGCGGCTATCCAGCAGGTTTCCGGTAACAATCAGACGGCCCTGGTGAACGCAGCCTTCGCTGCGCCCTTACTTGTTAAGGTGGTGGACAACCAAGGAAACGGTGTTCCCGGCGCTCCCGTGACGTTTGCGGTGTCGAGCGGCAGCGCTATTGTTGCGACGCCCAGCACCACTACTGATCCCACCGGTGTGGCCTCTACTACGGTCACCGCCGGCGCAACGGCCGGGAATATCTCCATTGTGGCCACCTCTGCCACTTTCACTACAACATTCACTCTGATTGCGGGACTTCCAGGACCACAGAATATCGTGTTTCTGAACGGCACTTTCTTCCAGCTCCAAAATGGCTGCCAGCCGCCGGGTTGCGTGGCGCCGGGAGAGATCGTCACCATCGAGGGCGCGGGATTTGCACAGGGCGTTCAGGGCGTGGTTAGCGGCCTCAGCATCCTTGGCCCGCTTCCTGTCACTCTGGCCGGCGTCAGCATCACATTTAACGGCGTGCCGGCGCCCATCTTCTATGTCGCCAATCAAAATGGCGTCCAGTCGATGACTATTCAGGTACCTTTTGAAACACAACCCGGTAGCACGTCGGTTATGCTCACCCCTGCAGGTGGCGGCCCGGCGGCCCCGTTGACCGTTACCACCCAGCCCTATGCGCCAGGTGTCTTCACCAACGTTTACGGTAACCAGACCATCGCAGTCGCAGTGCGGAGCGACGGCAGTTACGTGAGTCCCACTAATCCCGCACATCGCGGCGAGACCATTTATGTATTTGCAACCGGCCTTGGCCAGGTCACACCGGCAGCGGCGACCAACGAACCCGGCGCTGGCCAACTTGTAACAGCGACCATTGTGACCGGCCTGAACAACAAGGGCGTGGGGCATACAACAGTTGATTATGCGCCAGGACTAGTTGGGGTCTATATTATTGGCGTTGAGGTGCCCGCAACAACCACGCCAGGTCCCGGACAGCCGTTCGGCCTGATACTAGTGGATGCGTCGGGAAACAAGTACTTCGCCAATTCCACGGTCATTCCGATCGAATAAAGGGTGGGCAAGTCTCTGACTTGCCCTATTCCGCTTACGCAACTTGAATGGACCCGCTGGGCGGCTGAGTGGGATCATATTGGATAATTCCGCCACCCGTTATGCCCGGAGCTGCGCTCACCGGCTGCTGCAACGCTGAAGGAACCCACGTATAGCCGTACGATTCTCTGGCCGCAGTTACCTTAGCCGGGTCCCATCCCCACACCATAATGGGGACATCGATTGAGTAACCCTCGTTCGCCAGCTGTGTCGCGAGTTGTTGTCGTTGGTCCATATCCTGGATTCCACGAAGTTGCTGAACGGCTGCCGGCTGGTTAGACCAGTAGATATCGTCAGCAGTTTCGGTGCTGGAAGCCGCCGCAGGCGCGGAGGCAGGGATATTTGGCGCGGCTGGGGGAGCGACAACCGCAGGGGTGGGGGCTACCACGGCCGGTATTACGGTTGCCAGATTCCCAGTAGCGGCGGGCGCTTGACTAACACTCGCATTTTGCCCCCCGGTCGCATTTTGCCCCCCGGTCGCATTTTGCCCCCCGGCGGGAGTCTGAGTCGCGGCAGGAGTTTGACTCGTGGCAGGAGTTTGGCTCGGCGTGTCCTCAATAGTGAGATTAATGCTGTTTGGATTGATTCCGAGCTTCGATAGCGTTTCCGACAGCGCCTCCGAGAGGAGCGCCGTAAACGATTGAGCCGAAGCCGATGAAAGTTGAGTCGTCTGGGTTGAGCTGGCGGCAGCTCCACTGGTGGTCCCGGTGCTGCCCAAAGTCACATCGATGTTAATCATTCCGTGTAAAGCCTCTACACCTTGGCTAGGCACGGGAAATGCCAATCGGGCAGTTACTGCTTCGGTGCCGACGGCCTCAGTTCTTTGGGCAATTGCTTTTCAACCTCAGGCGGAATCCCAAAGGTTATTCTCACCGCAAAAACCTGCGCGGTGGGTTCGACGCGGATGTAAGCTGTGAGCCTTGGTTTGGGCAGTTTGTAGCATTCGCCACATTGCTTCTTAGCTTCTTCAGCATCGTAATCGAAGGCGATGGTGGAAGTTTCCGTCGGGCCAATGTCGGGATTGCCCTGTTTGACATGGAATCCAGGAAGAAGGGCGCAGTTGATTCGAATTGAAACCGTCCCGGGCATGGTGTTTATAATGTGCACTTCATCCCGGGAGGTCTCGTAACCCAGCAGGTGGATTTCCTTTTTGTCGATCTTGATCTGACCTAGAATAGCGTTGGCCACGGATGCGGGATCCTTCACTACGGCCTCGATCTTGGTGTCCACCGTTGATGATCCAGGAACTTTCGGCGCGTCCGGACTCGCCGTGGAGAGTCCCCACGGGGTCATCATCTCGGTAGGTTTTAAATAATACCAAAACCATTGCCCGTCCACCAGCTTCCACATGCTCGTCAAAGGAATGGTAGCGGCGAGATGGCTATTGTGCCAGGTGTACTCGCCGTGGCAGTTCTCCCGCACGGTGGCCTTGGCGAAGTTATCCGTATAAGAGATTTTTATGGTGTCGCAACGGTCGTAGGGTTCCTTGGAAGCCGCCAGATACTCGTTTTGCATGTCATCGGCAACCACCTGAAAAGCATCACGCCATTTTCCGCTGACGTTCGCCGAGTAGAATTGGGTCACCCGGGCGCGCAGAGCCTTATCCACTTCAGGGGGCGCATTTTCGGAGGGGACAGCGTCTTGGCTGAAGGCAGCCAGACACCACAGCGGAAGCAGGCAAAGCTTTAAAGACTTCATAGCGTGATTGGCTGGGAGGCAGGGACTCGAACCCCGATACGCAGATCCAGAGTCTGCAGTCTTACCATTAGACGACCTCCCAAGACTAGCCTCTATTTTAGCATCGCTTGACTCGAAATCTTTGCGGTTTTAACAGCCGGCCGCACCGCGATCCTGTAGCCCAGCAGAAGGGCTAGAATCCCTCCGTAGAGTAGCGGCAGCCGCACATCCGATTTAACCAGCCAGTAATAATGAATCACTCCGGCCAGCGCGCTGAAATAGACCAGCCGGTGCAGCCGCTGCCAGCCCACGAAGCCCAGGCGCCGGACCCATCCCGCGGTGGAGGTGATGGCGAGTGGAATCAGCAAAACGAACCCAGTCATGCCCACCGTGATGAAGCGGCGCTTCACGACATCTTTCCACATTTCGTGGACGTCGAAAAACTTATCCAGCCACACCCATGTTGTCAGGTGGAGGCAGCCGTAGAAAAATGCAAAAAGGCCCAGCATCCGCCGGAAGCGCGCCAGTTTGGGCTGATTTAGAAGCTTTCGAAAGGGTGTGACGCACAGGGTAATCAGCAGGAAACGGAGGGTCCAGTCACCGGTTTTGTGGGTGATGTACTCGATGGGGTTGGCGCCCAGCTTGTCATGAAAGTAACCCCACAGCAGAAAGACCAAAGGTGCGAGACACAGCAGGAATAGGCTCGCTTTGGTCCAGCGGCTGGAGAGGAGCCTGTTCATGCCCCTTAGTAATACTTGCGAACCAGATCCATCCCTGTGTACAAGCTGGCCACCTGATCGCCGTAGCCGTTGAACTTGATGGTATCGCGCATGCGGAATTCGCCGAGCCGGCGCTCCTTTGCCTGGCTCCAGCGCGGATGATCCCGCTCCGGATTGACGTTGGAATAGAAGCCGTACTCATTCGGGCCAGCCAGGTTCCAGGTGGTGGATGGCTCCTTTTCGACTAGCTTTATTTTGACAATCGACTTTATGCTCTTGAAGCCGTACTTCCACGGCACCACTAATCGGAAAGGCGCGCCGTCCTGGTTGGGAAGGCTCTCGCCGTACAGGCCGACGGCGAGCAATGTGAGAGGATGCATGGCTTCATCCATCCGCAGGCCTTCGATATAGGGAAACTGGATGCCGGCGTACTGGGAATTCAACATGGTCTTGGAATCATAGACGCTTTCGAAAGCTACGAACTTGGCTTTCGATGTTGGTTCCACGCGTTTCAGCAGGGCGCTTAAGGGGAAACCAATCCATGGAATGACCATGGACCAGCGCTCCACACAGCGATGCCGGTAGATGCGTTCTTCGAGCGGAGCGAGTTTGAAAATGGCGTCCAGATCGAGCACAGTTGACTTCGAAACCGCACCCTCCACTTTCACCGACCACGGTGAGGTGCGAAGTTTGTAAGCGTTCTTGGATGGGTCTTCTTTATCGGTGCCGAACTCGTAAAAGTTGTTGTAATGCGTGATGGCTTCGAGCGGTGTTGGCGGCTCGCTGGTGCTGAAGGGGCTCTTGGCTGCTGTGAGTTTGGAGCCTGTTGTCGCAGCGGGCAACCCTCGGAGCGCTCCGAGAGCGACGGATCCGGCGGCGAGAAAACGCCGGCGATTTATATAAGTTGTCCGTGGAGTGACTTGAGAATAACGAAGATCCGGGGATTTGCGAATGACCATACGTTTACCTTTATGGTAACCCGTCCAAACAGCTACGGTTCTGGGACAACTCAATCTTCTTAGTCTTCGGATATTTAGCAGTGGCACTTACGGTCGCGGCTCGGCAACTGGAACGCCGATTCTGAGCCGCGACCGTAAGGGAGTCGGTGCTTTTCTACAGTTCCAATAAAAGGAGTAAACCAAAATGGATCCTACGGCGAACGATTGGGCGTCTTCCGATCCCACTCAGAACATCACCTTGGCCGATGCGGATCAATTCAAGAACCAGCTCGCGGGGGCACTCGTAGTGCAATTCGCCGACCGGTTCGTGAAAACCGCAGTGAAACCGAGCTACGGCGCAATCCCCTCCCAGCCGCGCCGGTGAATCTGTGGGGCACGCTAGTGGGTGTCGGCGCAGCGCAGGTAAACGGCGCAGATGCGAGCGGCGGTCCGCGGCGCCACGCAAGGCAACAACCCGTCCGGCGATCTACAGACCATCTTGCAGCAAGCCTTTCCGAAGTCCGATGTCAAGGAGATGATATTACGCGTCCCGTCGGTGATGGTGGCCATCGCGACGGCGATCACTCAGATCTCCTAGGATAAGCCTCCGGCCTTGTCAGCGGGGCAAGCCGGAGGCTTGCCCTACGAGATACGCCTTCCAACGCGGTAGTTGTCCGTCGGTGTCGAATGCTGCCCACTGCTCGCGAAATTCCTTAAGTTGTTTTTGGGTGGCGCGATCGATTTTCGCTTCGAGAGCCTTGTCCCCTCTGAGCAACGTCCGGATGCTGTGATAGTCGCTCAGTTTGCCAAGCGCGGCTTGCAATCCGCTTAAGGCGCTAAGCTTCCGATCGAGGCTTGCGCCATACAGGGGCCGGAACAACTCCAAGGAATATCGAAACTGCTTGGTGGCCAGTCGAAATCCGTGCAACTTCTTCGGGGATGTTTCTCCCTTCGCGGCTTTGCGTCCGGCCTTGAAATACTTCTCCAGCAGCTTAGGCAATAACGCCTTGGCATTCTCGGACGCGCTTCGTGTAGGTTTCAATTTCATGTATTTCAAAGAGACAGGCCATTGCGCCACTTCGAGGAAAAATCCCTCGTATTCCAACGGCGGACCATTTGAGCAAACTCCTTCTGCAATGCCAGCCGTTTCTTCACCAGGCCCGCGCGGTGCCGGGTTTGTTTCAAGCCAGCCAGGAAGTCGAGAGCAATGTCGCGGTCGCGTATTTGGGAAGTCAATTTCAGCATGCGCTTCAATCGGCGCTTGATCTTCTTAACTTCCCGGAGTGGAAACAAATCTTCGAACAGTTCCAGGCACTGCGAGAAACGGCGGATGCTCACGCGTACGTCGTGGATCTCATCCGGCACTGGAACTTTCGCCGCCCGATGAATTTGGAACACCAGCCGGGTGAGCAGATGATGCATCTGGTCCAGAGCGTAATCGCACAGGCTGGTTGTCGCGGTCATGCTTTTACCTTGGTCATGGCGAGCTGCATCTGATAAGTTTCACGAAACGTGTCGGCGATGCGCTCCACGGCCCATAACTCGAGATCCAGATCCATCGCGGATTGGAGCGACACCAGCATCGATCCGTTGCGGAGCTGTACATCGATTCCGGCCACGCGCTGTTCATGGCTGCGATCCAGGCTGTCGGCGATTCTGAGCAGCGGCGTCAGCAGCGTAATGGCGCGGCGCGAATCGGCGTCGAAGGTTTGAAACGGCGCGTGGCGGGCCGCGGGCATGGATTTTCTGTGATAGCGGCACAACAGTGCGATAATCTGGCGCTCGTTATCGGTAAATTCCGGCAGATCCGAGTGCGCCACCAGGTAATAGGAATGCTTGTGGTGGGCGGTGTCGCTGACGTAATGCCCGATGTCGTGCAGATACGCGGACGCTTCCAGCAGTTTGCCGAACGCCGGCGGCAGGTGATGCACGGGCTGCAGCGCTTCGAAAAGCCCGTGCGCCAAATCGGCGACCTTGCGGGCGTGTTGGATATCCACTCCGTAGTGGCGCGCCATCTGTTCCACCACGCGGCGCTGGTCGCGGTTGAGCATGCTGAGCTCGCGGCCCACGCCGCGCGCCGTGAGATCCGCGATGATTCCATCCCGCACGCCGGCCGCTGAATAATGCAGCGCGGGTTGTTGGAACAGCTCCAGCACCTTCAGAAAAACGGCGGCGCCGGAAATAATCAACTCCGCGCGGCGTGGTCCGATGCCCTGTATCTTGCGGCGCCCGGCCAAATCGAGCTGCGACACCTGACGATAGAATTTGCGAATTTCGGCCACCGAAGCTTTGAGGCGATCCGCTTCCTCGCGGCGCGACCTTCCCACCCGGTTCACCGCGCAAACGATGGCCGCGGCGGTGGCCGACGTGGCGATCACTCGGTCGCACGGGGCTTTGCCGATGCGCCGCAACGGCGCGGCCAGCTTTTCTTCGATGGATTCGTTCATGCGGTGCAATTCCAGCGGCGCCGGCGGGTCGCTTTTCAGAAACACCTCCGTGAGACGCACGGCTCCGAGCGGCTTCGAAAACGCTTCCGCGAGTGCGCCATCTTCGCTCAAAATAAGCTCCGCGCTTCCGCCGCCGACATCCACGATCAGAACCCGTTTACCCGGCTGCGGCCAACTGGCCTGCACCCCAAGGTGAATTAGCCGCGCCTCTTCTGGTCCCGAGATGATCTCCACCGGCGTGCCCAAGGCGCTGGATGCCTTCTCGACGAACTCATGCTGGTTGTTGGCATCACGCACCGCGCTGGTGGCCACTGCGCGTACGCCGATCACTTCCAGCCTGCGATAGACTTGCGCCATGCGCGCCAGATTTTCGCAAACAAACTGCATGGTCTCGGCCGGGATCCGTCCGTCTTGAAACACGCCGGCGCCCAAGCGCGTCACCTGGCGTTCCGCTGCCAGAATTGTGGTGGGTACGCCTGGGCCCGTCTCAGCGGCGAGCATGCGGACTGAGTTGCTGCCGATATCGAAGGCAGCGTAGCGGGGCATACTGTCCATGGTAAACGTTCCGGCGCTCTCAACGTGACGAAATTGTTAGTACCGAGTTAGCGCAACGTGATGGTACCTGTAACCGGATGTTTTTGTATAAGGCTGCGCGAGAACGCATCTTACTTACATCGAACAGGCCCACATCGAACAGGAGGAAAGAATGCGGCTTCGCACTATATCGGTCTTGGCTATAAGTTCGGCGGTAGCGCTTGTTTTAATTCCAACGCAAGCGCATGCGGATCTGCTTTTAGATACAGGTTCTGTCACGAGCAACGCCACGGAACGCGATCCGGGCTCGATCGGTTTTGGCCAGGGTGTTTCGGTTACGGCCACTACTGACCTCACGCAATTCGCGATGTTCCTCGAGTCGCCCACCGGCGGGAACGTGAAGTACATGATCTGGGACGGGAGCAATACCAACTTGCTGCTTTCCGACATCGTGCCACTGACTGCGTCCACGTCGCCGGAGTGGATTCTTTCCGATCCATTGTCGCTGACTCTCTTGGGTGGAAATAGTTATTATTTTGGCGTCATCCAGGATTCCAACACGGAGCTCATCGCGCCCTTCTTTTTTCCACCATCCAGCATCACCGAGAACGGTCTCACCACGCTCGACACCGGCAATTCAAATTACGAGGATTTCCTTTCGCCGGTTTTCTTGTCCATGGCCGGCGGCGGATTTCCGCTTCGACTCTACGGCACGCAGGCAATCGTCAATCCAGTTCCCGAACCCTCATCGGCTTTGTGGTTGACTAGCATTTTGTTGGCGGGTGTATGGAAACAGCTAAGCGATAGAACGCACCACGCCACCATCCACGCGCAGGGCCGCGCCCGTGATGGCCGACGCCAGTGGACTACAGACGAACGCCACCAGCGCGGCAACCTCGGCGGGCGTGGCGAACCGTTTGATCAGAGAGCTGGGACGAACGTCGCGAAAGAACTCGCGCTCCACGGCCGCGGTATCCGAGCCTTGACCGGCGGCGAGTTTCTCGACAAAATCTGTTACGCCCTCGGACGCAGTAGGGCCCGGGAGCACGGCGTTCACCGTCACTCCCGTGCCGGCCATGGTTTCAGCGAGACCGCGCGAGACTGCGAGCTGGGCGGTTTTGGTCATCCCGTAATGAATCATATCCACGGGAATCTGCAAACCGGATTCGCTCGAAATGAAGACAATGCGTCCCCAGTCTTTTTCCTTCATGGGAGCGATATAGTGCCTCGAGAGACGCACGCCGCTGAGTACGTTGACTTCGAAGAACCGGCGCCAATCGTCATCGGTGATTTGATCGAATGGCTTCGGCTCAAAGATGCCAAGATTATTTACCAGGATGTCGACGCGAGGGTACTGCGCAATCAGCTTATGCGCTCCGGCCTCGGTAGCGAGATCGGCCGCCACTCCGTAAGCGGCTCTGCTGGACTTCATCGCGGCGTGGACGCGCTCCTCAGTGCGGCCGTTCACGATCACCGCGGCGCCTTCCTGCGCTAGCGCCTGCGCGATTGCCAAGCCGATCCCAGCCGTGGAGCCGGTTACCAGTGCGGTCTTGCCCTTGAGTTGCAGGTCCATGCGGAGTTAGATGCTCAGATGCGCATGATGGCTGCACTAACTGGTTTGGAGCCCACCGGGATGAGCATGAAGAGCGGCCCTTTCTTCCAGCGGCGCTGCTCGTTGACGGCGCGCGTGACGTTCGGAATCCGGATCACCGCCATGTCGCCGGATGCCTGATTCAAAACCAGCGCGTATTGATCGTCAGGTGTGATGGTGATATAGGACGGCTTGGTGCCGACCGGCGTTACCGCAACCACACGGCGCGTTTCGATATCCAGAATACTGACGTCGCCCGATCTGGGATTCGCGACGAACAAATAACCCGGCGCCACCGACGCCGCCATGGCGCCCGGCGTGTGGCCAGCCAGCACCGTTTCTCCGATCTCTGGCGTGAAAGAAGGATAGACAACCACCACAGCGTCCATGCCTTCCCCGGTGATGAACAATTGGCCGCCATCGGCGTTGAAACACAACTGGTCCGGCCGCACTGCGAGCGGCAAATTGACGATCAGCCCGCGGCTGGGAGCATGGTAAATGGACAACATGCGCTCGGTCAAGTTGGCCGCGATCAACTGCCGGGAATACTGGAAGCGGACCAGGCCAATTTCGCCCGAGGCGTGAACTAGCGGATAGGCCGCGCGGCGCGCAATGTCGACAAAGGTAATGGCGTTGGCCTCGCGGTGACTGATGGCTGCGAGGGCCCCGTCGGAAGAAAGATCGAAGTCGTACGGATCTTCCGCCAGCCGCAGTTCCCAAGCCACGCGCAGGGGATCCAGTGTGAGCGCGGACAACTTACGCGGCTCGCGGCAAAGCACGAATAGTGTGTTCTCGTCCCGCGAGAGGCGCATGCTGATGGCGCTCCGTGCGACGCCGAGCTTGCGCGTGAAGGACAGGTTCGACGCGCGTATCTCATGTACTGAGCCGTTTTCAGGCGTCAGAGCGTAAACGCGGGCATGCTGGCGCCGGGCCACCACGTCGGTAGGAGCGCCGTCCACGCGAATGTGGCGCGCCACTGCAAATACTTCCAGATCCACGGCGGCCACCGCGCCGCCCTCCTGATTAGCGATGAATGCGTAGCCGGAGAATCCCTTAGCTTTGGGCCGGGAACAGGCGGACAAGGCGCCAAGAGCGCCGAGGCCGCTGGAGAGGAGTGAACGCCGGGTGAGCAATGATTCAATTTTCCCATACCGCCGGTAGAATAAACCCATGGATGTTTCGGTGGAAGAATCTCTGTCGAGAGCGTACGAGCCGGAGTGTGACTATGTGGACGGAGAGATCGAGGATCGTAATGTAGGCGAAAAGCGTCACTCGAAGCTGCAGTAGAGCTCAGATGCTGCTGAGCCGTGTTCCGGGAATTTCAATTTTCCCGGACGTCCGCATCCGGGTGGCACCCACCCGATTCAGAGTGCCGGATGTGGCCGTGTACCTCGCTGAACCGCTGAGCAGGTGTTCACCGCGCCTCCCTTTCTCGTTATCGAAATCCTCTCGCCGGAAGACCGCTGGTCGCGCTTGACACGGAAGTTGGAAGGTTACTTTGCGATGGGCTGTCCGAACATCTGGATTCTCGATCCAGTGCGGTGCAAAGCGTATCGCTATGAGGGCGAAGCGGTCTTCGAAGTCCACGAATCTCTCCGTACCGCGGATTCCCGCATCTTCGTGCAGTTACTTAACATTTGGCAGTAAGTTTGCTTCGCGTTCGGCCGTGGCCTGATCTGCACGGAACGTTGCCGCCTTCTCCGGCATATTCAAGGCCTCATAGACGGAAATGAGATCCTTGCGCGCATGTACGGCCGCCTCCAGCGAAGCGTTACGTCCGGGAGCGACGATCTGATATCCGGCGAGAAGCTCCGATCCTGCTTCTTGGTACCGCCGTTCGCGAAGCAGAGCCTCGCCCAATTCGATATGGGCTCCGCCAGTTTGGACGTTATCGGCCGATAGCGTTTCGGAAAAGAGCTGAACAGATTGTCGAAAGTACTGTTCGGCCTGCGAGTATTCATTCCTTGCCAGAGCCAACTCGCCAAAACGTGATAGGGCCCAGGCAACGTGTTTGTCTTTTTCTCCATAAGCTGATCGGTAAATATCCGACATTCGGTGAAAATCGGCCTCAGCTTCGTTTAGATTGCCCCGCTTCAGAGCAACGAAGCCTAGCCCCCGCAGAGCGAGCGCGACGAATGGGCTCCCGTTCCCCATGTCGCGTTCTACGGTCTTGAGCGCCGGTTCGAGCAGACGGGCCGCTTCATCATATTTGTGTTCACAAATCAAAGTTCCGGCCAACCCCTCCGAATCGATAGCGACTTCGATATGGTCTTTTCCGTACCAGGCTTGCACGATCTCAATCGCCTGGCGTGCATTTTTCTCAGCCTCGGCGTACAGCCCCATTTGCTCCTGAAGCTGCCCTAAATTGGCAAAATCTTCTCCTACGCTCGGGTGACGATCACCATAGATCTGCCGGTCCAAAGCCAGCACACGCCTGTACAAAGGCTCCGCAACGGCATCATGACCGAGGATCTTGTGGGTGGTGGCCAAGTAGGTAAGGCTCTCAGCGAGGTCGGCTTTCTCGGCGCCCGGCACGGACTGTATCCGAACAGCCTCGTCAAGCGTTTTGATCGCCTCGGCATTAGCGCCACGGTGTAGCAGCTCTGATCCGAGCGACGATAACGCGTTCCCCAGTTTCGGGTCGTTCGGCAATAAGTGCCGCCTGTCTATGGCAACGGCTTCGCGCAAAAACTGCTCAGCTTCCGCAAACCGGGCCTGATCTATGCGTAGAATGGCAAGTATTACCAGACTGTCCGCCACCCGCGTGCTGTCCGATCCGAAAACAGATTTGCGTTTCTCCAATCCCGCCTGCAGCAACGAGTCTGAACGATCCAGTTTGCCCAAACTGTGGTAGATACCCCCGAGCCACTCATATAATTCGGCCTGAACCGCTGGCTCGCTTTTCAGGAGTTGCGCTTTCTCCACTCCGCGATCCAGCATATCCACGACACGCATGTCACCGGCTGGCGCGGCATTGTAGTCGCCGCCAAACAGACTCAACATGAATTGCTGGATGCGCTGGCGACCAGCCTCCGATAATGCGGCATCGCGCGACTTGGCCACGCTAATCGTAAAAAACGTGATAGTCACGGCGATCAAGGTCAGCGTCATGGCTGACGCGAGAACAACCCGTCGATTGCGCCGCAGAAACTTGCCAACCCGATAAGCCAGCTTGTCTGGCCTAGCTTTCAGCGGTTCGCCCCTCAGGTAGTGATCGACGTCCTGCGACAATTCCACCACCGAAGGATATCTACTTGCGATATCCTTTTTCATCGCCCTGAGACATAGAACATCGAGATCGTTCCAGGCCGATTTATTGGCTTTGACGCGCCTAGCGGAAGCTGAGGGTTTTTCCGCTTCCCGCTCGCCGATGACGATGGCCTCAATTTCGCTCGGCGTGCATCCTTCCACGGCGTATGGATGTTTTCCCGCGAGCAATTCATATAGGATCACCCCTAGTGCGTACACGTCCGTATAAGTGCCCACGGGTTCACGGCGAATCTGCTCCGGCGCCGCGTAGGCCGGCGTGAATCTTAGTTGCGTTTGATCCACCGGCTGATCGAGGTTTTCGAGGTGTCTCGCTATGCCGAAATCGAGGAGCATCGGCGTTCCATCTTCCTTAACCAGAACGTTGGACGGTTTCAAGTCCAGATGGACCACTGCCCGGCTGTGGGCATACTGCACGGCTTCACAAACTGAGCGAAAAAGCCGGATTCGTGCTTCGAGCGAGCACTGTCGTTCCCGGCAATACTGATCCAGGGGTTTGCCTTCGACGTATTCCAATACAGAGTACGGCGTTCCGTTCGGGTGAACGCCAACGTCGTAAAGGCGCGCAATATGCGGATGCTCCAGTTTGGCGAGCATCTGTATCTCACGAGTGAAGTGTCGATGGAGTTCGGGGTCAGACCACACGTTGCGGAGGAACTTGATAGCCACGCGGCGCCCGGCCGCTTTGTCTTCAGCGAGAAAGACCTCGCCCATGCCACCTTTGCCAATCACCTCTAACAAATGGTACGGGCCGAAGTCTTCAATAGGGATTTCTTCGGGGAATACGTCGAGGACTTGATCGGCAAGATCGAAAATGTCGCAGTCCAGTACGGACGATCTGTCCATGGAAACTACTCCTTGCTTGGATCGATTTCCCTGCTTAAGCGTGCTTTGGCATCTTGCCATTCGCGTTCAACTGTTCTCTTGCTCAGACGAAGGGCTGCTGCAGTTTCATCGACAGTCATGCCGAGCAGAAATCGGCACTTCACTATTTGGGCTTGACGCGGATTATTGCCGTCCAGGCGTTCTAGCGCCGCCAGAACCGTGAGTGCATCCTCAATGGGCAACTCCTTTGTCTCAGGTGTATCCAGGGCGATACGTTTTTGTGCACTCTTGCGCCTGGCGGCGTCGATCAGGATCTGATGCATCGCGTTCGCGAAGATGCCTATAACGTCGTCGTAGGATCTCGCGGCCAACTCCGGCGGGTCTTTCCGCAGTTTGATATACGCTTCATGCACCAACGCGGTTGGGCTGAGTGTCGGATTTGTGCCATTCCACCGAACCCGCGCAGCCAGAATTCGTATTTTGTTGTAAAGCCGGGTGAAAAGCTCGTCTAAAGCTTTTTGTTCAGCAAGCGGGATCGCTTCACGATCCTCGGAAAGCGGTGATTCTTGAGGACTCGACATGGCGGTGTTTTCTTCCCGTTTGCGTATTGTTCTGTGAAGGCCAACGACAAATCGCTAACCTGTCTTGAAATCGTATCAGAAAAAGGAGGTTTCTGTAATGACTTTGTTTTATGAAGCTTTAAATTCATGCTGCCGCGCCGTTCGGCTGGCTGCATTTGTACTGACTTCCGCCGCAGGTTGCGCGGTTGTTGCCCATGCGCAAACGCCGCCCTATGCGCTGTTCCAATATTCCACATTGACTGCCTCCGGCAACGCCGTCACCGCGACGTGGGTTCCTGTCGTCACCGCCAAGGGCACAATCTATAAGAACATTACGTTGCTATTCGAGGTGGATTCGGCTGGCAACCTAACACTTGCTCCCGGCTACCCGGAGGCTGTCCCGTCGCCGGTTCCGCTAGTGTCCTCTTTCATTGCAGGCAACTATGTGGGACCAAGCACAATCTACAACGGACAGATGCTTATCACGATAAGCGGCCCGGGTGTTGCTAGTGGGGGGACTACGGAATGGTCGCTTGCTGCACCAAAAGGCGCCTACGTCTACACTTATCCCGGAAGTGCCACCTGGTACGTCGGCCCAATCGCTAGCAATCCGCTGGCGGCACGCATCAAGGCCGCGGGTATCACGTCGACAGCCTGGAGCTATGGCGTCGGCGGCACCGCCGGCATCGGTGGCTGGCAACCCAACACCCTGATCGGTGTCAGTCAGGTCGGGAACACGATTACATTCGTAAGCTTCACCAACAATAACGGTGATCGCAGCGAGCCCGTGGATCAGGTGACCTACACGCTGGTGCCCCAGCCTTGATTCGAGCGCAGAGGCTAAGCAAGAACATGTCAATTCCTTTACATGCGCTATCCATATTGGTGTTGGTTCTCCCGATTGTTGCGCAGCAATCCTCTCCGGACAAAACGACGAAAAAACCTACGTCGGTCCAGTCATCAAAACCTGAAGGTCTGACCATCGACGGAATAATGGCGATGGTTGAGGCCGGTCTCTCAGATGACGTCATCGTCGCCAAGCTCCGTAAGGAGGGCAAGGTTTTTGACCTCAGCTCAGAGGAACTAATACGCCTCAAGAAGGCGAAGGTCACCGATGCTGTTCTCAAGGTCATGTTGGACCCGAAAGCTGATCTGACGCCGTCCGGGCCCGAGTCCAATCTGCACCCACCACAGGCTCCCCAGCCCATGGTGGTCCAAACGCCGATCGGCATCGGGATCGGCTCCGCCAAGGCCTCGGGAGCAACTCCTGCTCCGGGAGACAATTCCACGGGGGATTTAAACGACCCTCTGACGCCGCACGATTCTGGCATTTATCTCTACACTAAGGACCGGGAGGGGAAGCCACAGATGATCGTTCTGGAGCGGGCGGCTTATCAAGGCGCAAAAACCGGTGGTATGCTGCCCTCGGCGATAACGTACGGAATCGTGAAGGCAAAAACGAAAGCACTGATCCAGGGCCCGCACGCAAATATCCGGGTTCCCGAATCGTCACCAGTGTTCTACTTCTACTTCGATGACAAGCAGGCGGGCCTTGGCAAAACCTATTTCGGAATCGGAAGTCTCTCGAACCCGAACCAGTTCGTCCTGTTGAAGTTGGAAGTCAACAAGTCGAACCGGGACACCATAATCGGACAGTTCAGTGCATTGGGAAGGTCCTCGGGAAGCGATGCCAAGGCGATGATCCCGTTTAAGTCCGAACGGATCAGGGCGGGCCTCTATAAAGTGAAAGTCGATGAATTGAAAGAGGGCGAGTACTGCTTCCTGGCCTCTTCCGGCGGCATGGTTGCGGCCGGCCCTTACGGGGCCTACGGCGCAGGCGCGGCGAGCTCCGCGGACATTTTCGATTTCGGTATCAGCATTCAATGATTCATGCGGAACTCTCATTGTGATCATTCGACTCGCGCGAATCCGGTCTGTCAACTCAGACTCGGATTTCTTTCGACAATACTGCTCGCGCTGGCTTCGGCCTCGCCTGCCCAAACCTTGACGACACTTTACACGTTTACTGGAGGAGCAGACGGCGCGGCGCCCAAGGGGACGCTTGTCCAGGGCAAGGACGGGAATTTTTATGGGACCACCTCCGGCCACAGTACGGTTTTCAAGATCACGCCGGATGGTACCCTTACCACTTTGCACACCTTCGATGGCGCCGACGGTGTCGGCTCGTTTGGCACATTGGCGCTGGGTCCGGACGGAAACTTCTACGGAACCACGACGCTTTCGAGTCCCGGCGCCGGTACGATCTTCAAGATTACTTCGGCCGGAATATTCACTACGCTGCACACCTTCAACGTATTAGATGGTAATGGTCCCTGGGGCGGGCTCGTACTTGGCGGCGATGGCAACTTCTACGGGACCACCACGAGCGGAGGCGAGTATGTCGTTGGGACAGCCACTGGGATAGGGGCAGGCACGGTATTCAAGATCGCCCCGGACGGGACGTTTACGAATCTGTACGTTTTCAATTCGAGCCAGTACGTCGCCAATGGCGGGGCTGGCGCCGACCCGATAGGCACGTTAGCGGTTGGCACGGATGGCAACTTCTACGGGACGACCGCCATTGGCGGCGCGAGCTTTGCCGGCACCGTTTTCAAGATCACTCCCGGCGGAACGCTCACCACTCTCCATAGCTTCAACGGCAAGGACGGCGCCGATCCATGGGGCACCCTGGTGCTTGGCGACGACGGCAACTTCTATGGGACCACGACCGCCGGTGGCGCGTTCGGTCAGGGAACGATCTTCCAGATCACTCCCACCGGAACGCTCACTACTCTCCACAGTTTCAACGGCGCTGATGGACAGGGGCCCATCGCCGGACTCGTTAAAGGCAATGCTGGAAACTTCTACGGAGCTGCTCAAACCGGAGGGGCAAGCACTTTGTTCGGTACGTTATTCGAAGTCACTCCTGGCGGGACATTCACGCTTCTATACAGCTTCAGCGGAACGGACGGCTCGTTCCCATATAGCGGGCTGACGTTGGGAGGTGACGGCAACTTTTACGGCACAACGGATGGCGGCGGAAAGAACGCAGTTGGAACCATATTCAGATTGAGCCTGGCGGACGCCTCCGGTGCTCCTTCCGTCAATGCGAACGGCGTGGTGAACGCAGCCACCAATAAGGCTCCTGTCGCTGCTGGCAGTATCGCGGCGGTCTTCGGGACCTTTCCAATTTCCGAAGCGGTTTCATCCACTTCCTTCCCAATCCCCACCGACTTTTCCGGACTTTCGCTTGAGTTCGGAAGCGCGCCTCCCGCGCCGTTGTTCTTCGGCTCATCGCTTCAAATCAATGCCCAGATCCCATGGGAACTGGCCGGCGAGCAACAAACAACGGTATCCGCCCTGCTCAATGGCGAAGGCGGCGCGCCGCAAACAATAACACTCGCGCCTTACGCTCCCGGCATCTTCGTCGTCAACAGTCAGACCAACCAAGGTGCGATCTTGGACGCAAAATATCAATTAATTACCCCAGCGAACCCAGCGGCCGCCGGCAGTTCTGTGCTGATTTTTTGCATCGGCCTGGGACCTGTAACGAACCAACCCGCAACCGGTGCGCCGGCTCTTAGCAAGCCACTCTCGGAGACCACAGCGGCTCCCACAGTAAATATCGGTGGTGCCGCAGCGACGGTGCTATTCTCCGGACTTAGCCCTGGTGACGTCGGTCTCTATCAAATCAACGTGCAGGTGCCTGCCGGGGCCACGTCCGGCGCGGCCGTGCCGGTGAATGTTTCGATTGGCGGAGCGAATTCGAATACCGTTAGCACGTCCATCCGCTAAAGACGCCAAGGGTGTTCGCGATTTGTGCTAGCTTTGATTGCATTCCCAGCACGGAGGAGCCTACATGGCAAACAGCTTTGGCACGGATATTCTGATTCAAGCGCCAGACCCGAAGAAGGCGGCGGCTTTCTATGTCGACCAGC